>DATFJY010000168.1:0-2459 GCA_035268905.1 Desulfotignum sp.
GGTGTCGCCTGCAAACAGATGGCCTTGTGTGTAAAGGCAGATACCGCCCCTGGAATGGCCCGGTGTATGGATGACCGTCAGGGTGATGCTGCCGAAAGTCACCTTGTCCCCCTCATTGAGCAGCATGTCCGGTTCCGGTGAGTTCTCGGCAGCCAGACCGAATGATGCGGCTGATCTGGACAATTCCGACAGCATGGGCGCATCATCCGGGTGAACGGCAAGGGGAGCGCCGGTCACTTCTTTCATGCGCTTGTTGGCCCCCACATGGTCAAAATGGCCATGGGTATTGATCACATATTTCACCTTCAGTTCTGCTTTGGCCAGTTCCATGAGTATCCGGTCGGCATCATCACCCGGATCGATCACCACCGCTTCTTTGGTTTGTTCACACCCTAAGATAAAGCAGTTAGCCATGATAGGACCGACTGACAGTTTTTTTATAATCAAAACGCCCTCCTTGTGTTTTTGGTGATAGATTGAAAATTACCCGGAGTGAAAGTTGCCCGGGATGAAAGCACTACCGGTCAAGGGACAAACGGATCTGGTCTAAAATCCCATTGACAAACGGACCAGATTCCCGGGATCCATATTTTTTTGCGATATCCACAGCCTCGTTGATGGTGACCGAAGGGGGAATATCCAGGTGTTTGAGCAGCTCAAAAGCGGCGATGCGCATGATATTGCGGTCCACCCCCGGCATTCTGGAAATTTTCCATTTTCTGGAATAGGTTTCCAGCAGCTGGTCAATCTGAAGGGAATTTTCATGGACCCCCTGCACCAGATCCAAAAAAAACGGTCTTACCGCTGGTGTGAGCAGGGTTTCATTTTCCCGGCAAAAGGCATCCAGATCTGTTTGAAAGTCTGTGGACGGGTTCATGTCCACGAAAAACAGGGCCTGGAGCGCCAGTTCCCTGGACTGTCTGCGGTCACCCATAAATTATGCCATTTTTCCGAGGATTTCTCCGAGATTGGCCATTTCAATGGCCCCCATGGCCACCTCAAATCCTTTGTTGCCAGCCTTGGTACCGGCCCGTTCAATGGCCTGTTCAATGGTTTCCGTGGTCAAAATGCCGAACATCACCGGCACCCCGGTATCCAGGCTCACACTGGCAATGCCCTTGGACACCTCGGCACACACATAATCATAATGGGAGGTGGCCCCCCTGATCACAGCACCCAGGCAGATAATGGCATCATATTTTTTGCCGGCTGCCATTTTCTGGGCTGCCAGCGGTATTTCAAAAGCACCGGGCACTTTGACAATCACTATATCCTGGTCTTTGGCACCGCTGCGGACCAGCGCATCCATGGCCCCGTCCACCAGCTTTGCGGTGATAAAATCATTGAACCGGGACACGATGATGCCGAATTTTCTGCCCTGGGCGGTCAGTTTTGCATCGATAATCTGTGGCATGACAATTTTCCTTCGCTCTAAACGTTAGCAGTGTTTGTCCATGTGGAGCAGGTGGCCCATTTTGGCCTGTTTGCATTTCAAATATCCCTGGTTGTGACAGTTGGGGGGCACTTCAATGGGGATCTGTTCTTCCACCCAGAGGCCATACCCTTCCAGGCCCACCATCTTTTTGGGGTTGTTGGTCAAAAGCCGCATCTTTTTCACCCCCAGGTCCACCAGCATCTGGGCACCGACCCCATAATCCCGCATGTCCGCGGCAAACCCGAGTTTTTCATTGGCCTCCACCGTATCCAGTCCCTGGCGCTGGTATTCATAGGCCCTGAGTTTGTTCACCAGACCGATGCCCCGGCCTTCCTGGCGCAGATACAACAGTACGCCGCTGCCTTCCTCTTCCATCATGGCCATGGCCCGGTGCAGCTGGTCCTGGCAGTCGCAGCGCAAGGATGAAAAAATATCCCCGGTCATGCATTCGGAATGCACCCGCACCAGAACCGCTTTCTCCGGATCGATCTCCCCTTTGACCAGGGCGATGTGGGTGAGGTTGTCCAGATCATTTTCATAGGCAATGATCTTAAATTCCCCGCCCATTTTTGTGGGAATCACGGTCTGGGCCGCCCGTTTCACAAAACTTTCCGTCTTCAGGCGGTATTTCACCAGATCTGCCACCGTGCAGATGCCGATGTTGTGTTCTTTGGCAAATTTCTCCAGAGAAGGCATCCGGGCCATGGTGCCGTCATCATCCATGATTTCGCAGATCACCCCGGCAGGCTTGAGACCGGCCAGCCGGGCAAGGTCCACGGACCCTTCGGTCTGCCCCACCCGGACCATCACCCCGCCGTCCCGGGCCCGCAAGGGGAAAATATGCCCTGGCCGGGCAATATCAGCCGGGGTGGTGTCATCTGCCACTGCGGTTAAAATCGTGGTGGCCCGGTCTGCTGCCGATATGCCTGTGGTAACCCCTTTTTTGGCCTCAATGGACACAGTGAACCCGGTTTCAAACTGGGAGGTGTTGTTTTCCACCATCATGGGCAGGTCCAGCCGGTCT
>DATFJY010000169.1:0-4860 GCA_035268905.1 Desulfotignum sp.
TCTGCTTTCTTTTGGTTTGAAGATAATTCCCTTTTTAACTGTCTGGATGGTATTTACCTTTTTTTATATGTTTATTCCCAATAAAAATGTAAATGTCCGGGCCGCCCTGGCCGGAGGTGTCATTGCCGGCACCATTTTTCAGCTGGCCCAGATAGCCTATCTGCAATTCCAGGTAGGGGTTTCCACCTATAATGCCATTTACGGCAGTTTTGCAGCCATACCGTTGTTTTTGTTGTGGCTGAATGCGTCCTGGACTATTGTGCTGTTCGGGGCTGAAATCTCCTTTGTCTGGGAACATTTTGATGTGCTTCAGACAGATGACCCAGAATATGCGCACGTCAGTGTGCGGGTGAAAAAATTGATCTTCCTCAGGATAGCGGTTTTTTGTGTGAACCGGTTCGCCCAGGGCAGGGGACCGGTGACATCCTTATCAGTTGCCGCCCATCTTAACCTGTCTGCGAACATTACATCGGTTTTTATGGAAAAACTGGTCCACAGCCGTATTCTTTTCAAAGTGAGTGACCCTGAATCCGGTTTTACCCCGGCCCGGGATATTGAAAGCATGACTGTCATGGATGTTGTGACAGCCTTTGAAAATATGGGAAAAGAGGATCTGTCTCTGGGCGACACCCTGGAGCTGACAGCGCTGGAACAGAGCTTGGAAACCTTTGCAGCAGCTGCCAGGCAGTCTTCCGGGGAGCGGCTTCTCAAAGATATCTGATTGATGACACCTTTCAGTCAAAGACAGCTGATCAGATAACCCCGCAGGACATGGCGTCAGTACTTGATCCCTCCATGAGTACACCGCTGCAGGCAAGGTATGTGGCGATTTTACCGGCTATAAAAAATAGTTCTGCCGGGCAGGTGCTGCGGCTCTCATTGAAAAATCCGCCTAAAATCATTCAGCCCGGGCAGGTGGTTACTGTATTGCTCAATGAAACCGGACAAAAAGGTCTTGTGGCATTACCCGGAGCAGCGCTGATTCGCCGGGGCCAGCTCACCGGGGTATTGGTTGTTGAACAAAAGCAGAACAAAGATTTTGTTTCTCTGCGCTGGATTCGCCTTGCACCGCAAAAATCTTCTGATGAAAACAGCTTTGTGGCCGTCTCTCAGGGTTTGGATGCAGGAGAATTTGTTGTGCTGCATCCTTCTTCTGATTTGCGGAATGGTCAACAGGTTCGGCCGGAAGGGAAATCCTTCTGATGGCCCAACTCGGCCTGGCCGGACGATTTGCCAATCGTCTTCTGGATTCTCCGCTGGTCCCCCTGTTTATCATTGCATGTTTTGTTCTGGGCGGATACAGCCTGCTGGTCACTCCCCGGGAAGACCGGCCCGATATCGATGTCCCCACTGCCATGGTCATGATACCCTGGCCCGGCGGAGGTGCGGAACGTGTGGATGAACAGCTGGCCCGGCGTGCCGGCACATGGATTCAACAATTGGCATCGGTGACAAAAATCCACAGCAGCAGCACGGACCACGCCGCCCTTCTGACAGTGGAATTTGCACCAGGCACTGTCAAAGCCGACGCTTTTACCGAGCTGGAAGAACTATTCAATGTCCATGCAGACCATCTACCGGTTGCTGCCGGCACGCCCCGCATTGAAACCTTTGGAGAAGAACGCCTGGTCATGTTTATGGCCACCCTGAGCAGCAAAACCCATTCTCCCAGGCAACTGGAACAGATTGCCGGGGAGATTTGCGCCCGCCTGGAAACCGTACCTGGTGTGCGCAGCATTGTGCGGCATGGAGGAGATGAACAGGCCATTGAAGTATTGCCCAAGCTCCAGGAAATGGCAGTTCACGGCATATCCCTGAACCAGGTGGCGCAGGCCGTTGCCGGCGCCGGCCGGCAGATGCCCGTGGGATTTTTGGAAAATGCCCCGGTGACAGCCATACAGGCGGGAACCGATATCAGCAGCCGCAAAAAACTGGGGCGCATTCCAGTAGGCCAAGGATCTGCAGGTCCGGTATATCTTGCGGATGTGGCAGATATCCGTGACGGCACAATGCACCGGAACCAGGCGGTTCTGAACTGGCAACAGGGGCAGTCAGCAGCCTTTCCCGCAGTCACTGTCGCCGTGACCACACTTGCCGGCAAAAATGTCAGCGATGTAACGCGCCGTCTGCATCAGCGCATGGCTGAGATAAAATCCGAGCTGGTTCCGGACACCATGCACTTTTCGGTCAGCTATGATGCGGGAAAAGAAGCGACCGAAAGGGTCTATAACGTACTGCGCCAGCTGCTGTCCGGCACCCTGATAGTGGTGGGAATCATCTGGCTCGGACTGGGCTTTCGGGCCGCCGTCATTATTGCCATGATGATGCCGGCTTCCCTGGCAATTGTTCCCTTTATCTACAATCAACTGGGGTTTACCCTTAACCCGATCTCCATTGCTGCAATGATACTGGCTATCGGAATCCTTTCCGACGATGCTGTGGTAATGCTGGAAAACGTCACCCGTCAGTTTCGCAACGCCGGTAAAAAAAGCCGGGACCTCACCGTTTCTGCCGTAAACGAAGTGGGCAATCCCACTATCTTGGCGGATCTGCTTGTGGTGGCAACGCTTCTTCCCACCGCCTATATCACCGGAGAAATGGGCCAGTATATCCGGGCCTTACCCATAGGTACCTCTGCAGCTGTGTTGTTCTCGCTGCTGGTTGCCCTCACGATTACACCCTACTTTGGTTTACGGCTGCTGAAGGTAGATACATCCCCTGGTACAGCACATTCATCTGACAACGGCATGCCCGAAAAAACCCGGGCAAAAAAAAAGGATCATCGCCTCTACCGGGCCTTTATGGGGTCAATGATGACCCACGCAATCCTGCGCTGGATCTTGTATATGGGCCTGTTAATTCTGCTTGTGGCGAGTTTTTCTCTGGTGGCATTGCGCTGGGTACAGGTCGGGTTGACCCCCCTTCTGGATCGACAGATTTTTGTGGTGGAAGTAAAGCTGCCTGCCGGGGGCACACTGACCCAGACCCTTACGGCGACCTCGGCTGTCAGCAGAGAACTTCGCAAACTTTCGGAAGTAAACGCTTTGACAGTGTATGCCGGAACAGCGGCACCGTTCATTTATCCGCCATCAGGGATACCAATTCCCGGACAACTGCCGCCCCACCATGCCAGTGTGCATGTGGAATTGGTGCCCAAGCAGGACCGTGACCGGCTCAGTTATGAAGTCAGCCGGGAGGTACTTCATCAATTAAAAAACTGGCTGGCCCCTTACAATGCCAAAGGATATATCGGCCGCATTCCCTCCGGACCTTCCAGTAACCGGGATATCACTGCTGAAATCTACGGTCCCAATGCCCGTGCCCGGCAGCAAATGGCAGACCGGATGGAACAGTTGCTGACCAGTCAGCCAGGGGTGGTGACCATCGAACAAATTCCGGACGACCCTTTGCCGCTTCTCAATGTATGGGTCGATCCCCGGAAGGCTGCCACCCGCGGGGTGATTCCTGCGGAGATTACGCGCACCTTGCTTCTGGCAGTAAACGGCCGTACCGTCACAACCTGGGCGGCCCCATCATCCCGTAATCCGGTGCCGGTAATTCTGCGGCTGGACAAATCTGTGCGTGACAATGCGCAGGCCCTTAAAACAATCTATGTTCCCGGCAAAAATGGTCATCCGGTGCCTTTGGAAGATCTGGTGGATTTCCGGCCCCAGCCGGGGAATCAGGTGCGGTACCGCCGGAATATGGTGCCTGTAACCACAGTGGTGGCGGATCTGGACCGGTCCCTTGTACAGCCCTTGACAGTCCAGCTGGCAGTCGGCAAAAAACTTACCGCAAAAGCGGGCAAAGGACCAAGTTCCGTTTGCTGGCTTTCCCCGCCATTGCATACAGCGCAGCCCGGGCTTTACTGGTCTGGTGAGTGGGAAATGACACGTGATGTCTACCGGGATCTGGGCACTGCCGGTGCCGTTGTTATGCTGCTTATCTATCTGCTGCTGGCCGGCTGGTTCAGTTCCTATACCCTGCCGTTTTTAATCATGCTGCCGATTCCGCTGATATTTATCGGGGTGATACCGGCCCACTGGCTTTTGGGTCTTAACATAGTGGGAACCGGCGTTCTTGGCATTATTGCGTTGGCCGGAATTGTCGCGCGCAATTCCATACTGCTGGTGGATTTCATAAAACTGCGGGAAAAAGAAGAAATGCCGTTGAAAGAGGCGGTGCTTCAGGCCGGCATTCAGCGCACCAAACCAATTCTGCTGACGGCTGCCACCGTGATGTTCGGCAGCGGCGTTCTGGTGTTCGAACCCTCACTAAAACCGTTGGGCCTGACCCTGGCAAGCGGCGTGCTTATCTCCACACTGGTAACGCTTGTTCTTATTCCTGTATTATATTTCCACACCCACAATTCTTCCTGAATGCAGTACATGTAAAAAAGGCACTGGCTGATGGCACAGTAGTCCTGGATTAGCTGAATCCCGAGGCATATACCGACGTCTTCATCACGGGCCGTCTTGCCATTCCCCTGGAGATGTGAGAACCATTTCTACATCACTGATTGCATGAAAATGAGGGAAATTACGTATTTTATTACCCAACTCATACGGTTATGCTTATCACCGATTCATTGTTTACTGTCATTGCGTATCCATAGATTTTCATTTGTATGGAAAGCGTCCAACGGAAACCAAAAAATATAACAATGAAATACCACAAACGAGGAGAATAAAGATGTTTCTGGAAAAAATTAAATCGGACGGCATTGCCCACCTGTCCTATATTCTGGGAGACGGGACCGATGCGGTGGTGATTGATCCGCGGCGGGATTGTCAAATTTACACAGACATTGCAGCACGGCAGGGGACCCGGATCACCCGGATCTTTGAAACCCATCGCAAT
>DATFJY010000170.1:0-3540 GCA_035268905.1 Desulfotignum sp.
TCCACCTCGTCGGCAGGCAGTTCATCCCCCAATGGATCCACGATTTTTGCCTCTACCCCGAAGGTGGGTTTGCCGATGGAACCCGGTTTTGAAAGCACATCTTCCGGATACAGGTTGAAGGTGCCCCCACCACCGCCTTCGGTGATGCCGTAGATATTGGAAACCCTGCAGGGCAGTTTTTCCACCAGTTCCTTCATGATATCAAAAGGCACCGGCTGGGCACCCACCTCCATGTATTTCCAGGAAGACAGATCATAATCCTTGAAATTGATCGTTCCATTGCCCATGGCATTGAGGATGGCAATGGCAATGGGAACCACAAAAAGCGTATCCGTACACCCTTCAGCTGCAATGGCTTCAATGATCCACATGGGATCTTTGAAATCTTTGATAATGGTGCCGGCGGCACCTGTTGCGTAAAAAGGTGCCCACAAAAACAGGGTACCGGAATGGTACAGGGGCAGAAAAATCAGGTAATTGTCATCTTTCTGCACAAAATAGGTCATCCCGTTGCCCACAGCAGTGCTGTTAAGGGAATAATGGGTGTGCAGGACCGGTTTGGGCTTTCCGGTGGTGCCCGAGGTGAACATCATGGCCAGGCCGTGGTCCCGTTCCACCTGGACCATCGCATCTGCTGTATCCCCGTAGTTTTGTATCGTGGAAAAATCGATCATCTCTTCAGGAACGGTTTCCCCGACACAGATAAAGTGCTTGATGGAGGTGAGCGTTTCCTTGATCGGCTGGACCACCCCTAAAAACTCCGATCCAAAGATGAACACGTCCGGGTTGCACACCCCGGCTGCATACTGGATATCCGGACTTTCAAACCGGAAATTCAAAGGCACCACCACAGCCCCCAGACGGATGATGGCATAATAGGTGACCATCCATTCCAGAGAATTGTTCTGGAGGTGCATGACAAAATCACCCTTTTTCACCCCCAGCTCTTTTGCCAGATAATTGGCGGTACGGTTGATTTCATCATTGAATTTTTGCCAGGTAAAGGTACGCCTTGTGCCTGAAGCAGGGGTCCTTTCAATCAGGCAGACCTTTTCAGGAATGTGCCGCGCATGAATTGAAGCATAACCTGAGTAGTTCAACGCTCTCCTCCTTATGTATTCATGTTAATAAAACGTCTGTATCATCGTCAGCCCCTAAAAACAGGTCCACTAAACACAGGTCCACATTTTTTTTAAAAATTCACCTTGTCCAGCCCCTTGAGTCCCAGGATTTCTCTGGCTTCATCGGATGTGGCCGGCTCCAGACTCATCTCCTTTGCCACGTTTTTGACCATTTTCACCTGATCAGCCGATGCCTTTGCCATGATGCCTTTGCCGGCATACACGGAATCTTCCAGCCCCACCCGCACATTCTGGGCGCCCATGGCAATGGCAGTGGAGGTGATGGGAATCTGGAACCGGCCGCCTGCTGCCACGGACCAGGTGAAATTTTCCTGTCCCAGCACCTCTTTGGCTTCATCATGGATCAGTACCAGGTGCTTGACAGACGGTGTCATCCACCCCACCATGGGCCCGAAAACAAACTGCAGATGCACGGGCAGTTTCACCAGATTCTCCTCCATGAGCCATTTCACATAGGAAACATGGCCCAGTTCATAGATCTCGAATTCCGGTTTGGTATCGATTTCCAGGAAGGTTTTGGCATAGATCAGGTCATCATTGAAGGTGGGCCGGAAGGTGACGTTCTTGCACAGTTCCAGGTAGTCTTTTTCCCATTCATACTTGAACTCCTTGAACCGGCTGGCAATCTGGAAAATTCCGAAGTTAAAGGGGGCCGGATCAAAGGAACACATTTCCGGCTGCAGTTTCTTAATGGGAATCAGTTTTTCTTCTGTTGTCTGGTTCATGCCTCCGCCGGTGGTGGGCAGCAGCACCATGTTGCACCGGGCCTTGATTTTGGTGTGTACTTCCATGAACAGATCAGGATCTGATACCGGCAGACCGTTCTCCGGGTTGCGCACATGGATATGGGCAATGGCAGCCCCTGCCTCCCAGGCCTTGACCGCATCATCTACAATCTGATCCGGGGTGATGGGCAGATAGTCACTCATGGTGGGAATGTGGACCGAACCGGTGATGGCTGCTGTAATAATAATCTTGTCCATATTTTTTCTCCTGTTTTCTAAGGTTTTGATTTTCATTTTACGGGCCGGGCCGGAGCCAAAAGCACTGCAAACAGGTCTTATGCGGTTCCGGCAATGCGCTGCTATACCCTGTATTCTTCTGCCAGATCCAGCAGAAACATCCTTTTTTCCTTAACATTGTCAATGATAAAAGAGGATTTAATGACCTGGATGCCTTCTATCTGCGTCAGTTTCTTGTTCATGAACTCCCCATAGGTCTTGATGTCCTTGGCCGCCACCTTGAGGATAAAATCATTGGCACCGGCGATCTGGTAGCATTCGATCACCTCATCCAAAGCCATGAATTTTTCTTTTATCATGGCTACCGAAGACAGATTGCTCAGGTTCAAACCAATATTTACCATGGCCATGATGGAAAACCCTATTTTTTCCGGGTTCACCACTGCTGTAAAATGGGTGATCACCCCTGCAAGTTCCAGGCGTTTGACCCGCTCCAGGGTTGCAGGGGCGGATATTCCCACCATTTTTGACAACTTTGAATTGGTTATCTTCCCATTTTCCTGAAGCGTGTTCAAGATTTTTTTATCGATTCTGTCCAGTACCATTTTATCCCCTGGTTGTATTATAGGAGCAAATGGGTATATTTTTCTGAAATCAGCGGCAGCAGTTCTTTCAGGGTCTCATCAATTTTCTCCAGGAACATCGCCATTTCATCATCTGTGATAACCGTAGACAAAATGAACAACCCCCTGGGAATGTTGAATATCTTTTTGTTGAGCAAAGACAGGTGCATCAGGGTGTGCAGTTCCTCTTCCGAGGCCAGCACATGCGCTGCCTGGATGGTGGGCTGGTTCACAAAATGCAGGTTGAGCAGCGACCCGATCTGGTTGGACTGAATGTTCAACCCGTTTTCTGCGATAATTGCCAGCAGCCCTTTCTGGAACCGGTCACCCTTGGCGTTGATGGCGGCGATGGTCTTTTCATCATACTTGGACATGGCAGCGAACCCGGCCTGCATCACGGTCTCATACCCGTTAAAGGTGCCGGAATGATACAACGGTTTTTCCGTGTTTTCATGGCAGTAGATGTTCATGAACTCCGCCTTGCCGCCCAGAACCCCGATGGGCAGCCCCCCGCCCACCACCTTGCCCACGGTGGTCAGATCCGGTATCACCTTGTACAGGTTCTGGCACCCGCCAATGTCCACCCGGAAGGAAAAGATTTCATCAAAAATCAACAGCACCCCATGGGCAGCCGTAACCTCCCTGATACGTTCCAGAAAACCCTCCCGGGGCAGAACCACACCGCCTGCCCCCAAAAACGGCTCCATTGTAACGGCAGCCAGATCAGATGCATGTTCCCTGATCATTTTTTCTGCCGCATCAGGATCATTGAAAGGCACCTCCAGCATATCCGCTGTCATGCCCGCAGGAATG
>DATFJY010000171.1:0-6738 GCA_035268905.1 Desulfotignum sp.
GGTATGCCTCTTTGTTTGAGCTGGCCGACTGCCGGGATGCCGGTTTTGAAGACTATTTCAAAAAACCGGTGAACCTGTCCACCCTCATGGACAGGGCCGCATCCGCCTTTGAAAAAATTGAACGCTGGAAAAACTTGTGACGAACCTCCCGGGTTGGATGGCCGGAATGGTCCGGTATGGATGATCACCGCCTTTTGGGTGGATCTGTGTCTGTTCATTGTCAAAACCCTGGGATTTATCAAACGTAAACTCAAAAAAAATATGTAAGGACTGCAACCAATGGAGCACAGATATGATGCCATTGTCATCGGCGCCGGGATTATCGGCGCCTGCACCGGATTCGAGCTGGCCAAAAGGGGCCTGAAGGTGCTGAACGTGGACAAACTGCCGGAAGCCGGCCATGGTTCCACCTCAGGGTCATGTGCCATCATCCGGCTGTACTACTCCACCCCGGACGGGGTGACCATGGCCCGGGAAGGGTATTATTACTGGATAGACTGGCCCAGGTATCTGGGAACAGTGGATGAAACCGGGCTGGTGAAATATATCAACACCGGCGGCCTGGTGATGAAAACCCCCAAAAACCATAACCTGGAAAGGGTCAAGGCGGCCCTGGACGAACTGAGTGTGTGTTACTGGGATTTTGGTCCCAAAGAGATTACCGATCTGCTTCCCATTCTGGACACCCGGGGTTTCGGCCCCCCCACCCTGCCCAGTGAACCGCGATTCGGTATCCCTGCCCGGGACAGTATTGCCGGGGCCCTGTATATCCCGGAAGCCGGCCTGATCTCTGATCCCAAACAGGCCACTCACAACGTGCAGCGGGCCGCCGAAGCCAGGGGTGGCAAATTTTTGTTCAACGCACAGGTCACGGAGATCCGGAAAAAAGACAACCAGGTAAAGGGCATCACCCTGGCGGACGGCACACAGATCGATGCCCCGGTGGTCATCAATGTGGCAGGCCCCCATTCCTTCCAGATTAACCGAATGGCGGGCGTGGAAGAGGAGATGAACATCAAGACACGGGCCCTGCGCCAGGAAGTCTGCCATGTACCGGCCCCGGAAGATTTTGACTACAACAACCTGGGCACCATCATTTCAGACGGTGATGTGGGGTGCTACTCCCGGCCGGAAGTGGGCAACAACATCCTCATCGGCTCCGAAGACCCGGAATGCGATACCCTGGAGTACATCGAAGACCCGGACAACTACAACACCGATTTCACCGAACAGTGGACCACCCAGGCCATGAGAGAGGCCCAGCGTATTCCGGACATGCGCATCCCCAACAAACCCAGTGGCATCGTGGACCTGTATGATTGCACCGACGACTGGATTCCCATTTATGACCGATCCTGCCTGGACGGGTTCTACATGGCCGTGGGCACCAGCGGCAACCAGTTCAAGAACGCCCCGGTGGTGGGGGTCTTGATGGCCGAACTGGTGCAGGCCGTGGAAAAGGGGCATGACCATGACAAAGACCCGGTGTCCTTTACCATGAAATACACGAAACGGCCCTGCAACATCGGGTTCTATTCCCGGCTGCGCAAAATCAATCCCAATTCCAGCTTTTCCGTAATCGGCTGATAACCAAAGGGGTCGGGCTGACCGCCTGACCCCTGCTTTTGTTATCATCTAGTCCCTGTCTGATATACAACTTGATTCCGAAAGAAATCATCCCGGCACGAGCAGCACAAACCCTTTCCCGCCTGGCACTGGATGCCGGGGGCACGGGCAATATCACCGTGGTGATTGCGCAGAAAGCACCACCACCCGGTAACAATATGCTATGCTGATTTTTTCTTATGCTCAGGTCGTTTTGGCGGTAATGAAATTAATTTTTTACCAGATTGTTCCTGTTTTCTTATAAGGTCGCGATATATGTCGTCCAAATCGTAATTAAATTTTTTTGCATACTCATCACGAGCCTTACGAACTTCTTCGATAATCGGGTCATTAGTCATTTTCATACTCCTCAATTAATTCAAGAGGGGTGCAAATAACTGGAAGCAAGTATCCGGCATCTTCACAAATTGTACGCATTTCCTTTTGAAGTGTAGCGTTTGCAATATGCCGGCAATTCCAGGTGAGCAGATAGTCCATGCCATTTGCTGATGCAACGGAAATATGAAGTGCATCAATACCGGCTTTACTTGGCAACCCTCCTTTATTGATAAGGGTCTTGGCTAAATTAAGAGCATTTTTTGTAGTTCGCAGTTCCGGAACATTTTTTATGGCTTCCAACCTTTTGTTTGCTGCTTCGGGATCTCCAACAGATGCTTCTTGAATCACAGCTTCAGAAATAAACAAATTGAAATGATCACGTTCGTTATCCCACCATTCTTTTGTAGCTTCCTGGTGAGCCGCCATGATAAGTTGAGGACTGCGCCATGCTGTAAGGTAGCTAACTATTGTGGTTTCGATATATACGCTTTGTTTCATAATTCATCTTATTCACTTTTACTCACCAATTTGCTGTGACGCTCAAATGCCCGTTTCAAAGCAGAATTGGGAGATGGTGGTGAAAGAAGTGTCTGCACGAAACATTCTTGATCATCTAGCGTCAACTTAATAATTCCGGCTTGTTCAATGGCACTATAGGCCGCATCTTGAACAGCGGAAACGACAAAGTCGGTCATTGTACGCCCTTGAAGATCGGCGGCCTTTTTGAGCAGTGAATGCAGGTCAGTGCTGATTCGGGCTTCGAGTCGGGCAGTAGCGATTTTTGATGCCATATTTATTTTTCCTTGAAAGAACAATACGGCATATTGCCGTATGAATCAAGTTTGAATTTTGCCCATGGGGTGCTGCTGCCATATGCCTTTTTCAAAACGATCCAGGCTTTTTCATGAACCGCGGTAAAGAAATGACGGTTACATCTGAATAGGAGATTGGCCTGGACCGGGGAAGCATGGAAAGATTGACCATTTCCGAATTTTATCGCCTGGCCGCTGTTTGATACACTTCCCCATACATCTTCATGAGACAGGGCTTTTTCAGGATCAAAGGTTTGTTCTCTCCGGTCCGCAATTTTCGCCAGTGCAACGTCTTCCCTGATTTCCAACGCCTCTTTCACCAAATCCCTCATGATCAGGGACATGGATATTCCTTCATTGGCAGCCATTTCATTTATGGTATAGTAGAGTCCTTTTTCCAGAACCACATTTATCCTTGGGTTTTTTGTCGGCATGGTATTATCACTCCTGTAGACGTAATGAATAACAAAGTGTACCACTTTGTCAATGACAAAATGGTGACAGTCCCCCATTCCTTCCACCACCACCACTATCACCATCATCATCAGAAACCTATTTCTCGATCGGGTTCAGCCAATTCAAAGGGTGTCACCGGTGTTGACAAATGACGTGAAGGCAGTTTCCGTTTTTGTAATCAAAAAGTACGGTTCGGGTGCAGTTGTCTGATTGTTTTACAAATTTTATGCCGCAGTCCGGGATTCATAATACGGCGATGGCAGCGTCGGATAAACGCGGTACACATGGCGAAAGACCTCTTCTGTCCGAATCTCCACATCATGGTCAGTGTAATGCGCAACCGGCAGGCCTGAGGATTCTTCCCACAAAAAATCCTGAATGGTCAGTCTGACTGTATCACGGGTGGCTTCCCTGGTCGTCCAGTGATCGATGCGTGATATCCGGGTTTTGATGGTCTTGAGAAGGTTAACGGCAACCGCCTTGATCCGCTTGATTTCCCGGGGCGACAGTTTCGGTTTTTTGAGCAGGTCAAACAGGGCCAGTGATTCTTCATCCAGACCCTCCCGTGCAGCACGGGTTTGTTCCTCTCCCATCTGCTTTTCAAACTGCATCAGATCTTCAAAGGTCTGTTCGATGGTGACCCGGTCCTTTTCCCGGTTGTAGGCGGCCACCATCTCTTCGTAGCGGCGCTGGAAATCCATGCGGGACGGGTTCTGCCGCAGCAGGCGCTGAAGCCGTTTTTCAATGACAGCCTTGAGATTCTGCACCGTGGTCCGTTTTGCCGGGCTGCGTGCAAACTCCTGCCGCAGCCGGTCAAAATCGATACCGCTGATGTCATAAGTTGCGCGGTCTTCAACCACCCGGCTTTCCCGGGTTTCGATAACCCCGTCCACCACCTGGTGCAGCTGCCGGATGATACCCGTGATATCGGCTTCAGCACGGTCCTGCTGCAAACTTTTATACACAATGTTGACGGCATCGTAGTCCGCCCGAAACCCGGACACCCCCTCCAACGGCAGGCAGGCCTTGAACTTGGTGAACACCATCCGGCACATCACTTCAAACCGTTTGCGTGTTTCATCAGTATCATTGGCCGCTTCCTTGGCCGCCAGGATGGCGGCATTGCGTGCAAAACCGGTCCGGGAAATGACAGCATCCAGACACGCCCCGTTCTCTGTCAGAAATGAACGGACAAAAGAGATCGCTTTTGCCAGATCGTCCAGCAATTCCCGGTCCGGCCGGGCCGGATCGGTATCCCCGCCCCCGGTGTTCCGTCCGCCATCTCCTGCCCCGGCAAAGGTGGCCAGGGCTTTTCTCAGGTTTTTCAAAATCCCGCAATAGTCCACGATCATGCCGTTGTTCTTGCCTGCGTTCACCCGGTTGGCCCGGGCAATGGCCTGCATCAGGGTATGGGCTTTCAGGGGCTTGTCCAGGTACAGGGTGGACAGGCCCGGCACATCAAATCCCGTCAGCCACATGGCGCAGACAATGGCCACCCGGAAGGGGTGTGCCGCTTCCTTGAAGGCATCCTCCAGAGCCATGCGCTGCATGCCGGCATACCGGGGCTGTCTGCGCATGGACTCCGGCAGGTCCATTCCCTCCTTGATCAGCCGGCGGTAGGGAATGATGTCCAGGTCCCACTGCCGAAACTTTTCCACCTCTCCCTGTTCCTCACTGACCACCACTGCCATGCGGGTATCCTTCATCCATTGCAGCTGCCGGTGGCGGTACATCTCTTCCTGTTCATCCGCAGCCTTGGACAGGGATTTTTCCATCTTGCGGATCTTTTCATCCCAGTAAAACGTGATCAGCTTGTGCATCCGGACACAGGTGATTTTGTCGATGCACACCAGCATGGCCTTGCCGGTCTCCCAGGCTTTGGTATAATGCCGGACAAAATCCCGGGCCACCTGGTCCAGCCGAGTCCCGGCGGTGAGGATGTGGTAATCCCGGGCCAGTTCCTGCTCCAGCCGCTGGGCCACATCGATGTCATCGGTCTCCAGCTCCGCCAGTTTTTCGGCAATCCGGTCATTCAGGTCCCCCACAGCAACACCGAGCTTGTCCCCCCGGGCATCGTAATACAGCGGTACCGTTGCATTGTCTGCCACGGCCCGCTGGAAATCATAGGTGGACACATAATTCCCGAACACCCGGCGGGTAATCTCATCATCCCGGAACAGCGGGGTCCCGGTGAACCCGATACAGCCGGCATTGGGCAGGGCATTTCGCATGTTAAGGGCCAGGGTGCCGTACTGGGTCCGGTGGGCCTCGTCCGTGACAATGATGATGTCATCCCGCCGGGTATAAGGCTGATCAGGAGACACTGCCTGGTTGAATTTTTGAATCAGGGAGAAAATATGGGATTTCTGCCGGGTCAGCAGCCTGGCCAGATCATCACCGCTGCCGGCCCGGCAGGGATCCCGGTCGGTGTCCACCACACCGCATCCGGCAAAGGTGCGGTATATCTGGGTATCCAGATCCTCCCGGTCGGTGAGGATCAGAAAGGTGAAATTTCCCCCCAGCCGGCGGTGCACCTTGCGGGTGAACAAGACCATGGAATAACTCTTGCCCGCCCCCTGGGTATGCCAGAACACTCCTAAGCGACCATCTTGCTGCTTGCGCTGCCGAACCGCGGCCACAGCCCGGTTGACCCCCAGAAACTGGTGGTTCCGGGCCAGGATCTTTCTGGGTTCTCCGGCAGACTCATCAAACACAATGAAATTTTCCACCAGGTCCATGAAATTGCGTTTGTCGCACACCCCCTTGAGCAGGGTTTCCATGTCCACCGCACCCGGCTCATCCTCGGCCAGGCGCTTCCATTCATGAAAATGTTCGAACCGGCTGGACATTGAACCGATTTTGGCATCCACGCCGTTTCCCAGCACCACCATGGCGTTGTGATGGAACAGGTGCGGCACCGTGTCCTTGTAATCCGCAAAATTCTGTTCATACGCGGCCCGGATATCCCTGTTGATGTTCTTCAACTCCATGAACAAAAGGGGCAAACCGTTGACAAATCCCACAATGTCGGCCCGGCGGCGGTACAGGTCTCCCTGTATCCACAGCTCCCGCACGCAGAGAAATTCGTTGCCGGCAGGTTCCTGGAAATCAAGCACCCGCAGGCGCTGTTTGATGCGTTCACCATTATCATTGCGAAAGGTCACCGGCACCCCGTCCCGAATCAGGGCATACTTTTCCCGGTTGGTGGCAGCCAGGGACTGGGTGGCAGAAATGGCAGCCATCTGCCGCACCGCATCCCCATAGGCGGCATCCGGCAGTCCCGGGTTCAGCTCTATCAGCTTGGCCTTCAGGGACCGCGTCAGCACCACTTCCCTGTCCGATGCCCGCCCCAGCAGGCTGTCCGGCCCGAAATCCTCATTATTGAAGGCAACCACCGATGTCCAGCCCAAAATTTCCTCCATATAGGCAGCTGTTGTCTGCTGCACCAGGCTGTCTTCGGTATAGGCACTCATACAGGGATATCTCCGTTCATGAGGCGGGGGAGGAGGAGGTCGCGGGCTTCCGC
>DATFJY010000172.1:0-8698 GCA_035268905.1 Desulfotignum sp.
GTCTGGCGGGTGGAAAAGGGCTGGTCTGCATTCTCCCCGGTCATGGGGTTGATGACCGCCCCGGTATCGGTGCGCAGATAAAACGGCGGACAGGTATCGGTGACAGCCCATACCGCCGGTTGAAAAAGAAAACAGATGAGCATGGCAATCAGAGATCCGAATACCGGATAATGCCGATATTTCATGGTGGGGGGTCCTTTTTGGGATTTTTAGCAAAGTCGCGATGGGAAAAATGGAACAGGTCCAGGGCGATCTGCCGGAGTTCCGGGGAGCAGTGCGCCTGACGGAATTCCCGGTCAGCGGCAAATTCCCGCCAGAAAGGAGGCAGCTGATCCAGGCGGGTGACCATCCCTCCCTGTTTGTCTTCCACCACGTACAGAACGGTTTTGATCCCGGAATTGATGATGCGCGTCAGGCACATGGGGCAGGGTTCCACCGAAGAGATCAGCACCAGGTGTGGACATTCCCGGGGGTTGCCCCCGTTTCCGTCTGAACGAAGCTTTTTCACCCGGTTTTCATACCGGTTGAGCAGGTCCATTTCTGCGTGCAGGTCGCTTCTAAAATAGGTGGTGAACTGGCGGTTGCGGCCGGTTTCCACCACCTGGCCGGTGCGGGAGTCCACCAGGCAGGCCCCGATGCCGCCGGATTCTCCCTTGATGGCCTCCAGGGCGGCGTTTACCACAATCAGGCCGTATGGGTCATCCGGGAAACCGGGCTGAACAGTATAGGCGGAGATCCGGGTTTCCAGGTCCGCCAGTTTTTGCGCGTTTCGGTCCTGGCCCGCAGCCGGGCTCGACAACAGCAGGCCGGCCAGGAAAAGGAGGGCCGGCACCAGCAGCCATTTTTGGATGGGTCGATTGTTCATGAGGGCTTTTTTCATTTTTGTTTATATTCCCGGTTTCATTTGTCGTCCCGGTGCACCACGGCCATGCACCCCTGGTTGAACAGGTTCCTTGCAAAACACTCGACGCTGATGTCCACGCCGAACGCCATGTGCATGAACATGCTCCGGTTTCCCACGGCAATGCTTTTTCCCGGAAAATTTAAGGCCAGGGTGTGGCCGGGAACCGCATCCATATACCCTGAAAACGGGAATTTGACGGCATCGGCCTCCTTGTCGAACGACCGGAATCCGGCCGGATAGGCAAAGGGCTGGTGCCGGCCCGTGGACAAGGTCAGGTAAAACGCATCCCCGGGCTCGTAGCAGAACCAGTCCACACCGTTTTGAACCAGATAGCGGGATTCAGGGAAAAAAGGTTCCCCCACCCCCTCCACCAGAATCAAAGCGATTTTATGCGTGGGCAGGTGTTCGCGGATGAGCGGCTTGATCTCCCGCAGGTCAGTCACCGGACCTAAGGGAGAAACCACAGGCACCTGAAAATTGTTGGCCGGGATATGGACCGGTTTGCGCAGGGTGGTGCCCATGGTCTTGAACGCCTGCCCCTCTCTGGCCACGGCCAGAAAATCCGGCATCAGCCGGGTGTCCTGGAGAATTTCCAGGTCCGGATCGGCCGCCTGGAACAGATCGGTCCATTCCTGTCTGGGAACGATCCGCTCCAGGGTGTCCAGGGAATTCAAAAAATTCATGTCCAGGCGGCTCGGACCATGGATCCCGCAGTACCGCGCCGACCAGTTGGAGGAAACGGCCAGGCCGTCCAGGCCGGACAGGTCCATGTCTCCGGCCAGGGGAATCATGTCCCCGGTACCCACGATCACGGGGGTAAACCCGCTTAGGTTCAAAAACCGGTCCGCCTCTGCCATGGCAGCGGCAAACAGGCGCTCCCGTTCCGTTTCCGGATGATTGAAATGCCGGTCTGAAAAAAACTGCTGCACATAGCTTAAACACACCAGGTCAGGGTCATAATGATCGATAAGATCCAGGGCCGTATCCGTCACCCACTGGTTGGCCTGTTCATCCACATCCCCGGGATAGGGGTGCCGGGAAAGCACCCCGGCCGACATTTCCACCACGGGGGCATCGTTTTTCCGGGGCTGCCCGGTTTCCAGGTCAAACCGGTTCTGCCATTCCCTTGCATCGATCACTGCCAGGCTCATGACACGGCCTCCCATGATACGGATTGTTTTTCATTCCAGGCCACCCGGGTCCCCAGGATGGGGATGGCGGTCCCGCATTCCGGGCAGGTGTTGTCCGGGGCCAGGAACTCATCGAGCCGGTCCCCGGAACAGCCCAGGCTGAAACGTTTGATCACCGTGCTGCCGCAGTCCGGGCAAAGGGTGTTCACCCACCTGGACCCCACGAAATTGTGAAAATAGATATAGGGCAGCAGTTTCCGGGAGGTTTCCAGGGCCTGGTCCATGCGGTCGATGTTGGGGTACAGCGATTCTTTCATGTGGTGTTCGGGCAGGAGCCGGAACACGTGCCAGGGAATGTCCGGCCGGATGTCATGGATGAACCGGGCGATGTCGAACAGCTCATGGTCATTCACATCTTCGATCACGGGAGAGGCGATCTCCACATGACAGGTGTGGGCAAACATCCGGATATTGCGCAGGATGGGGGCCATGTCCGGGATCCCCACAAACTCCCGGTAAAACGCGTTGGAAAACCCCTTGAGCCCGATGTGCACAAACGAGAAGATCTCCATCATCATCCGTGTGGCGGCTTCCGTGGTATACCCGTTGGTCAGGCATCCCATGGGGATCGCTTCCTTTTGGGCATAATATTTGACCCGCTCCAGGCTGGGCAGGGACACGGCCGGTTCGTTCACGTTGAACACGATGTTGTGGCATCCCATCTTTTTTGCCATGGTCACCAACCGATCGGCAGGGATGGTATACATCACCTCCTGGAGGTCGGCCGGATCTTTGCACGCGATGAACCCGTTGGAACAGTAACGGCAACGGAAGTTGCACCCGGCCGTGCCGATGATCATGGACCGGGATCCGGGATACGCATGGTAAAAGGGCACGGACTCGATCCGGGAGGGGTTGTAGGTGCACCATTGGTCCGGATAACGTTCCAGCACCCGCCCGTTTTCTTCCATGTACATGCCGCAGAAGCTGCGGCCGGTGGTCAGATCACATGTCCGTTCACAAAACTGGCATTTTATACGTTCCTCTTTTCCAGATCGGTTGTCAAAAGTTTGGATTATGACGGTTCTGTCGTGTCGCTGTTTCATCAGACCTTCCAGTACAACAGGGCGGACCGGTTGCCGGCGGGCCAGACATAACTGCCGTCCGGCTTTTGGGTCAGGTGTTTGGCCAGCAGTTCCCATAAAAAAACATCGTGATCAACCGTGTCTTCCAGGCCCAGTCGGAGTTTGATATCCTCCATGGCAGCCTCAAAAGAGTCACTGGTCCAGGCCGGCCAGGTGCCGTCCGCCTCCATGATCACATCCGGATAGATATCCATGCCCAGCAGGATGTTGTAGGCGATCTGGAAATTGGGGCTGTCATAGGGCTGACCCCAGACGTGTCTGGCGGCGTTTGCCATGACCGAGTCGGCAAACGGGGCCCGCATCACCAGGATGCAGCCCTTTCTTGCGGTGTCGCACATTCGGGTCACAAACAAAGGAAAATCAGCAATCCCGTACATGGAATGGGAGGCCAGGATAAAATCATGGAAACCTGGGTCATCTTCGGGCCATGCACCGGTGAAAATGTCGATATTGGTGAGTTTCATCTCATGGATCTTTTCTTTCAGCACCGCCTGCATGGCTTTGGAAGGATCCAGTGCCGTGATTTTTGCGGCATGGGGGGCGGCCAGGACCGACCATTTGCCCGTGCCGGCTCCGATATCCAGCAAAGAAGATCCTGGATTTGCCGAGAGTTTGTCCAACAGAAACTGCCGGGAAGAATCCGGTTTGGCCCACCGTTTTTCCACCATTTTGTCAAAATCTTTGGCTTTGTCCCGCCAGCAGTCCTCCTTGTCACCCTGTTTTTTTGAAAACGCCCGGGATTGAATCTCAGACAGTTCTTTCCACAATTTTGTCCAATCGGTCAGTTTTTCCATGGGTCTCCTGTGATTCGGATCCGGGTTTAGATCCGGGGTTTCTTTGGTTGTTTCATTTTTCTATACCGCCCTGACAAAGGGTCCCCTTTCCGTTTCAATCACTTCCACCTCTCCCCCGTAGGTGCGGGTGAGCAGCGCCCGGGTCAGGGTCTGTGTTACCGTGCCGGCCGCCACCAGTTCCCCTTTTTTCATGAGCAGGACCTGGTCTGCCACGGCTGCGGCGGCATTGGGATCATGGGTGGTAAATACCACAGTTCGGCCCTGGGTGGCGATGGTTTTCAACAATACCAGCATCTGGCGGGAGTTGATCAGGTCCAGGTGGGAGCAGGGCTCGTCCAGCAGCAGGATGTCCGGCTCCTGGGCCAGGGACCGGGCCATGTTCACCAGCTGTTTTTCCCCGCTGCTCATCCGGGTGACGGCATGGCCGGCCATGTGGGTCATGCCCACAGTGGAAAGGGCTGCTGCCGACGCAGCCCGGTCCGGTTCCCCGGGAATGGTGAGCAGGCCCAGGTGGGGGGCCCGCCCCAAAAGCACATATTCGTCCACCCGCAGGTCAAAGGGCGGGGTATCGTTCTGGGACACCATGCCGATGAGCTGCTTGCGCCGCTTTTGTGAATATTTGCGGCCCGGCCTGCCGAAAAAAAGGATCGCTCCGGTTTCCGGCTCAAACAGCCCGAGCAGCAGGTGCAGGAGCGTGGTTTTTCCCACGCCGTTGGCCCCCAGCACGGCCGTGATGGTCCCGGCCGGAAGCGTGAGATCCATGTGGGAGATCACGGGATCCTTTCCATAGGCAAAACTCAGATCCTGGATGGAGACAGCCGCAGTCATGTCATTTTTTTCCCAAAAGCATCGGGCGGGTCAACAGCAGGATCAGGAACAGCCCGGCCCCGATAAAGGAGGTGAGAATTCCCAGGGGGATTTCCCCGGACAACAAAGTGCGGGAGGCATTGTCGCACAGCAGCAGGAAAATGCCCCCCAGCAGCAGCGAACAGGGCAGGGCCTTCTGTGCGTCGGACCCCACCAGGCGGCGGGCGATGTGGGGGATGATCAGCCCCACCCATCCCACCTGGCCGGCCTTGCACACCACGGCGGAGGTGGCAATGACCGCCGTGAGCAGCAGCACAATCCGTTCTTTTGATGCATCCGCCACCAGGGAAAATATGGTTTCATCCTGCATGGACAACAGGTTCAGGCGCCACCGGAACAGCCAGATGACGGTCAGGCAGGGAATGCACACGCCCAGGATCTGGAGGGTATCGGTCCAGGTGATGCCCCAAAGTCCGCCCAGCAGCCAGAAGGTCAGTTCCGGCAGCTCCCGCAGGGGGTCGGCCAGGTATTTGAGCAGGCCGGTGCCGGCGGCAAACAGGGCGGACACGGCAATGCCGGCCAGGATCAGGCGCAGGATCCAGTCCCCGAACCGGATCCGCACGGCCATGAACCAGGAAAATCCCAGCCCCAGAATAGCGAACAGGGCTGCGCTGCCCTGGATGGCGGCCACGGACCCGCCCAGCAGCACGATGCCCAGGGATGCCCCGAAGGCGGCCCCGCCGGACACGCCCAGGAATCCGGCATCCACGATGGGGTTGCGGAAAATCATCTGGAACACCATGCCGGATGCCGACAGCACCATGCCCGTGACAAAGGCGCTCAAAATCCGGGGGATCCGGATCTGCCAGACCACCTGCTGTACCAGGTCCTGGGTCATGAGATCGGACAGGCCCGTGACGTACGGGGCGGGAAACCGGCCCAGGAACACGGAGCCGGCCAGCAGCGACAGGGCCGCCGCCAGCATGACAATACCGATTTTCCTGATTTTTGGCCTGTTGGTTTTCATCTGTCCTGTTTCACCCATTCCATTCCACCGTATTCATTTTCCACGCTTTTATCACAAGTTGTCCGGCATCAGATAGTCTTCAATGGTTTCCGGGTCCAGACCGTACATCTGCGTATAAAATGCCATCACAGTCCGGGGGATGTCCAGGTCCGCAAATTTGTCCGGATATGTTTGTTTGGCCATCCACAGCGTTCCTAAAATCCACCGGGGACTGGCGGAATCCCACCCGAAAATGTCCTGGGGAAACAGGTGCAGTTCCCTGTGTTTTACTGCGGACAGAAAGGCCCACTTGGGATCCTGGTACAACGAATCTAGAACCTCCGTGCCTTTGAGCTGGTACCACACAATGAGAAAGATCTTGTCCGGATCCCAGGCCGCGATCTGCTCGAATCCCGTGATCTGCCAGCCGTCCCGGATGGAAACATTGTCGGTCCAGACCAGGCGGCCCCCGGAGATCACGGCCTGCTGCGTCTGGATCCACCCCGGGGCCGGGACGTTCAGGGCCTGGCGGTTGCCCCGGTTGCTGTATTCCAGCACCAGGACCCGGGGCCTGGACAGATCCGGGACCGGTGAGACAGCCTGTTGAATCCGTGCCAGGTGGTCCGTGTAAAACTGCACAATGGTGTCGGCCCGACGTTCCTCTCCGAGCACCTTTCCCAGGTTCCGGATATCGGAAAGAAACATGTCCGGGGTTTCAGCGCCCACGTGCATCACCGGAATGCCCAGGGCTTTCAGGGTCCGGGCCGCCTGGCCTTCTACCGTGGATTTGGTGATCACCAGATCCGGTGTCATAGCGGCCACGCTTTCCGGGCCGGGATTGGCCGCCAGGGTCTGTTTCAGGGACAGGTCCGGGTCGATCAGTTCCAGGAATGCATCCGTGACCTGCCCCCGGACTTCAAATCCCGCGAGCCGTTCCCTTGCCTGGTCAAACATGTAAAACATGTGCAAAGGAATGAACGGGGCCGACCCCACCACCACAATGCGGGTGGCCGGTTTTTCAAGAGTCAGGGTCCTGCCTGCGGCATCTGTCACCTGGACAGGGCCGGTGTCTGCGTAGGCTGAAATGGGAAACAGCGAAGCAGGCAATGTGACCAGGCAGACAAGGACCGGAAAAACCAGGGCTGAAACAACCAGGGGAAGCCGGCAGAAACCTGGCAAAGAGGCAGCAACCGGACAAATGCCGGCCGGATGAAATGGTTTTTGAAAACACATCGGAAGGTTCATGACACCTCCTTGACAAAGGTCCTGGTGTGCGGATGCAGCACCGGGATGCAGATTTTTCGGTTGATGCCACCGAATATGGCGCTGATCTGCTTTTTTTTGTCCGGTGACACAGATACTGAAAAGAAATATGAAAAACACAGCACAGAGAACCGGCCAGAAAATTTTTTTGGCAATTATAGTTGTTTGTTCTTTTATGCAAATTCACAAGGGCGGGACAGAATACAGATACCTTTTATTCTGCCCCGCCCTCATTTTTTTTCAATTGCCATTAAAAACTAAGCTGCGCACCCAACAGAAAAGTCCTTCCCGGATAGGGGCCGCTGCCCTCTTCATAGTCTTCATCAAACAGATTGCTGACCTCCAGAAAAATAGCTGTGGATAGTTTTTCAAACAGTGTGATATCCTGGTTCAGTTTCGCATTCACCACCCAGAACGCATCAATATCCCGGGGGTTGAAGTCCCGGTCGTATTCAACCTGATCACTGGTATAAAGCGCCTGGCAGGTTGCCGTCAAACCGAAGTCAAAGAAATATCTGGCATCAACAAAAAATTTGTGCTCGGGAATTCTTTCGGCATCCAGTTCCGGTCTGACACCGTCTGCTTTGTCGGTGGCGGACAGATAGGTATATCCCAGACCCACGTCCAGGTTCCAGGGGGTCTGGTAATTCAGGGCCGCTTCCAATCCCTTGATCTCTGTTTCTCCTATGTTGGTGAGGTTGTCATCTACATCATAGTCGATACGGTCTGTTATATCATTGTAAAATACTGCCCCGGAAAGGCGCAGCCCATTGGTGAACTGTTTGGTGGCACCGATTTCATAAGCAATGGTCTGCTGGGGGTCCAGGTCGGTGTTGCCGCCGGCAAGATCGCTGTACAATTCCTTCATCTGGGGAAAACGGGTTTTTTTCCCTACTGATGCATACATGGTGAAATCCTGTGTAAAGTCATAGGATATGCCGGCCTGGGGGTTCCAGGTAGTGGTTTTGTCCCGGTCGATGGAATCACGGCCGTCAAATGCCTTGACCGGATCATGGACATCATAGCTGACCCCGGCGGTCAGGGTCATTTTATCGGTCAGGCGGATATCGTCTTCCAGCCCGAAAGAGTAAATGTCCACCTCGTATTCCTGTTCAGGCGCCCACCCGACAGGATCGCCCCATCGAATGACAGGCATACTGTCGGCATCGAGATACTCCTTTTGAATATTGTTGGCTTTCATATAACTGAATCCCATTTTCACCAGGCTGATATCCCCGAAATCCAGATATCCCTGAATTTCACCCCCAACGGAATAGTCGTCATAGGAACTTGTCTCAAACCATTTTCTTCTGGTGGTATGGTCGGCATCCCAGCTCACATCTTCCAGGGTGTCATCGTGTTTCATGTAGTACAGTCTGGCCCGCATGGACAGAATGTCGGTGACATCATGTTCACCGGCCATGCTGACATGCCACTGCTCCCATTCTGAAAACGCCCAGTACCTGAAATTTTCCGTGGGAATACCCCTTTCGTTGTCATGGTAGTCCAGCGTCAGATAGATTTTGGATGTGTCATCCCATTCATACCCGAATTTGGTGCTCAAGGTGGTTTTTTCATAATCGCTCAGATCCCTGGTGCCGCCGTCTTCGTTATATTCCGTACCGATACCGGTCAGGGGATTGTTGGGA
>DATFJY010000173.1:0-3656 GCA_035268905.1 Desulfotignum sp.
TATGCGGAAAAGCTGGACAAATGGACCGGAAATTTCATTGTCAAGCAGGAGGAGATCGATAAGGCCGCCGGCATGCTTAATGAACAGACCAAAAAGGACATTCAGTTTGCCTATGAGCAAATTTATGAGTTTGCCGTTCAGCAGCGCAAAAGCATGCTGGAGTTTGAAACCGAACTGTATCCAGGCGTCATCGCCGGCCAGCGCCTGATACCGGTGAATGCCGCAGGATGCTATGTTCCAGGAGGCCGGTTTGCCCATGCCGCGTCCGCCCTTATGAGCATTGCCACAGCCAGGGCCGCTGGGGTCCCGTTTGTGGTTGCCTGCTCTCCTTCACACCAAGGGGCCGGTATCCATCCCTCCATCCTTTATGCAATGGCCGTGGCCAAACCGGACGTGATCTTGACACTGGGCGGGGTCCAGGCGATCGCTGCCATGACCTTCGGTATTTTCACCGGCAAACCCGCAGATATCATCGTGGGACCGGGGAACAAATTTGTGGCGGAAGCCAAACGGATATTGTTCGGTGAAGTGGGCATTGATGTGTTTGCCGGTCCCTCGGAAATACTGGTTATTGCCGATGAAACCGCAGACCCGGAAATCGTTGCCTTTGACCTGGTGGGACAGGCCGAGCACGGATATGATTCCCCCGCTATCCTGATCACCACCTCTGAAACGCTGGCAAAAAAAGTGATGGAACTGATGCCCAAAGTCATCGAGGACCTTCCCGAACCAGACGTCAGCAGAGCCTCCTGGGGGGATTACGGCGAAGTGATCCTGGTATCGGACCGGGAAGAAGCGGTACGGGTCAATGATGAATACGCACCGGAGCATCTGGAAATCCTTGCTGCGGACCTGGACTGGTGGTTGAAAACTTTGACCAATTACGGGTCATTGTTTCTGGGCGAAGAAACCACCGTGGCATACGGAGACAAGACATCCGGCCCCAACCATATTCTGCCCACCAAAAAGGCGGCCCGGTATTCCGGTGGCCTGAATGCCGGGAAGTTTATCAAAACATTGACCTACCAGCGCCTCACCCGGGAAGCCAACCGGCAGATCGGGCCCGTATCTGCAAGGATCTCCCGGCTGGAAGGCATGGAAGGACATGCCAGGACTTCCGACATCCGGATGAAGAAATTTTTTCCGGGAGAAACCTTTGACCTGACCGGAGCGTGAAACCCATGAAACGTATTGACCAGTTATTTGATATCAGCGGCCATGTGGCACTGGTTACCGGGGGCAGCTCCGGTATCGGCCGGGCCATTGCATTCTGTCTGGCTGAGGCGGGTGCAGCCGTGATTCATGTAGCCCTGCCCAGTGAAGAAACGGCCTTGAAAGAGGCAGTGGCGGATGTTGATCGCCTTAAACGCAAATCCGCATATCTGACCTGCGATGTCTCCGACATGGATGCGCTGGCAAAGATGGCCGAAAAGTCGTCATCCTTTTTCGGCCCACCGGATATCCTTGTCAATGCCGCCGGTATCAACCTGCGCCAGCCCTGTGATGAGATCAGCTCCGACACCTGGGACCGGCAGCTGGATATCAATCTGAAGACCCCGTTTTTTCTCGCCCGCCACCTGGTTCCCGGGATGCAGAAAAACGGGTGGGGCAAAATTATCAATATCGCCTCCCTTCAGTCAGAAAGAGCATTTCCCAACAGTGTTCCCTATGGCGCTTCCAAAGGCGGTGTGATGCAGCTGACCCGGGCTATGGCAGAAGCCTGGTCCAAAGACGGCAGCGGCATCACCTGCAACGCCATCGGACCCGGCTTTTTCAAAACCGGGCTGACATCTGTACTGTACGATCAGAAAGAGGTGATCGATGCGCTGGCCCGGCAGACCATCATCGGCCGAAACGGCGAGCTGGATGATGTAAAAGGGGTATCCATCTTTCTGGCGTCCCCGGCATCAGATTACATTACCGGGCAAACCATTTATTTGGATGGGGGCTGGACAGCCAAGTAAATCGCTTCATGGCACATAATTTTCAGACGGTTGCCCCGGATTCGTTCCAGGGCAACCTGTCACGAAAAGATTACACACCATTTTTTCCTGTCCGGCTTTGGACATTATTCATTTATCAACACCACTGGCATCATGGATCTCAGTGGACTGGGAAGGAAACAGATCATGAAAGCACTCGTCTACACTGATACCAATGAAATTGTCTACCGGAATGAACCGGCACCCATACTTGAACCGGGCGATGTTCTATTAAAGGTTGAGGCCACCGGCATCTGTGGATCGGACATGCATGCCTACCATGGAAAGGACCCGCGGCGAACCCCGCCGCTGATCCTGGGACATGAAGTGGCAGGCACCATCGCCTCGGGTCCCCGGGAAGGCGTGCGTGCCGTGATCAACCCGCTGATCACCTGCGGTACCTGCGGGTATTGTGACACCGGATTTTCCAACCTGTGTAACCAGCGGGAACTAATCGGAATGCGTATCCCTGGTGCATATGCCGAGTATACCAAAGTCCCGGAAAGAAATCTCATTCCTATTCCCCACCGGCTGGGATTTATCAAGGCCAGTCTGGCGGAACCTACAGCCACGGCCCTGCACGCGTTAAACCTGGCCAGGATGAAATCCTTTCGTCCTCTGGCCGAACTCAAGGTGCTGGTAATCGGTGGCGGCGCCATTGGCATGCTCACTGCTTTACTGCTAAAAGGGTATGGATGTGATGACATCCTTCTAGCTGAAACCAATGACCTGAGAGGAAAATCCGCCGCCGATCATACCGGATGCCAGGTATTCAATCCGGTGAATTCTTTGGAAGGGCCGGACAGTTATGACCTGGTGCTGGACTGTGTGGGGGGTGAAAAAACAAGGACCCTGGCAATCACCGCAGTCAAGTCCGGCGGAATATTTGTCCATATCGGTCTGATGGATGCTCTGGACGGCCTGGATATCCGGAAAATCACCCTGTCTGAAATCACCTTGATCGGCGTATACTGCTATACTGCCGCAGATGTCAGGGCCGCAGTGAAAGCCATCGACACCGGACTGGTGGGGGATCTGACATGGGTGGAAACCCGGCCTCTATCCCAGGGTAGTCAGGCATTTTCAGATCTGGATGAAGGGTTGACTGCTGCAGCAAAGATCGTTCTGCTGCCAGACAGCTGACAAAGAATTAATGCAATCCGTTGCCAGAACGGTTCCAGCCTGTGGTTTTGCCAAACAATGTCTCATCTGATGGAACCTGGTATGCTCTCATTTTCATACCAGATGCAGCCAGGCAGAAAAGGAGAATGCGGATAATAGCGTAGACACGGAAATGGCAGTAGCTGCAAATTCCACATCCCCGTTCATTTCTACTGCCATGACATAGCTGACGGTGGCTGACGGCGTAGCCAGCATAATCAATCCGGGCAGGTACAGATTCGCAGGCTGATCCCACATGGTGTAAAATATAAGTCCGAGGGCCGGCAGCAGACCCAGCTTGATGATTGAAACCGGCAGCACCCGTGTCAGTTGGATTTTGATCAGATTAAAGTTCAAGGTGGCACCGATTAGCAGAAGGGCAAGGGGCAGGGCCATGCCACTGAAAATATCCAGGGTCCGTGATACAACCATGGGCAAAGCAGCACCGGTCAGAGAAAAAATGATACCGGCACCGGCTGAAAGAATCATAGGATTGCCCAGGATTTTGGATAC
>DATFJY010000174.1:0-2069 GCA_035268905.1 Desulfotignum sp.
GAAAAGACGGTGCTTCCGCCATCAAAAAAGACAATGATCTCATGTACAAACACTTTCCCCGGCTCTCCAATGTCACCAACCGCATGGCCGGGTACAGCTCCGGCGGCGAACAGCAGATGATCGCCATTGCCCGGGCCCTGATGGCGGCCCCCAAGATGCTCATGCTGGACGAACCCTCCCTGGGCCTGGCCCCGCTGCTGGTCAAAGAGATATTCGACAACATCCAGCGCATCAACCAGGAGCTGAAAACCACGATTCTGGTGGTAGAGCAGAATGCCAAGGTGGCCCTGGCCGTGTCCGACTATGCCTATATCATGGAATCCGGCAAAATTGTTCTGGAAGGTCCCTCCAAAGACCTGCAGAACAACCCGGATGTCAAGGAATTCTACATGGGCATCACCAAAGGGGGTGGACGGAAATCCTTTAAAGATGTAAAATCCTATAAACGGCGCAAACGCTGGATGTAAGACCAGCAATTTGAGGAGCACAACATGAATATTCTGGTGGGATATGATGGCGGAGAACAAGGACGGCTGGCCCTGGCCCTGGCCCGGGACACAGCAGTATTTCACAACGGATTTGTCCATGTGATCACCTCCATGGAAGGGGGCAGTGCAGAAAAACAGGCAGATATCCAGAAAGCGGAAAAAGACCTGGCATTTGCAAAAACCCTTCTGGAACACGCCAACATCCAGTGCGACTGCCAGCAGAGCGTCCGGGGCATGTCCGCAGGCGAAGACCTGGTGAAATTTGCCGAGGAAAACGATATCAACCATATCTTTCTGGGCATCCGCAAAAAATCCCGTGCCCAGAAAGCCATCCTGGGCTCCACTGCCCGGTACGTCATCCTCAAGGCCCCCTGCCCCGTAACAACGGTAAAATTCGATTTGGACACCATCTCCACCCAGGACCTGCTCAAAGACCGCCGCATCCTGGTGGTGGATGATGAACCCGATATCCTGGAAACCATCGAAGAACTCATGGACATGTGCATCCTGGACACGGCCGGCTCCTTTGAAACCGCCAGAAAAAAACTGGATGAAGCCACGTATGACCTGGCCATTCTCGACATCATGGGCGTCAACGGCTATGAAATCCTGGCCCTGGCCAAGGAAAAAGACCTGCCCGCCCTCATGCTCACGGCCCATGCCCTGACCCCGGAAAACCTCAAGGAATCCATCAAAAAAGGCGCAGATGCCTACATCCCCAAAGATGAACTGGCCAACCTGCAAACCCACGTGGCCGACGTGATCCGCACCCGCATCCAGGGCAACCAGGGCTACGGCGCCTGGTTCTCCAAACTCAAACCCTTTTTCGACAAATCCTTCGGCACCGGCTGGCAGGACAAGGACAAATCCTTCTGGAACTCCTTTAATGACAAGTACGGCAAATAAAGGCATCCCCATATTACGCCCCTGCAGAAATTTGGCTTGAAAAAACCAACAGGCCCATGTACAAATACGGCATGGAATCATTGATATTACAGCGTGGGATGCCCTACCAGGATGCCGGTATGCCCGCGCAACCCAAAGCACCCCCTTGCCTGACCCCCCGTTCCCGGAGCAACTTTTTTTCTTTGCCCGTCTGCAAATGGCCCCTGTTATTCCTGGCCGGAATCATCTTTGCCGGCATGGTTTTATCCGGTTGCGCTGAAAAATCACCGGATGCCGAAGTTCATATTCAAACCGCCCGGGCATTCATGGAAAAAAATGAGGTGGAATCAGCCGTGGCCGAATACCGCCATGCCATCCAGGCAGACCCGAACAACGATACCGCCCTGTTTGAACTGGCCGAAGCCTACGTTATTTTAAACCAGCTCAACACCGCCATCCGGTATTACAACCTGTCAGCCCAGGCCAATCCGGACAGTATCGCTCCCCACCTCAGACTCGCCCAGATCTATCTGCAGACCGAACAGCTTTTGGAAGCCCGGTCACAGGTGGCCGCCGTTCTGAAAATATCTCCTGATGATATCAATGCCCGGCATATCCTGTCCGGCATCCAGATCCTGGAACGCGACCTTGGTGCCGCCATTGACACCCTTGAAAAAGCCGCGGAAATTGCACGCG
>DATFJY010000175.1:0-15875 GCA_035268905.1 Desulfotignum sp.
AAACAATGTTGTCAGAGACATAAAAGGTGTCCTGCATATCCCTTGCCGGATGGTACCTGGGTATATTCAAGGCTTCAAAATTGTAATAATCGGTTTCCACTTCCGGGCCTTCCACAATGTCGAATCCCAGGCGCATAAAGATACCGCAGATCTCGTCGAGCACCTGGGTGACAGGATGGGCAGACCCAAGTCCGCGCCTGCGGCCCGGAAGGGTCACATCAATTCCTGCGGGCTGTTTCGCAATTTCGGCAGCCATATCGGACCGTGCCCGGGCAATGGCTTTTTCCAGCTTGATCTTGAGCAGATTTGCGTTCTTTCCGGCAACAGGGCGCTGCTCTTCTGGCAGAGATGAGATACTGCGCAAAAAAGCGGTCAGCAGCCCTTTTCTCCCGAGATAACGAATGGACACCACTTCCAGGTCTTCGGCCGTTGCTGCCTGCTGGATCTCCTGCAGGGCCTGATTTTCCATATCATGGATAGGATTTTGCAAAATACCCCCAATGGTGTTGTCTAATTCAGCCGGGCAGCTGCCTGTGAGGCCAGCTGTGAAAACCCGTTCGGATCTGAAATGGCAAGATCTGCAAGTACCTTGCGGTCCAGTTCACAACCTGCCAGTTTCAGGCCGTGGATGAATTTGGAATAGGTCAGGTCATTCATCCTGGCACCGGCATTGATTCTGACAACCCACAGCCTTCTGAAATCACGTTTGCGGGCACGTCGGTCGCGATAGGCATACATCAATGCCTTGTCCACTGAATCAGCAGCAGTCCTGAACAACTTACTTCTGCCGCCCCGAAACCCTTTTGCCAGTTTCAGCACCTTGTTTCTGCGCCGTCTTGCCTTGAATCCTCTTTGTACTCTCATGGTGTCAACTCCTTAAAATATTGTCAAACGCCACATTCTTTTTTGATGGACAGAATGCTGGTTTTTTTTCAGCCGTTAGGCAGCATGCGCCTGACCTGTTTCATATCAGATTCTGCAACCATCTGATCCAGGCGAAGCGAACGTTTTCTTTTGGTGTTTTTTTTGGTCAAAATGTGGTTGGCATGGGATTTTCTGAATTTGTATTTCCCTGATCCGGTTTTCTTGAACCGTTTTGCAGCGGCTCTGTTTGTTCTGATTTTGGGCATCATATCCTCCTTAGGTATTACACAAGATTACAAAAAAAGAGAAGGTGGCATATGCCGCAACAGCGGTATACACCACCATACATTACATTATGGATTCCATCTTGACTGCAGGCGTTGATCAGAAAAAAACTGCTTTATTTGGGCGCAAGCAGCATGGTAATGACCCGTCCTTCAAAACGGGGAAGCTGCTCCACAACGGCAAAATCCGCTGTAAGATCGACCACTTTTTCCAAAACCGCATTGGCCTGTTCCCGGAGCACCACCTCACGCCCCCGGAACACAAGGGTAATTTTAACCTTGTCATTGTTGCTGATAAATTTTTCAATGTGCCGGGCTTTGGTTGCCAGATCATGGTCATCTGTTTTCGGCCTGACTTTTATTTCCTTGATCTGGGTGGTCTTCTGTTTTCTTTTGGCTTCCTGTTTCTTTTTGGTCTGCTCGTATTTGAATTTCCCATGGTCCATGATCTTGCAGACAGGCGGTTTTGCGTCCGGAGACACCTCCACCAGATCCATATTCTGGTCCCCGGCAATTCTCAATGCCTCTGAAACAGGCATAATGCCTATCTGCTCACCATCAGCGCCGATCACGCGCACATCACCGGCCCTGATTCCCTTGTTCACATTCGCCTGATCCTGTCTTCCTTGCTTAGATATTTTCACACCTCCTGCTTATGGTAAAAATCCAAAATATATTTTATCAAACAAGCATAACCTTGCCATTATAATTGCCAGGTACCGAAAATGCAAGATTTATTTGTTTTCTTTCGGCAGCCGGTACTGTTTTCTGACATACGCTTCCAGAAAACTGTTTTTCCAGTATCTGTTTTCCTCTTTATTAAAAAAATTATAAAAAAGATCAAGGCTTTTCTGGCGGCAGATACCGCTTATCACCTGCAGCCGGCTGTCCCGGTACAAAGGGGTCAAGGATCTCAGATCACAACAGGTGCCGCCGCCCATGGGATCTTCAAACGCATACACAATGGTACCCAGGCCCGCCAGAAGAATGGCGCCAAAGCACATGAGGCAGGGCTCCATGGTACAGAACAGGGTACAGTTCTGCGGCACCACCGCCTGCTGACAGATATCAAGGTTTCTCAGTGCCCTGATTTCCGCATGGTCCACCTCGCTCACCAGGGACCGGTCCGGGGAAGTGCCGTATCTGGCGCCCCGGGCCATTACCTGCCCGTTCTGAATGATCACGCACCCCACCGGGAATTCCCCCCGGGCAGCTGCTGCCGCTGCCTGTTCCAGGGCCAGCCCCATATATGCTTCATGGTTCATGGTATATGTATTCCTTTGGATCTGCATCTTTCTTTCAGGTGCCTGTTCCATACCTCACCATCTGCCTCTGAATATTTGCCATAAACTTGTCAGGTTCTGGATCTTTCTGTGCTGCACTCTGTCTTCAGCCCCGCCCCTGGCGTGCGCGCTGCTATGGCAAATATCCGAATCTGTCTGGTTTGCTTGCTTTTTTTGTCCAATCCTGTATCTTATAGGATCTTTACTACAACCGCAATCCAGCAAGATACGCATCCTGGATGGATTTTATGAAAGCCTTACAACAAAAAACCGTGCACACTGACACTGATACCAGCATCAGGTCTATTTTCCAGAACCGGGAACGTGCTTTTTTATCCCGGTACGGCACCCCAAGTCAACAGGCAACCAGAAGACGGCTGGAAAAAACCATCTGCAATATCCGCACCCCGTTTCAACTGGACAGGGACCGCATTGTCTACTCCAACTCCTTCCGGCGGCTCAAATACAAGACCCAGGTATTTCTGTCTCCTTTGGGAGACCATTACCGGACACGGCTGACACATACCCTTGAAGTATCTGAAATAGCAAGAAATATTGCCCGTGCCATGCGGCTAAATGAAGATCTGGCAGAAGCGGTGGCCCTGGGCCACGACCTGGGCCATACCCCGTTTGGACATGCCGGAGAAACCGCCCTGACGGAAATTCATTCCCGCTACTTTTCCCATTCCTACCAGAGCCTGCGGGTGGTTGATTCCCTGGAGAACAAAGGATCCGGCCTGAACCTGACCTGGGAGGTGCGGGATGGCATCCTCAAGCACTCCAAGGGATTTGGCAACATCATACCATCTGTCCCCGGGGAAACCGCCATCACTCTTGAAGGACGGATTGTCCGGGTGGCAGACATCATGGCCTACCTGAACCATGACCTGGATGATGCCCTCAGGGGAAAGGTCATCACCATGGATGAGGTACCTGATGTCTGCATCAAAAAACTGGGAAAAACCCATTCCATCCGGGCCAGCACCATGATTGAAAACCTGTTGGCCAACAGCGGCCCTAAAAACGGCCGGTTTGTCCTTGAAATGGCCCAGGATGTTTTCGGTGCCATGACCATGTTAAGAAAATTTCTTTATGAAAAGGTATACCGGTCTCCAGGTGTGCACAGTGAATTTATCAAGGCCAAAAATATCATTGCAGGGTTGTACGGCCATTTCATCACCCACCCGGACCACCTGCAGCAGGAACTCGAAAAGATGGAGATGGCGCCCTGGGATGCAGGCAAAACCGATATAAAACGTTCCGCATGCGATGCAATTGCCAGCATGACAGACAGGTATGCCCTGGAGATCTATTCCAGGCTATTTCTCCCCAAACCCCTGGTATGAGCATATTTTTCCATGACCGAAAGTGATTTTTCCCCCCTTATTGATCTTTTCAATGAAATGGATGCCGCCTATAACCGGGTAGCAGCACAATACAGGTTCCGGTGCAACGGGTGCAAAGACAATTGCTGCCGATCTGTTTTTTTCCACCACACCTTTGTGGAAAAAGCGTTTCTGCAGTACGGATTTTCCCAAATGGACCAGAAGCGGCAAAAAGAGATGCGGCAGAAGGCAGCTGCATACATCAGCCGGACATTTCCCGGCAGGCCGGTGCAACCGAAGCAGACCCAAAAATCTTTGAAATTGATGTGTCCCCTCAACCAGGATGGCCGCTGTACCCTGTATTTTTTCCGCCCCATGATCTGCCGGCTGCACGGGCTGCCCCACGAATTGACACGTCCGGCAGACAAAGCGGTTGTCAGGGGACCGGGCTGTGCCGCAGGAAAATTTGACAGCAAACCCTATATCCCCTTTGACCGGACCCCGTTTTATGTCCAGATGGCCGGCATTGAACAATCCTTTCGAAAAGAAACCGGCCACACCGGGAAAATCCGGGAAACCATCGCCCACATGCTATGCGACAGCCATGTGGGGGGCCATGAATGAGGGCATTCACCCTTCAGGTCTTTTGCTGTTTTTCTCTTCTGAATGCCACCATGGTGAGGTCGTCACTCTGTCCTGCCCCGTGTGAGAACCTTTCTACACCCCGGGCAATCTGGCGCACCAGGGTGTCAGGTGCATCCGGATATCTGCGGACAATCCGTTTGAGGCGGCTGCACCCGAACAGTTCAGATGCAGGGTTTCTGGCTTCACTAATGCCGTCTGTATAAAGGACCACCCCGTCACCCGGCTGCAGCACACAAGTTTCCATTTCCCAGACAGCATCCGGCAGAATACCCAGGGGCGGGCCTTTTTTTTCATCCTTCCCCAGGATTTGAACCTGGGCTTCCACCGTATGCATCGGCATCATATGGCCGGCATTGACCCAGGATATGCCGCCTGTATCTGTTTCCAGTACCACATAGACCATGGTCACAAACATGCCCTGCCGGGTCCTTTTACACAAAATGGCATTGAGTTTCTCAAACAGATCAGCCGGGTTGTCATGCAGGACTGCAAAATACTGCAGATCACTGGTAAGTCTTGCCATGAAAAGGGCGGCTGCAATCCCCTTGCCTGACACATCGCCAATGGCCAACCCCAGCCGGTTTTGGGGCAAATTGAAAAAAAGGTAAAAATCCCCGCCCACTTCATGGGCCGGCCGGTTGAGGGCGGCAAATACAAATCCGTCCACCACGGGTACCTGTGTGGGCAGAAAGCTTTCCTGCACCTGCCGGGCCAGATGCAAATCCCTTTCCATGGCCCGGGTACGGACCCGGTTCAGTTCCTCCAGTTTGATATACAGCCTTGCCATTTCAATGGCCAAAGCCATCTGGCTGGCGGCTGTCTGAACAATCTCCACAGCGGCATCGTCAAAATGATCAGGTTCCGGGTGCATGAGGGTGATAATTCCAAACAGGGTGTTGTGTCGGATAATGGGAACAGCCAGGGCCGACCGTACCGTATAGGGCTCTGAGGGCAGAGACAGCCACCGGGCATCTGTCCGGGTATCATGAACCAATCCCACATCCAGATGGGTTTTGACCCATCCGGCAAGCCCTTTGTCCAGAACCGATCCGATTAACCGGGATTTCATATCTTCATCCACGTCCCCCCTGGTCAACAGGCTGTCGGTGACCCGGCCCCGGTCATTGAGCAGGAACAGACTGCCCGTCTCCGTACCCGACAACCGGGCGGTTATCCCAAGGGCGCGCTGCATGGATAGCTTGAGCAGTTCCTGGTCAGGCGCTGATCCTGCCATCTCGATGAGCTGTTCAAACAACCGTCCCTGGGCCCGGCAGGCCCGATTTTCCAACGCCAGGCGAAGGACCTCTTTTTTAAGGGACCCTATAGTTTCCACATTCTCCATTTTTCCTTCTGATATTGTTCTCATGAAAACAGGCCCGCGCAGGATCTCGGGCCGGGCACAGGACCCCTCACAAAATACCCTTCGGCATGGGGGGAACCTTTTCCCCGGCCAGCACGAACCCCCCGTCCAGGCGCAGGACACTGCCGGTCATGTACGGGGCATCCTGGATCATGAACAGACAGGCCTTGACCACATCTGCAATTGTACCGGTGCGGCCGGTCAGGGTATGGTCCACAAGCGCCTGTTTTTCAGCAGAAGAAAGTACCTGGTCCCATCCTCTGGTGCCTCGGGCATGGCGGGTTTCGAACACCCCCAGCATCAGCTCGTTGACCCGGACATTGGGAGCGCCCATGCGGGCCCAGGTTTCGGTCAGGGTCTGCACCCCTCTGTTGGCAGCTGCATACCCATCGTTGAACACCAGTGCCGCCGGACCGGACCGCCCGGTAACGGCGGCCACAGAAGACACATTGATCGCCACGGCATCATCAGATGCCTGCAGCAGCGGAAATACCGCATCAAATACCCAGCGTTTGGCCTTGAGCGTGGTTTCCATTTCCAGATCCCATTGATTTTCCACATACCGACCGTGCACCACAGGCCATCCCCCCCGTTCAATGTTGTTGATCAGGATATCCAGGCGGCCGTAACGGTCCCGGATAAACCGGGCCACCTGCTGCACCTGATCAATTTGCCGCAGATCGGCTGTAATGATGTGGTGTTCCACCCCGGCAGCTGAAAAATCGGCTGCCATAGTGCCAAAGGCATCTTCCCAGTCATGCCGGGTCAGTACAAGCCTGGCGCCTTTTTCTGCCAATGCAATACCGATGCCTTTACCAATACCCTTTACAGCCCCCAGTACCAGGGCGATTTTATTTTCCATTTTCATGGGATCTCCTTTTCAGGTGTCAAACGGGTCTGGTTATCTGTTCACCCACCTGATCACGGTATCAGGGTTTCAGAAATTTTTCCAGCGCCTTTTTGTCTGAAACCCTTACTATATCTGGTGGTAAAAGACAGATAAATCGAATATATATGGGAATGCAGACCTGAATGCTAAGCATTTGAAAAATCAGATGAATCTTTTTTGTGAAAAATCTTGACAAAAACTGTATGTCAGTGCTATTCCCTTAGCATTTATGTGAAGACTGCGGTTGCCTGTACCTGCATGCCGCTGCAGACACTGGCTTTATGAAATGACAGACCGGATGGTTGGACCACGGTCTGAATTTGCCATAAGAAAGATAAAGATTATGTTGCACAACGGTATTGTGCTTTTTTGATTAACTTCAAGTATGGAGGTATTGTAAATGCCGACTTTCGTAATTTCAGAGAAATGTGACGGCTGTAAAGGCGGGGACAAGACAGCATGTATGTACATCTGCCCGAATGATCTGATGGTTCTGGATACCAATGAGATGAAAGCGTATAACCAGGAACCGGATCAGTGCTGGGAATGTTACTCCTGTGTGAAAATCTGTCCATCCCAGGCCATTGAAGTCAGAGGCTACAACGACTTTGTCCCCATGGGCGCATCGGTTGTTCCCATGCTGGGTACCGAAGATGTCATGTGGACCTGTAAGTTCAGAAATGGTGTTGTCAAACGGTTCAAGTTCCCCATCAGGACAACCCCTGAAGGAGAAGCCAATTCCTATGATGATCTCAAGGGAAAAGATTTGAATTCCGGACTTCTTTCCACCCAGGAAGCAGACGGTTATGTCCTTGTCACTCCCAGTGAGCTGGCATAAGTCTAACTGTTACCCATTTTGAAATTGACACTTATATAAATTTTGGAGGTATACAATGGCATTACCGAACAAACCTGTTGGTGAACTTAAGGTTGTAAGGGACCCAGAGGTTGACAAACGAGATGTGGATGTACTGATTATCGGCGGCGGTATGGCTGCCTGTGGAACTGCGTTTGAAATCAAAAAATGGGCGGATGACGACACCAAGATCCTGCTGTGTGACAAAGCCGCTTTGGAAAGATCCGGCGCTGTTGCCCAGGGGCTTTCCGCCATCAACACCTATATCGGTGAAAACAAGATCGAAGACTACGTGCGCATGGTCAGAAACGACCTGATGGGCATTGTCCGTGAAGACCTGATCTATGACCTGGGCCGTCACGTGGACGACTCGGTGCATCTGTTCGAAGAATGGGGCCTGCCGGTGTGGAAAAAAACCGATGACGGCAAGAACATGGACGGCAAGAAAGGGTTGAAACTCGGAACCCTCAAATCCGGCGCCACCCCGGTCCGTACCGGTAAATGGCAGATCATGATCAATGGTGAATCCTACAAGAGAATCGTTGCTGAAGCAGGGAAAAAAGCCCTGGGTGAAGACAACATCATTGAAAGATGCTTTATTGTCGAAATCCTCAACGACAAGGAAGACCCCAACCGCGTTGCCGGTGCTGTGGGCTTCTCTGTGCGGGAAAACAAAGTCTACATCATCAATGCCAAAACCATTGTATGTGCCTGCGGCGGTGCGGTGAACGTGTACCAGCCCCGCTCTGTTGGTGAGGGGAAAGGCCGCGCATGGTACCCGGTATGGAATGCCGGTTCCACCTACACCATGGCCCTGCGGGCAGGTGCGGAACTTTCCATGATGGAAAACCGGTTCACCCCGGCCCGTTTTAAAGATGGTTACGGCCCTGTTGGTGCCTGGTTCCTGCTGTTCAAAGCCCAGGCTGTTAACGGCCTTGGTGAGAGCTATGTTGCGTCTGATGACGCCAAGGCTGAACTGGAAAAGTATGCACCTTACGGCACAGCAGCAGTGCCACCCACCTGTCTGAGAAACCATCTCATGATGAAAGAGTATAAAGAAGGCCGCGGGCCCATCATCATGAAAACATCCGATGCCCTGGCAAAACTGGGTGAGACCATGAGCAAAAAAGAGCTCAAGCACCTGGAATCAGAAGCATGGGAAGACTTCCTTGACATGTCTGTGGGCCAGGCCGGTCTGTGGTGTGCCACCAACACCGAGCCTGAGAAAAAAGACTCTGAAATCATGCCCACCGAACCGTACCTGCTGGGGTCTCATTCCGGCTGCTGCGGCATCTGGTGCTCCGGTCCGGAAGAAGACTGGGTTCCGGCTGACTACAAATGGGGCTACAACAGAATGACCACTGTTAACGGTCTGTTCACCGCCGGTGACGGTGTTGGCTGCTCCGGACATAAGTTCTCTTCCGGTTCCCATGCCGAAGGCCGTATCGTTGCCAAATCCATGCTCCAGTACCTGAAAGCCGAAGGCGACAAGGTCACCGGATTCAAGGAAACCGACGAGGAACTGGTGGACATGATATACAAACCGGTGAGAAATTACCTGGATCACTGTGAATACACCACGGCCCAGGACATCAACCCCAACTACTGCAAACCGGCCGGCATGGCGCTGCGCCTCATGAAGATGACCAATGAATATGGCGGCGGTATCGCCACCTATTACATGACCTCCGGCAAGAACCTGGAAATCCTCATGGACCTGTTTGAAATGTTCCGGGAAGACCTGGAAAACATTGCCGCAGGCGACCTGCATGAACTGATGCGGGCATGGGAGATCATCCACCGGCTTTACACGGTTCAGGCCCATACCCGTCACATCCAGTTCCGTGAAGAATCCCGGTATCCCGGTTTTTACTACAGAGGGGATTTCATGGGCCAGAATGATGATGAATGGTTCTGTTTCACCAACTCTTCCTACAACAAAGAGACCAATGAATGGAGCCTCAAGAAAGTTCCCTACGTTCAGATTATTGCCGACTAGTTTGCCATATGATCTGACACGTACGTGACTTTATACAAGAACCTCCAGGTGCCGGCAGTTCGGTGCCTGGGGGTTTTTTCAAATTCCAGGTCCTGTTTTTTCGGAAAAAATGTGCCTGTCTCCTTTTTTGACCGTCCGCAAAACGCAAAACCAGGCCCACCGCTTTGCCGGTGGTCAAAACAGGAGAGAGGATGACAAAAACCGAATACTGACGGGATACGACAAAAACCCGGCATTGGCCTTTTGCAAGCAAAAAAATGAATACAACTCAAATGCACGGAGGGACAGCATGACAACAAATAATTCAGCCCCGGTCAGTGGAAGCATTATGGTGGTTGGTGGGGGAATCAGCGGCCTGACAACCGCCCTGGAAGCTGCCGAAGTGGGGTATGAAGTCTTCCTGATTGAAAAGGAAGCATCCCTTGGTGGAAGGGTGTCTCAACTGAAACACTACTTTCCGAAACTCTGCCCGCCCACATGCGGACTTGAAATCAACTACAGGCGCATAAAAGACAACAAAAATATCAAGGTGTTCACCATGTCCGAAGTCCAGAACGTGGCAGGCACCCCCGGAGATTATACTGTCTCCGTTAAGACCGCCCCGCGGTATGTCAATGAAAACTGCACAGCCTGCGGTGAATGTGCCAAGGTCTGTGAAACCGAAATTTCCAATGAATTCAACTTTGGCATGGACCGGAGAAAAGCCGCCTACCTGCCCCACAACATGGCCTTTCCCATGCGGTATGTCATGGATCCGGCCATGGGCACCGATGACAGAGACAAGGTGAAAGAAGCCTGTAAATATGACGCCGTTGATTTTGACATGGAAGAAAAAACCTTTGATCTCAAAGTGGGCGCTGTTGTATGGAATACCGGCTGGCAGCCCTATGACGCCACCCGGATAGACAACCTGGGATTCGGCCGGTACCAGAACGTCATCACCAACATGATGCTGGAAAGAATGGCCTCCCTGAACGGCCCGACCCAGGCAAAGATTGTCAGACCTTCCGATGACAAGACACCTGCAACCATCGCATTTGCCCAGTGTGCCGGTTCCAGGGATGAAAACCATCTGCCCTACTGCTCCTATATCTGCTGCATGGCATCTTTGAAACATGCCACCTACCTGCGTGAACAATACCCGGATGCCAAAATTTATATCTATTATATTGACCTGAGAACCCCGGGCCTGAAATATGAAAAATTTTATGCCAGACTCAAGGAGGATGACAATATCTTTTTCATCAAAGGAAAAGTGGCTGAGGTCAGTGAAGAGGAGAGCACCGGCAATATCAACCTGGTGGCCGAAGATACCATCACCGGTGAAAAAATACGGCAGACAGTGGACCTGCTGGTACTGGCCACCGGCATGCAGCCCACAGCAGCCATTGACAAACCGGCTGCAGACCTGGCCTGTGATGCGGACGGGTTCATGATCAATGATTTTTCCAAAGGCGGTATGTTTGCGGCAGGATGCGCCAGTAAGCCGGCCGATGTCGTCACTTCCAATCAGAATGCCACCGGTATGGCACTCAAAGCCATTCAGACCCTTGTAAGGAGGTAATATAAACCATGGATAAGAAATACGGCGTGTATATCTGCACAGGCTGCGGAATCGGAGATACCCTTGACATGGAAGATCTGGTGGATATTCCAGAAGAAGAGGGCGTAAACTGTACCACCCATCCTTTCCTGTGCTCCAAAGAAGGGGTGGCCCTCATCCAGAAGGATGTGGACGAGGGCAAGGTCAATGCCATGGTTATCGGCGCTTGCTCCCGCCGGGTCAACTTTGATGTTTTCCGGTTCGACAACTGTTTGGTTGAGCGGGCGAATCTGCGGGAAGGTGTGGTATGGCCCCATTCCCGGGAAACCTATCCCGCCTTGACAGAAGAACAGAAAGATGATGAGGAGCATTTTGACCGGATCCAGATGAAGGCGGAAGACTATATCAAAATGGGTATGATACGCCTGGAAAAAGTCAAGCTGCCCGAACCCTGCAAACCGGAATCCTTTTCCAAAAAAATTCTGGTACTGGGCGGCGGTGTCACCGGCATGGCAGCGGCTTTGGATGCTGCCAAAACCGGGTATGATGTGACCATTGTGGAAAAAACCGATGCCCTGGGCGGTTATGCGGCACAGCTGCGCAGCCAGATGCCGGTATCTGCACCTTTTGAAACCCTGCAGTCTCCGGTGGTGGATAAAATGATCCAGGAAATTGAAGGGTATCCCAATATCGATGTCAGAACCGGTTGTGAGGTGGCACGCATTGCGGGTCAGCCCGGTGAATTCACCGTAACCTTTAAAACACCCGGAGAAAGAATCCCCTTTGACGTACCGTTTCCCCTGCCTGAAGAGATGCTGGTGGATGAAGACGGCAAAGAGCTGGATCCGGAAGCGGCCCATGAAAAATTTCTGGAATACAACGAAGGCCGTCTGGATATCCTCCAGCTGGACCCGGACGGTGAACTATACGGGGCGGTCATTCTGGCGGCTGGTTGGCGGCCGGCGGACCTGTCCAAAATGGAAATTGACCATCTGGGATATGACCTGCCGGACGTGGTGAGCAACCATGAATTTGAACAGATTGCCGCAAAAGGAAAGATCGTGCGCCCCTCTGATGGAAAACCAGCCCAAAACGTGGTTTTTATTCAGTCACCGGGGAAAGATGGTGATGATGCCGACTTTGATTACTGCGGGTCTGTCACCTCCCAGGTGGCGTTGAAACAGGCCCGGTATGTCACAGAAGATTATGCTGACGGCAAAGCCTATGTCATTTACCAGCACATGAGAACCCCCGGGCTACAGGAATATTTCTACAAAAGCATGCAGCAGGAAGACGGTATCTTTATGACCAAAGGCGCTGTCACCGGTGTGGAAACCCAGGGAGACAGCCTGGCGGTGACCGCCGTTAACACCCTTCTTGGGGAAAACCTGGCCCTGAAGGCAGACATGGTTGTTGTGGCCGGCGGCATGGTGCCTGTCACCAAAGATGATCCGGTGGTCAATCTGGCCTACCGCCAAGGACCCGGATTCCGGGACAATGATATTTTCGGACAGTATGCAGACTCCAACTACATCTGCTTTCCCTATGAAACCCAGAGAACCGGTATCTATGCAGCCGGTGCCATCCGGCGGGCCATGACCATTGAAGAGTCCATAGAAGATGCGGCAGGTGCGGCCCTCAAGGCCATCCAGTGTGTTGAAAGTGCCAACCGGGGGATGTCTGTCCATCCCAGATCCGGAGACATGACCTTTCCGGAATTTTTCTTCCAAAGATGCACCCAGTGTAAGCGCTGTACCGTGGAATGCCCCTTTGGCGCCCTGGATGATGATGCAAAAGGCACCCCAAAGGCCAATCCCACCCGGTGCAGACGATGCGGCACCTGTATGGGGGCCTGTCCGGAACGGATCATCTCATTTGCCGACTATACCATCGACTCCATCGGCTCCCAGGTAAAGGCGGTCGGGGTACCATCGGAAGATGATTTTGACGAACCGCCCCTGCGGTTTCTGGCACTGATCTGTGAAAACGATGCGTTTCCGGCCCTGGACATGGTGGGGCTGAACCGCATGGACTATTCCCCTGACGTACGGTTTATCCCGGTGCGGTGCCTGGGGTCGGTGAACACCATCTGGATCAAGGATGCCCTGGCCCAGGGTATGGACGGTGTTATCCTCATCGGCTGCAAGCACGGTGATGATTACCAGTGCCATTTTGTCAAAGGCTCTGAACTGGCTGAAATCCGGGTGAAAAAGATCGGAGACGCCCTTTCCAGTTTGGCCCTGGAAGAAGAACGCGTCGCCTTTGTAGAAGTGGCCATTGATGAATATGACAAACTGCCCCAGATCATCAATGACTTTGTTGAAGAGGTGGATGCCCTTGGTCCCAACCCGTTCAAGGGATTCTAATGTCAGAATACCAAATATATACGGAGGTATCATAATATGACTGAAACATATCTTGCGCAACCTGACCTGGGGTTCATCGCCCAGATGCGGGGTCTTGGCGGAGACACCCTGAAAAAATGTTACCAGTGTGCCACCTGTTCCGTGACCTGTCCCATTGCACCGGAAAACAGCCCGTTTCCCAGAAAAGAGATGATTGCCGCTTCCTGGGGGCTGAAAGACAAGCTTATCGGCAGTGGAGACATCTGGCTGTGCCACAACTGTGGTGACTGTACCGATATGTGCCCCAGGGGCGCAGCTCCCGGAGATGTCATGGCCGCTGTACGGGCAGCAGCCATAACGGAATATGCCCAGCCAAAGGCCCTTGCCAAGGCGGTGAATGACCCCAAAAAGCTGCCCTGGCTGCTGGGAATCCCCGCCATCTGGTTTGCTATTTTGGCCTATATCACCATGGCCCATGAAGATGTGATGACCAAACTGTTCAATGTGTTCGGCATTGCCTGGTCCCATGCCCATGACGGTGCGGAACATGTCATTGCACATGCCAATTTCTTTTCCACCTGGTTTGTGGACCTGACCTTTGTGCCCCTTGCCGGGGCAGTGGTCGTGGTCTTTTTTCTGAGCCTGAGCCGATTTGTGAATGACATCCATGAAAATGCGGTGCAGGAAGGAAAAACCGACAAGAAAAACATTGACATCAAAGCCTTTTTCCAGGCCCTGGGCCGGGTGATCCCCCTGATTCTCAAGCACAATAAATTCAATGAGTGTGGAACCAATCAGGAGCGGGCCACCCCCCATATGATGGTGTTGTTTTCCTTTATCGGGCTGGCCATTGTCACCGGTATTTTCTTTGTGGTTCTCTATGTATTCCAGACACCGGGCCCCTATTCCCAGCTCAACCCGGTCAAATGGCTTGCCAATATTGCCGGGGTGGCACTTGTCATCGGCTCCGGGATCATGATCAAAAGCCGCCTGGACAACAAAGACCAGGTCACCACCTACAAAGACTGGTATATCCTGGGCATTGTCTTTTCTTTGGGTGTCACCGGCATGCTCACTGAGATGACCCGTCTGGCGCATCTGGAATGGACTTCCTACGGATTCTACTACCTGCACCTGATTGCCATATTCAATTTGTTTGCGTTTCTGCCGTTTTCCAAAATGGCCCATCTGGTTTACAGAACCACAGCCATGGCCTATGCAGAATACGGTAACCGCAAATAAACCGGTGAAATCGTGTGTTTGCCGAATTTGGCATATGGTATTTAGCTTTTAGCTTTTAGCTATTAGCTAAAAGCTGTTAAGCTTTTGGCTGTTGGTTGGCTTTTAGTTTTTGGCTGTCAGCTTGATACAGATTCCTATACGATTACATTACAAAGAGGCTGATGCATATCAGCCTCTTTTTTTTCACCCGGGCACACCAGCCTGGAAAAAAGGGAGTTGCAGAATTTTGAAGAAAATTGCGGTACTGCCGGGAGACGGCATTGGACCGGAAATCATGGAACAGGCGGTCAAAGTGCTCAACCGGGCCGGGCAGATATATGGATTCTCCCTTGCGTACGAATACGCCCACGTAGGGGGTGCAGCCATTGACAACCATGGCATGGCCCTGCCCGATGCCACGCTGGCTTTGTGCAGGGACAGTGATGCGGTTTTATTTGGATCTGTGGGCGGCCCCAAATGGGAACATCTCCCCCCGGCGCAGCAGCCGGAACGGGGCGCCCTGCTGCCTTTGAGAAAACATTTCAACCTGTACTGCAATCTACGGCCTGCAAAGGTGTTTGCCTCCCTTGCCCATGCATCTCCGCTGCGGCCGGATATTGTACAGAATGGATTTGATCTTCTCTGTGTCCGGGAGTTGACAGGCGGCATCTATTTTGGTGAACCCAAGGGCAGAAAAGGAGAAGGAAAAGCGGAATACGCCTTTGATACCATGGTATACGCCAGATTCGAAATAGAGCGCATTGCAAAAATGGCCTTTGAAGCAGCCAGGATACGGACCAAAAAGGTGACCTCCATTGACAAAGCCAATGTATTGTTTTCCATGGTATTATGGCGGGAAACCGTTACCAGGGTTGCCAAAGATTTTCCCGATGTCCGTTTGAACCATATGTATGTTGACAATGCCGCCATGCAGCTGATCAAAAATCCGCACCAGTTTGATGTACTTTTGTGCGGCAATATGTTCGGGGATATCATTTCCGATGAATGCGCCATGATCACCGGCTCTATGGGATTGCTGGCCTCTGCCAGCCTGAATGAGGAAAAATTCGGTCTGTACGAACCTGCCGGCGGATCTGCCCCGGACATTGCAGGCAAAGGCATTGCCAACCCTATTGCCCAGATTCTGTCCGGTGCCATGATGCTCAAGTACACATTCGGCTATACAGCTGCGGCGGATGCGATTGAAAATGCCGTTGCCCGTGTACTGGCGCAAAATATCCTGACAGCAGATCTGGCCGGG
>DATFJY010000176.1:0-17540 GCA_035268905.1 Desulfotignum sp.
GTACCGGTTGTTGGGGGCCATCATGGTGATTTCAAGCATATTATCCGGCCCGTAACCCGCTTCTTTCATCAGCGACTGGGCTTTTTTAACATCGTAACGGGGTTTCAGGCTTTCCTTGTAACCGGCATAGCCTTTGGGCCCCTGCTGGGCCGCCACCGTGGCCGTGCCTTTCATGATCTTTTTTACGATGCCTTTGTTGTTCACTGCATGGACAATGGCCTGGCGGACCCTGACATCCTTGAAAGCCTCCACCCGGTCGGGGTTCATCTGAAAAGTGATAATCCGGCCGCCGGAAATGGTCACCAACTTGACCTGGTCATCATTCTGGATTCTGGCAAAATCCTGGGGGGGGACCGGAGAGATCCAGTCCACACCACCGGAAAGCAGGGCTGCCACCCGGGTGGCATTTTCCTTGATGGGGGTCAAGATGAAATCGGTCACATTTCCCGGGCTGTCTGTATCCCAGTAATCGGCAAACCGTTTCATTTCCAGCACCACATTTTGCTGGCGTTTGGTGACCACGAAGGGACCGGTGCCGGATGCGTTGTTCAGGGCAAAAGACTCACCCACCTTGAGGATCATGTCCTTGGGCTGGCCGTTTTCATCAGTGCCGGTGTAGAACTCGGAATCCATGGCAAAGAAATAGGTGGCCATATTGAGCAGCAGCGCATAGGGTTTTTTGGTCTTGATGTCCACGGTGTAGTCATCCACGATGTAACATCCGTCAAAGGGTTCAAGCAGACCTTTGAAGTCAGCACTTTTGCGCATGCGGTCAAAGGACCATTTCACATCCTTGGCGGAAAAGGTGTTGCCGCTGTGGAACTTGACCCCTTTTCTCAGGTGAAACCGCATGGTCAGATTATCCAGCCGTTCCCAGCTGGTGGCCAGACGGGGTTCGAAATCCATTTCCTGGGTCCAGCGTACCAGGGGATCAAACACCCAGTGGGACAACTGGAGCATGCCGCCGGAAAGCTGCACCTGGGGATCCAGGGACACCGGGTCCGCATCCAGGCCCATCCGCAGTGTCTTGGCACCGGCACCGGCGGTAAATGTTAATACCATAAACGCACCTAACATGATCACTAGTAGTTTTTTCATCCTCATCCTCCTACATTGGGGGTTACGCATTTTCCATGAAAAACATGGGTTTTTGCCTTGTTGCTGCGATGTACAAACCGCTTGTTCTAGTTGTTCAGCATTACCAAAAATATCAAACCGGGTCAAGCAATATCCCATGCCCCTGCAAAACAATGTCCACCAGAATATAACGGATTTTGAAAAATAATCATTGACACCTGCAACATTCCATGCAATGAATTGTTATTCATTTTATGAAAAAATAAAAATACCGGTTGAAAGGCAATGAATTTTTCAGGAAAAATACCTTACAACCACTTAATTTTAATTTAAAAAAATAATTTTCAATCTGGTGGAACTCATGGGAATAAATCCTGCTGACAGAAAAATTTATCAGTGAGCATATATTCATTATTCATGACAGGCACCAGCATCAGGAGGGCGAAGAATTATGGCACAGGTAATATCAGACCGGCGGGACATAGAGTTTGTCATACATGAACAGCTCGATGCACAAGCATTGTCAAAAATGCATGCAGGGTTTGCCGACTTCAACAAAAAAACCATTGACATGGTCATTGCAGAGGCAAAAAATTTCGCGGCCAAAGAACTGTTGCCCGCAAACAAGGATGGCGACCAGCAGGGGTGCACCCTGGAAAACGGTCAGGTAACCACACCGGAGTCGTTCAAACGGCTGTTTGCGCTCTTCAATGAAGGCGAATGGCTGGCCGTCACCGAAGACCCGGAATGGGGCGGCCAGGGCATGCCCAGAACCCTGGCATCAGCGGTGGCCGAATATTTCAACGGGGCCAACTATCCGTTCATGATGTACCCGGGCCTGACCCAGGGGGCCGGCCATCTGGTGGAACATTTCGGCACAAAAGAGCAGAAGGACCTGTATCTGAAAAACATGTACACCGGTAAATGGTGCGGCACCATGCTGTTAACAGAGCCGGAGGCCGGATCTGATGTGGGGGCTTTGACCACCAAAGCAATCCCCAACGGGGACGGCACCTATGCCATTGTGGGAGAAAAAATTTTTATCTCCGGCGGCGACCATGACCTGGCGGAAAACATTATTCACCCGGTCCTGGCGCGCATCGAAGGGGCACCGGCCGGCACCAAGGGCATCTCTTTGTTTCTGGTGCCCAAGTTCCGGGTGAACCCGGACGGATCCTTAGGAGAATTCAATGACGTGATCTGCACCGGAATCGAGCACAAGATGGGCATCCACGGCAATTCCACCTGCTCGTTGTCTCTGGGTTCCAAAGGCAACTGCGTCGGCACCCTGCTGGGAGAGGAAAACAAGGGCATGAAGGCCATGTTTCTGATGATGAATGCGGCCCGGCTCCTGGTGGGATTTCAGGGATTTGCCTGTGCCACCACCGCCTATATGTATGCCCTGGACTATGCCAGAAACCGGATACAGGGCAAAGCCCTCACCGAAATCATGAATCCGGACGCTCCGGGGGTCCCCATCATACGCCACCCGGATGTGCGGCGCCAGCTCATGATGATGAAGGTGTATGTGGAAGGGATACGGTCTCTGCTGTATTTTGTCCATTTTTGTTCAGACATGGCAAAATACGCTGCCACAGACAAGGAAAAATCCCGATACCAGGGATATGTGGAAATCCTCACCCCCATTGCCAAGGGATATGTCACGGACCGGGCCTTTGAGGTTTGCTCCCAGGGCATGCAGGTATACGGCGGTTACGGCTTTATCGAAGAATACCCCATGGCCCAGCTGCTGCGGGACTGCCGCATCACCCTGATCTACGAGGGTACCAACGGCATACAGGCCATGGATTTGCTGGGCAGAAAGCTTGGCCTGAACAAGGGCAAGCCCATCATGGACCTGTTCGGCGAGATGCAGAAAACCCTGGCCCAGGCCAAGGAGATCGAAAGCATCCAGGGCTATGCCGTCAAGGTGGAAGAAGCGGTCAACAAACTGGGGGAAGTGGCCCTCCACATGGGCCAAAACGCCATGTCCGAGAAGGTCCTGGCCGCATTTGCCAACGCCCATCCCTTCCAGGATGCGGCCGGTGATACGGTCATGGCCTGGATGCTGCTGTGGCGGGCTGTCATTGCGGCCCGGAAACTGGAAAAAGCAAAGAAAAAAGACAAACCCTTTTACCAGGGCATCATCAAATCGTTGCAGTTTTACACGGAAACCATGCTGCCCATAACCCTGGGCCGGTTTGCGGCATTGATGAACACCAGTGCGGCAGCTGTTGAAATTGAAGACAATATGTTTCCCGGCTAGCCCAAAAACGGGTCGATAAAGGCGCTGCCGGAACCGCACGCAGGGCGGCCGGCGGCCCCATTTGATTGAGAAGGCACCCCGCCCCCGCCGGTGTCCTGCATCCGGCCTGAGATCCTGACCGGGCTCTGACAGTCCTGATGCAGGACACCGGCGGGGGCTTCCAATAACGACCATGCCCTGACGGGCAAAACAAATTATGAAAGTTATGAGTGGTGAGTTATGCGTTTTGAGAGAAGCTAATTTGATATTTTTTTCTCACTACTCAAACCTCATATCTCATTACTTTCATATAAATGCAGGGACAACACATCCAATGTGCTTGCGCAGCTCAGGAGACTGTTCTGCGGCAAGCCTTTGTCAGGGTATTTAGATATGGATGTATCCAACACCGCCTCCGGCATGCTGGACATGAACCGCATCAATTTTTTTTCCGTACTGGACCATCTGGATGACGGGGTGATCATTGCGGACATGGAGGGGGTCATCCATTTCTACAACCAGGCCCAGTCGAAAATTGACGGTATTCTGCCCGAAAAAGCCATGGGCCGCAAGGTAACCGACATCTATGATCTCAACAACCGCACCAGCATGATCATGCAGTGCACCACCCGGAAAAGCCCCATAAAAAACCGGATATTTTTCTATAAAACCATTTCCGGAAAAGTGGCCAATACCATTACCTCGGTCTATCCTTTGTATGCGGAACACACCATCACCGGGGTCATCTGCTTTGTCAAGGATTATGCGTTGCTGCGCAGATCCCTGCCCGGGGCAGCCGCACCGGAATGCCGCTCTGAACTGGGCAACGGAACCCGGTTCACCTTTGATGATCTCATCGGCACCAGTGCCGACTTTGTCCGGGTCAAAGAAACCGCCCGGAAAGCATCGGCTTCTCCCTCCCCCATCATGATCCAGGGAGAAACCGGCACCGGAAAGGAATTGTTCGCCCAGGCCATCCACAATTTCAGCCCCAGGCGCCAGGAAAAATATGTGGCGGTCAACTGTGCCGCCATTCCCCATTACCTGATGGAAGGCATGCTGTTCGGCACCACAAAGGGTGCATTCACAGGCGCTCTGGACAAGCCCGGCCTGTTTGAAACAGCCCACAGGGGCACCTTGTTTTTGGATGAACTGCTGGCCATGCCGGTGGAACTGCAGGCCAAGCTGCTCCGGGCCATCCAGGAAAAAACGGTGCGCCGGCTGGGGTCTGTGAAAGAGATTGCCGTTGATGTGAAAATCATCAGTTCCGTGAGCCAGGACCCCCGGATGGCCATCCAGGAAAACCGCCTGCGCACGGATCTGTACTACCGGCTGGGGGTGGTCATGGTCAAGCTGCCACCCCTGCGGGATCGGCTGGACAGCATAGAGGAGCTGGTGTCCCATTTCATTGAAAAATATAATTTCCGGCTTGGCACCCATGTACAAAAGATCTCTTCTGCAGTGATGGACCTGTTTTTGACCTATCAATGGCCGGGCAACATCCGGGAACTGGAACATCTCATCGAAGGTGCCATGAACATGACCGGCCAGGAAAAACTGCTGGGAATCGATCAATTCACGCCTGGTCTGGATATCCTTGAACCTATGGAAACCACCCGCCGGCATTCCAAAACCGAAAAAATGCCGGACCTGGCACAGCCGCAGTCCCCCCCGGGTCTTTGGCAGCCTTCCAGGCAGAACATGAAAAAACGGCTGTGGATAGCGCCCTTGCGGCCGCCCGGGGCAATGTGACCCGGGCGGCAAAGCATCTGGGAATCTCCCGGCAGCTGCTCCATTACAAGATCAAAAAATACCGGTTGTGCCGGGCCGACTATATGGTGAGGCCATAACCATAGATGTTTGTCATATGAAAAATTTTTTTCTGTTTTGCCGTAAAATAAAAAAAGTTTTCACTATTTTCACCTGACCGCCCGACGCCAGGATATGATGATTCTCCGGATATATGACATCATATCAATGCGTTACCCATTATTCTCAGATCCTGTGTCTGTAACAATATTTCCTGGCACATTTCCTGCAAATCTTCCTCATCTTCGGGCCTATGACCACCGAATTTCGGCAGCTTTGCGCCCGGATAAAAACAAAAAACAGCAACCCTGTAACCGGAGACTTTCTGGAGAAAACACCCGCAACACATAACCACCAACCCAAGACAGAGGACCTCCCTGGTCTTCGAAGGAGAACACTTATGTATGACCGCATGCAGGAACTGAGCCGGCAGGACATGGAAAAAATCCATGACGCTGCCATGGATCTGTTGAAGACCACCGGTGTGGCTTTCAATGATGAAGAAGGACTTCAGATCTTCAGAGACAACGGCTTCACGGTGGACGGTAACAAAGTATTTTTCGCAGAATCCGCTATCCAGAAGGCCCTGGAAACCGCGCCGAAACGGTTCACCGTTCACGCCAGAAACCCGGAAAAAAGTGTGGAAATCGGAGAAGACGACTTTGTTTTTCTTCCCGGGTACGGCACCCCTTTTATAATGGAAGCCAACGGCAACGAACGCCAGGCCACCATGGAGGACTATGACAACTTTTGCAAACTGATCCAGACCTCTCCGTACATCGACATGAACGGCTGGATGATGGTGGAACCTGCTGACATGCCCCACCAGACCGTCCACCTGGACCTGAACCTGTCCAACATGCTGTTGTGCGACAAACCCTTCATGGGCAGTCCCGTTTCCAAAAAAGCGGCCCTGGAAGGGGTGGAAATGGCCCAGATTCTCTGGGGCGGCAAGGAAAAAATCATGGACAAGACCGTATCTGTCTCTTTGATCAACACCCTGTCTCCTTTGCAGTTCTCCGATGAAATGATCGGGTCCCTCATTGCCCTGGCCCGGAACAACCAGGCCTGTGCGGTGTCATCTTTGATCATGGCCGGCGGATCCGGACCAGTGACCCTGGGCGGGGTCATGGCCCAGCAGAACGCGGAAATCCTGGCCGGCATCACCCTGGCCCAGCTGGTCAAACCCGGTGCCCCGGTGGTATACGGTTCCACCTCATCGGCCATGGACATGAAAACCGGGGCATTGTCCATCGGGGCGCCGGAACTGTCCAAAAACATCCATCTGGTGACCCAGATGGCCCGTTTCTACAACCTGCCCTCACGGTCCGGGGGCGGGCTTACTGATGCCCTGTGCGCTGATGCCCAGGCTGGTGTGGAATCTGCTGTGGCCCTTACCACGGCTGCCAGGGGGGGGGTAAACTTCATTCTCCATTCCTGCGGCATCCTGGGTTCCTATATTGCCATGAGCTTTGAAAAATTTATGGTGGACGAAGAGCTATGCGGTATGATAAGAAACATGTTTACACCGGTGGCACTGACGGATGAGGCCATTGATCTGGATGTGATCAAACAGGTGGGTATCGGCGGCCAGTACCTGACCCACCCCAAGACCTTCAAACTCTGCCGGACCGAGTTCCATAGGCCGTCTCTCATGAGCCGGATGAACAAGGATGCCTGGGCAAAGGCAGGCAAAAAACATATTTATCAGGTGGCGGAAGACAAAGTGGCCCAGCGGCTGGCTGCCTATGAAAAACCGGAGATCAACCCGGATATTGAAAAAGAACTGACGGATTACGTTGTAAAACGCAAAAACAAATAAAGGAGAAAAAAATGACTGATTTTAATGCCATGACAGAAGCCCTGGTTGCCTGCGATGAAGACAAACTCACAAGCCTTGTCAATGATGCCCTGGCCCAGAATGTACCGGCCAACGACATCCTGAACAAAGGGCTGATCGCCGGTATGGACATTGTGGGGGAAAAAATGGAAAGCGGGGACATGTTCATCCCTGAAGTGCTGATGGCAGCCCATGCCATGGCAAGTTGTGTCACCATTCTCAAGCCCCTGCTTGCAGAAGGAGAGGGAAAAGCGGCCGCATCCGTGCTCATTGGTACAGTCAAAGGGGATCTCCATGACATCGGCAAAAACCTGGTGGCCATGATGCTGGAAAGTGCCGGCATGGAAGTTCACAATATCGGCGTGGATATTCCGCCGGAGGATTTTGTGGCCAAGGCAAAAGAGACAAATGCCCAGATTGTATGCATTTCAGCGCTGTTGACCACCACCATGCCCATGATGAAACAGACCATAGATGCCATTGTGGAAGCAGGGATGAGAGATCAGGTGAAAATCCTTGTGGGTGGCGCGCCTGTCACCCAGTCCTTTGCCGATGAAATCGGTGCGGACGGGTTTGCCGCAGATGCAGGGTCGGCCTCCAAACTGGCCAAAAGCCTTGTGGCATAAAGGGATACAGATAAGGAGAAACCCATGTTTGAAGCAATCGGAGAACGCATCAACACCTCCAGAAAACTGGTCCAGGCGGCTGTGGCGGACCGGAATGCCGACTACATCATCGATGATGTCAAAAAACAGCAGGAGGCAGGGGCCGCATTCATCGACGTGAATGCCGGGGCCCGCATCGGCCATGAGGAAGCGGACATGAAATGGCTGCTGGAAACCATCCAGCCCATTGCCACCGTGCCCCTGGCCCTGGACAGCCCGGATCCGGCCATACTGGAAATGGCCTTTGCCATGGTGGAAAAAACCCCCATGATCAACTCCATCAGCCTGGAAAAAGAGCGGTTTGACAACATGATCCCGTTTCTGAAAGGCAAGGAGTGCAAGGTGATCGCCCTGTGCATGGATGACGGCGGCATGCCCACCGGGTCCGATGACATTGTGGCCCGGGGCGATTCCCTGGTGGCGGAACTCAACAAGATCGGCATCCCCACCGGAAACATCTATGTGGATCCTTTGGTACAACCCATTTCCACCGACTCCACCAAAGGGGTGATGGTCCTGGACGCGGTGCGGGCCATCAAAACCAAATACCCGGAGGTGCACATCACCGGGGGCCTTTCCAATATCTCCTACGGCCTGCCCCAGCGCCACATCATCAACCGCACCTTTGTCACCCTGATGATGCTGGCAGGCATGGATTCCGCCATCATCGATCCGCTGGACAAAAAGATCATGGCTGCCATCAAAACCGCAGACATGCTCCTGGGCCATGACAACTACTGCATGAATTACCTCAAAGGGGTCAGGGCCGGGTTTATTGAAAGCTGACCTCCTTTGATCCAGATCCGGCACCCATAACCGCCGGGCCTTGCAAACAAAAACCCGGTGCTGCCATGAAAAAAATCAGACATCACCGGGTTTTTTTGTTTTCATCGTACCTGCCCCGCAAGTATCCCGCCCCTGCGGGTAACCCATGCCCGGCCCGAGATTGCGTAATCTGACGGTCCGGGCATGGGTTACCGGTATTTACAGCAGGTCAGCATAAAAATCATTGCCTTTGTCATCCACGATGATAAAGGCGGGAAAATTTTCCACCGTGATCATGTACACGGCCTCCATGCCCAGTTCCTCGTATTCCACCAGCGCCACTTTTTTGATAAAATCCTTGCCCAGCCGGGCTGCAGGCCCCCCGGGAGATCCCAGGTAGAACCCGCCGTACTTTTTGCAGGCATCGGTGACCTGCTGACTTCTGTTGCCCTTGGCCAGCATGATCATGGAAGCCCCCTCTTTCTGGAACACCGGCACATAGGGGTCCATCCGTCCGGCAGTGGTGGGGCCGAAAGCACCTGACGCCTCGCCTTCCGGTGTTTTGGCAGGACCGGCATAATAGATGATATGATGTTTGATGTAATCGGGCAGGCCCTCCCCTTTTTCATACCGTTCCATGAATTTGGCATGGGCGATGTCCCGGGCCACGATGATCTTGCCGGTGAGCGACAGGCGGGTGGCCACCGGATACGCGGACAGCCGGGCCAGGATCTCTGTCATGGGGCGATTGAGGTCCACTTGGACGGCAGGTGCCATTTTCGGTTCCCCTGCCGGCAGAAACCGGGCCGGATTTTCCTCCAGCTGCTCCAGAAAAATGCCGTCCCGGGTGATCTTGCCTTTGATCTGCCGGTCTGCGGAGCAGGACACCCCGATGCCGATGGGACAGGAGGCACCGTGCCGGGGCATGCGGATCACCCGGACATCCAGGGCGAAATATTTTCCACCGAACTGGGCACCCAGGCCCAGATTTTGGGCCCTTTCCAGCACCTTTTCCTCCAGATCGATATCCCGGAAGGCGTGTCCTGTCTCACTGCCGGTTGCGGGCAGAGAATCCAGGTACCGTGCCGAGGCCAGCTTCACCGCCTTCAGATTGGTTTCCGCGGAGGTGCCCCCGATGACAAAGGCGATGTGATACGGCGGACAGGCAGCTGTCCCCAGTCCTTTCATCTTTTCGGTCATGAACGCCAGCAGCGATTCCTCGGAATTGAGCACCGCCTTGGTCATCTGGAACAGGGCGGTCTTGTTGGCAGACCCCCCGCCCTTGGCCATGAACAAAAACCGGTATTCCTCCCCCTGGACCGCGGCAATATCCACCTGGGCAGGCAGATTGGTTTTGGTGTTGGCCTCTTTGTACATGGTCAGGGGGGCGTTCTGGGAGTACCGCAAATAATTGCTGGTATAGGCCAGGAACGCCCCCCTGGATAATTCTTTTTCATCATCGGACCAGGTCCACACCTGCTGGCCCTTTTTGGCCATGACAATGGCAGTGCCGGTATCCTGGCACATGGGGTATAATTTTTGGGCGGCAATTTTCGCGTTTTTCAGCAGTTCCAGGGCCACATACCGGTCATTGTCGGAACTGTCCGGATCATCCATCACCCCCCGCAGCTGTTTGAGATGATCCGCACGGTACAAATGGGCCACATCCTTGAAAGCGGTTTGTGCGAGCAGGGTCAGTGCCTGGGGCTCCACCAGGAGCATTTCACTGCCTTCAAACTCCTTGACCCGGACAAACTCTTTTGTCAACAAACGGTATGCCGCGGTGTCCTCACCCAGGGGGAACAGTACATCATATTTGAACTCTGTCATATATCACCTTCATTTTTGTTTGCCGCGGACTGCAGTCAGGCCACGCCGGTTTCACCGTATTTACCGGATCAGCGCCATTTTGCGCCGCAGGTAGGCGATCTGGGTCTGGTGGGGCAGGTCTTTGGGGCAGTAATCTTCACACCCCAGCAGGGTCATGCACCCGAACACGCCATCATCATTGCCCATAATCTCGTAGAACTCCTCATCCGACCGTTTGTCCCGGGGATCCATGGCAAACCGGGCCAGGCGTATAAACCCCACCGCAGACAGAAAATCCGGGCGCATGCGTTTGGTGGCACAGGCAGACACACAGGCCCCGCACTCCACACACCGCTCCAGCTCATATATCTCATCTGCCACATCCGGATCCATGCGCTCTTCCAGGGCATCATAGTTGACATCATCCGCATTCTGGTCATGGATCCAGGATTCCACCCGCTCGCTCATGGCCCGCATGAATTTGCCGGTGTTCACGGACAGGTCCCCGATCAGTTCAAATCCGGGCAGGGGCAAAAGTTTTATCTCACCATCGGGAAAATTGGCGGTCAGGGTTCTGCAGGCCAGATCCGGCTGTCCGTTGATCACCATGGCACAGGAGCCGCAGATCCCGGCCCGGCACACAAAATCAAACTGCAAAGAGGGGTCCTGGGTTTCCCGGATCTCGTTCAATGCAATAAAAATGGTCATGCCCGGGGCTTCGGTCACCTCATAGGTCACCATCCGGGGCTTGTCACCCTTTTTCAAGGGGTTATAGCGGAATACCTGAAATTTCAACACTCTTGCCTGATCACTCATTATTTAACCCCCCTGCCGATGCGCTCGTTTTTGCCTTTGAATTTTTCCGGAATGGGTGTGGGATTCAGCAACTGATGCAGTTCAAACCGGTCAGCAGCAGAATTGGTTTTCTTGATCTCCTCGATTTCACTTATGCGCTTTTCCGCATCCGGATGCACAATGATGTTGTCCACCCCGTATCCCCTGGAACCGGGGGGCATCTCCATTTTCATGACATCCAGGTCTTCATAGGAGATGTCAGGCAGGTCTTTGCTGTCATCCGGCCAGGTGGCAAGGGTCCGTTTCAGCCAGTCTCTGTCATTTCTTTCCAAAAAGTCCTCTCTGGCATGGGCACCCCGGCTTTCGGTGCGCAGCATGGCCCCGTAGGCCACACACTGGGCCAGTCTGATCATCTTGGGCACCCTTATGGCTTCCACCAGTTCCGGGTTGGAAGAAGAAATCCGGTTGCGCAGGGCAATATGCCGGGCCCGCTGGTGCAAGACAGTCAATTCCTCCACCGCCTTTTCCAGGTCCGGCCCGTTTCTGAATATGCCCACCTTGTCCATCATGATCTGCTGCATTTCCGCTTTGAGTGCAAAGGGGTTTTCCCCGAAATCCCGCACCAGCAGATCGGTAATTTTCTTTTCCTCTTTTTTAATAAAATGGGCAATGGTGGTGGTGGACACGTTGAGTGCATTGGCACCGCAGTAATCTGCCACAAATTCCCCCACGATCATGCCGGCCACCACGGTCTCGGCCACGGAATTGCCCCCCAGGCGGTTGAACCCGTGCATATCCCAGCACGCGGCTTCACCGGCGGAAAAAAGGCCTTTCAGTGTGGGGCTCTCGCCGGTGGCATTGGTTCTCACCCCGCCCATGGAGTAGTGCTGGGTGGGCCGCACCGGGATATATTCTTTGACCGGGTCGATACCCAAAAAGTATTCACAGATCTCCTTGACCTCCCGCAGGTTCTTTTCAATATGTTTTCTGCCCAGCAGCGTGATATCCAGCCACAGGTGGTCCCCATAGGGAGAGGGCACGCCTTTGCCTTTTCTCATGTGCTCGGTCATGCGCCGGGACACCACATCCCGGGAGGCCAGCTCTTTTTTCTCCGGCTCGTAATCAGGCATGAACCGGTACCCGTCCTTGTCTAACAGCAGGCCCCCGTCTCCTCTGCACCCCTCTGTGGTCAGAATGCCCACCGGCACGATGGCGGTGGGATGAAACTGCACCGCTTCCATGTTGCCCAGGGTGGCCACACCGGTTTCCAGGGCGATGGCCGTGCCGATGCCCTCGGATATAACGGCATTGGTGGTCACCGAATAGAGCCTGCCATACCCGCCGGTGGCAATGGTGGTGGCCTTGGCCACATAGGCGATGAGTTCTCCGGTTATCAGGTCCCTGACAATGGCGCCGTAGCAGACACCGTCCTCGTGGATCAGGGCCAGGGCCTCTTTTCTTTCGTGCACCGGGATCCCCAGCTGGATCGCCTTGTTGTCCATGGCATACAACATGGTATGGCCGGTGCCGTCGGAGGTAAAACAGGTGCGCCATTTTTTGGTGCCCCCGAAATCCCTGGCCGTGATCAGGCCGTGGGCCTCATGTTTTTCCGATATGGTAATTTTTTCACCATTGATGATCACCTCCCGGTCCCCGCCCCTGACCCGGGACCAGGGAACCCCCCAGGCTGCCAGCTGGCGGATCGCCTTGGGGGCAGTGTTCACGAACATGCGGGCCACATCCTGGTCGCATCCCCAGTCACTGCCTTTTACCGTATCGCCAAAATGTACATCTTCATCATCCCCGTCCCCTTTGATGCAGGCACCCAGGCTGGCCTGCATACCGCCCTGGGCGGCTGCGGAATGTGATCGCTTGGCAGGGATGAGTGAGAGAACGATGGTGTCATACCCCCGCTGCATGGAGGCAATGGCAACCCTGAGGCCTGCCAGGCCACCGCCGATGACAAGTGAATCCGTATATATGACTTTCATTGAAATATCCTTATCTTAATGGGTTTCTTCTGCGGCATGCGTGGTTTTATTGGCATCAGATCCCTGATCATGGGTATCTGCTTCTGTGTGGCTGTCTGCTGCTGCAGGCCCTGCCGCATCAGATGTACCTGCATCCTGGACAGGTGCTGTATCATGTTCCGAATCTGCACCCGCGTCCGGTGCTGTTTCATGCACCGGTTCCGTCTCATCTGCCGGAGCAGCTGCATGTGCCGGTGTGTGTTCCTCTGCCGGGGCCTGGTCATGCAAGGGGGCTGCTTCCTCTGTCAGTGCTGCCCCATGGTCGGGAGCGGAAGCCTCATCTGTCGCCTCCATCCCTTCCTCTGCAGGCGCTGCAGGGGCTTCAGATACGTCAGGCGCTTCAGACAGGGCGGCATGGGACCGCTGCTGGTATGCGGTGCCCTGGTACCGTTCACCAGCATTCTCCCGGTGTTTCCACCCGATGATGATGAACATGAAAAGTGCCAGAAACCCTATGGCAAAAAAGAAAATCATCAGGCGGTTTTTCAGGGTTTTGAGTTTTTTGCGGGAAAGTCTGGCATCTTTGCCCTTGAACCACCCCCATTTCATGCACAGGCGGTACAGCCCGATACTGGCGTGCAGTTCCACACAGATGAGCAGCACCAGATATAAAAACCAGTAATTGCCGGATACCACCCGGTCGGCGGACAGAAACGGATCAATCCCCCCCGGATTCACCAGCATGGTGTACAGGTGGACCGATCCGGCAAAAAACATGACAAATCCGGTCACCACCTGGATATACCACAGGTTGGTGTCGGTATGCTTCATCATCTGCATCTGGTCTCTGATGATTCTGTGCTGGCGCCAGGAAACAGGAAATTTGCGCGTCCCTAAAAGGGCATGGATGATAAACAGGGTAAACACCCCGGATACCGCAAAGAACACGGCAATGGGATACCCGTGCCCGGTATCGGATAAAAATGAAAGCTCCATGGTCTTGGCCACAAAGTCAAAGGCATCCTTGCCCAGAATGATGCTGCCCACCAGCAGCATGTGCACCCACATGAAAAGCGCCAGGATCAGGCCCGTACCGCTCTGGGCCAGGTCCAGCCTGGCCGGCATCCGGCTGCTTTTTGCTGTGTTTTCTTCAATAATATAACTTTCCAATGTAACCTCCTTTAAGGTCAGCTAAAAAACATCTTTACATATCCGGCCGATCAGCCCCAGGTTGTCGCACACATGGATGCCGTTTTCTTCAAACGCTTTGATCTTGGCCTCACCAGTGCCGCTGGATCCGGAAATGATGGCCCCTGCATGGCCCATCCGCCGGCCCGGCGGGGCGGTCAATCCGGCAATAAACCCCACCACCGGCTTGGTGACATGGGCCTTGATATAGGCGGCGGCCTCTTCTTCCGCACTGCCGCCGATCTCTCCCACCATGACAATGCCGTGGGTGTCGGGATCAGCCTCGAATGCGGACAATACATCGATAAAACTGGTGCCGTTCACCGGATCACCGCCGATGCCGATGCAGGTGGACTGGCCCATGCCCAGCTTTGTGAGCTGGTCCACCACCTCATAGGTCAAGGTACCGGAGCGGGATATGACACCGACGTTACCCTTTGCGTGGATCATGCCGGGCATGATGCCGATTTTGCACTCTTCCGGCGTAATAATGCCCGGGCAGTTGGGACCGATGAGCCGGCATTCTTTCCGGTGTAAAAAATGTTTCACCTTTACCATGTCCAGGATGGGAATCCCTTCGGTGATGGCAACGATAAGAGAGATCCCGGCATCAGCCGCCTCCATGATGGCATCGGCCCCGAAAGGCGGGGGCACAAAAATCAAAGAGGCTGTGGCACCGGTCTGCGCCGCTGCCAGGGCCACGGTATTGAACACCGGAATATCATCCACATTCTGCCCCCCTTTGCCCGGGGTAACCCCGGCCACAATACGGGTGCCGTAAGACACACACTGTCTGGCATGAAAACTGCCTTCATTACCGGTAATTCCCTGGACCAGCACCTTTGTGTCCTTGTTTACATATATACTCACAACTCCATTCTCCTTTAGTTCACCGCTGCTGCGATTTTTTCGGCTGCATCGGACAGGTCTGATGCACTGGTCAGGTTCAGTTTGCTGTCGGCCAGTATCCGCCGTCCTTCTTCCACATTGGTGCCTTCCATGCGCACCACCACCGGCACGGTAACACCGGTTTTTTTGGCGGTTTCCACCACCCCCTTGGCAAAGATATCACACCGCAGAATCCCGCCAAAAATATTGATGAGCACCGCCTTGACCTTTTTGTCGGCCAGAATGATGCGGAAGGCGTTTTCCACCTGTTCAGAGGAGGCCCCGCCCCCCACATCCATGAAATTGGCAGGGGTGGCCCCGGCTTTCTTGATGATATCCATGGTGGCCATGGCCAGGCCGGCACCGTTGACAATATTGCCCACATTGCCGTCCAGGTTGATGTAATTGAGGTTATACTGTGATGCCTCCACCTCCATGGGATCTTCCTCATCCAGGTCCCGCAAAGCCAGCAGGTCCTTGTGCCGGAAAAGGGCGTTGGAGTCAAAATCCACCTTGGCATCCAGGGCCATGACCTGGTGGTCGGATGTCAGGATCAAAGGATTGATTTCCACCAGAGAGCAGTCATTGGCAACAAAAAATTTGTACAGATTGGCCAGGAGGCTGGAAAACCCTTTCATGGCGGCAGGGGGCAGTTCCAGGCCGAACCCGGCCCTTCGCAGCTGGTATCCCTGTATCCCCATGAGGGGGTCCACATGAACCTTTATGATCCGTTCCGGGGTTTTTGCGGCCACCGCCTCAATATCCATGCCCCCGTCCCGGGAGGCCATGATCACCACCGATGCCGTGGCCCGGTCCATTAAAAGGCTCAGGTACAACTCTTTTTCGATCTGCTGGCCTGCCTCGATGAACAGTTTTTTTACCTTTCGGCCCCGGGGCCCGGTCTGGTGGGTGACCAGGGTCATGCCCAGCATCCGGCCGGCCAGGGTCTGCACGTCGTCCAGGGAATGGGCCAGTTTGACCCCTCCCCCTTTTCCCCGGCCCCCGGCATGGATCTGGGCCTTGACCACCACGGGAAACCCGCCCATGGCCTTGGCCGCATCCACGGCCTCTTTTACGGAAAACGCAGGCCTTCCCTCGGGAACCGGCACCTGATACTGCCGGAACAATTCTTTTGCCTGATATTCATGTATCTTCATATAGTACCATTTCCTTTTATTTGAAAGCTGTTAGCTGTTAGCTATAAGCTTTTAGCTGTTAGCCGTTAGCTGTTAGCTGTTAGCTGTTAGTACGTAATTATCAGGTTCCAGTAAACAGTTACACATGTTTCTCCTGCTGATTACTACCAGCTAATAGCTAACAGCTAAAAGCTATCAAAGGCCCTTCAGGGCATAACCGTTTTATAAATACGACAGCAGTGTCCTGGCTGCGGCGGTCGGGGGTATTTTTCCCTGTGCCACCTGATGGGACACCGCTGGAATCTGTGCGTTTATGTGGGGGTTATTTGTAAACATCTGTTTCAACCCTTCATCCACCAGGGTCCACATCCATTCCAGGGCCTGGCTTTTGCGGCGCTGGTCAAAATCTCCTGACGCCCTGCAGATTTTCTTATGTGCCAGCACCGTTTCCCATACCGGCACCGTGCCTTTTTCCACGACAGACGAGCAGGTCATCACCGGCGTCTGCCAGGCAGCGGTTGCCGGCAGAATCAGGTGCATGGCATTTTCCAGGTCTTTTTTGGCCTGGGCCACCCGGTCCTGGTTGTCACCGTCCGCCTTGTTGATGGCAATGCCGTCCGCCAGTTCCAGCACCCCTTTTTTAATACCCTGGAGTTCGTCCCCGGCCCCGGCAATCATGAGCACCAGAAAAAAATCCACCATGGCGGCCACAGCTGTTTCAGACTGCCCCACCCCCACGGTTTCCACCAGGATGACATCAAATCCGGCCGCCTCGCATACCAGCATCATTTCCCTGGTCCTGGCGGCCACCCCCCCTAAAGTCTCTCCTGCAGGGGAGGGGCGGATGAAAGCATTGGCATGGGCGGACAGTTTTTCCATGCGGGTCTTGTCCCCGAGAATGGACCCCCCGCTGCGTTTGCTGGAGGGATCCACCGCCAGGACCGCCACCTGGTGGCCGGCATCTGCCAGGTACACCCCGAGATTTTCAATAAAGGTGCTTTTGCCCACCCCGGGGACGCCTGTAATCCCCAGGCGTATGCTGTTGCCGGCCAGGGGCAGAATCTTTTCCATGACACCTGCGGCCAGTTTCTGGTGTTCTGCCACCCTGCTTTCAATAAGGGTCATGGCTTTGGCGATCATGCGCCGGTTTCTGTCTATAACTCCCCGGATCAAAGCCTCCAGGTCTACATCCGGCATGGGTTACGCCCCTATGACATTCAGGGTCTGGTTGGCGGCATCGGTCACCACGGTGCCGGGTCCGAAAATACCGGCTGCACCGGCCTTTTTCAGAAAGTCGTAATCCCCGGGCGGGATAATGCCCCCCACCACCACCTTGATATCCGATGCCCCCTG
>DATFJY010000177.1:0-2280 GCA_035268905.1 Desulfotignum sp.
CTGGGGCCGAACCGGTCGTTGAGCCGTCCTACCACCATGGCGAACAGGCCGGTGATCAAAAAAGCAGCAGATGATGCCCCGGAAATGGCGGCCCTGGGCCAGTCAAAGGCTTCCAGCAAAGGATTGAAAAACACCCCGTAGGAGATGTATATGCCCACCCCTACCGCCTGGATACTGAAGCAGGCCCCGGTGATAACCCTGCTGTAATCCGCCCGGTACCGGTGGAAACCTGTTTTCATGCAGGGACCGCTTTTCTGATGACCCGGTCGGGCCTTCCGGTGAGGGTGGCCTGGATGATGCGCTCCATAAAAATGGGATCACCGGAAGCGGTTTTCGGAATCTTGTCTTTGATGCACAGGGTCACGGTCCTGCAGGAGGTGCCGGCCGCTTGGCCAAGGTCTCTGACCTTTTTGACCAGGATATCTTTGGCAAAGGTGTCTGCCCGGCCAAAATCTTGAAACTGCCGGGTACCGGCAATGCCTTCCACAGTGAAACCGCCCTGCTGTGAGGGCGTGATGCGGATCTGGCGATGGATCATCACATCAGAGGTGATGGCACCGATGGCATTTGCCACATCTGCATCTTCGGGTAAAATTGCTTTTGCACCCAGGGCCCGGGCCGCTTTGGGCAGGAAAAAGCCGATGGGAGCCCCGATGCCGATCACCGGCCGCTTCAGATCAATGCGTACCTGAAATTCATCATTGCCGCCGGCCATGAGGTTGTCCACCAGGGCCCGGCAAACCGGGCAGGATGCCAGGTTTGCCGGATTGATCTGATCATCCAGCTGCCGTTTGAGCAGTTCCAGGGACAGTTGTCTGGTGCCGGTTTCCAGGAGCATGGGGATCATCTCCTCCATGTTCTGTCCGGCAATAAAGGCGATGCATTCGCAGAAAATTTTGGCTGCCTGCCGGTCCCATCTGGTGAAATTTCCCTGGATGTGGAGCAGGTCGGTAAAGGTGAGGCCGCAGCGCTGGATGGCGAATTTTTCTTCCAGCCGGGACAATAAAAGACCCGCATCGGTGAGAACCCCGGTTTTAAAGACCAGTTCTTCGATGGACCAGGGCCGTTGTGCCAGAAGAGACATGACCTGTTCTTCCATGGGCGAAAGATCCGAAAGCCCGGCAGAACCGGTGGCGGTGACAATCTGCATACGCCTGGTGGAGGTGGCAAACCGGTTCAGGTTGTTTCTGATAAAATCCAGTGCTTCCCTGGTATCGGGCCGGTTTTTCCCCAGCCAGGCAATGGGTGCCACCCGGCCCGGTCCGATGGAAAATTCGCCCCTTTCAAATGCGATCAGGCTGTCCCCTCCCAGGCCGGCGGTGCGGATCTCCAGGGCCTGGACATGGGTTCTGCGACCCCCCACAATGGAGCCCTTTTCATTGAGGCGAACCAGGTTGTTTTTGAGTGCGGCCGTATCAGTGGTGGTGCCGCCCATATCCACCACCAGGGCATCTGCTGCACCGGTCAGGTGCCGGGCCCCTGCTACGGAAGCGGCCGGACCTGACAAAATGGTTTCCACAGGCCGTTTTTTTGCCATGGCCGCATCCATGAGGGTGCCGTCCCCCTTGACCACCACGATGGGGGCTTCGATGGTGAACTGGAAAAGGACCTGTTCCAGGTCTGACAGCAGGTTCTTCAGCCGGGGGATGATCCTGGCGTTGAGCATGGCGGTGACAGCCCTGGTCTGAAAATTCAGGGTATCTGACAATTCATGACCGCAGCTCACAAACATCCGGGTGTGGTCCTGGAGAATTCTTTTCACCGCCAGTTCATGGGCCGGGTTGATGGTGCCGGCATACCCGGATACGGCAAAGGCGGTCACTCCTTGGCTGGCGATCATCTGGTCAGCGGATTTTTTGATCTGATCAGGGTCTATGTCGGTTTTTTGTCTGCCGGAGATGTCCAGCTCCCCCTGGATTACGGTTTTGGGTGAATAGTCAATGGTTTGGGCCAGGTCCGGGGGTGCCATCAAAAGCATGGCCACGGTCTGGCCTTCATTTTCCACTATGGCATTGGTGGCCAGGGTGGTGGAAAGTGCCACCAGCTCCACAGTTGCCAGCCGGTCCTGGTCCAGCTTTGCCAGGGCGTTTCCAATACCGATGGTGAAATCCCATTTTGTGGTCAATGCTTTGGCCTTGGACAGCGTGGCCTGGTTCTTCAGATCATATACCACAGCATCTGTATAGGTGCCGCCGGCATCGATGCCCAGTCCGGTCCGGATATCATCCGGTTCTGCAGCGTAATGGGCAGGTGCCTTGTCAGAAGGAATAATACACACCA
>DATFJY010000178.1:0-5430 GCA_035268905.1 Desulfotignum sp.
TAGGGAGTTCACAAAAAACGGTAACCAAAACCGTAATTAATGAAATTAACACCGCAGTCTAACATTGGACACATTTTTTTACAGTACATTTGAAAAATTTTGAAGTGAACCTGAAACCGACATACGAACCTGAAACCGACATGCTGTAGAAAAATCGATGCAGGAGGGGAAAAAGCCGACAATGAAACCGTTTATCCGAAAAACCGCCTACACCGGGCCGTTACAGTCCGTTGTCCTGGACTGGGCCGGTACCGCAGTGGACCACGGATGCACAGGACCGGCAGCCGTTTTTGTGAATGTGTTTGCCCAAGTGAATGTGGCGGTGTCAACAGGTGATGCCAGACGGTTCATGGGGCTGGCCAAAAAGGAACATATCCGGCAGATGTGCGGGTTGCAGGATGTGGCGGCTGCCTGGAAGAAACAGCACGGCCGGCTGCCGGATGAGGGGGATGTAGAGGACCTGTATCAGCGGACTGCGGCCATGATGGTGGAAACCATAAGCCGGCACAGCGATCCCATAGACGGGGTGACCGATACGGTGGCGGAACTCCGGTCCATGGGTATCCGGATCGGATCCAGCACCGGATATGTTCGGGAGATGATGGATGTCCTGGTGCCGGCCGCCAAAAGCAAAGGCTATCATCCGGATGCAATTGTCTGCTCATCAGACGTGCCGGCGGGCCGGCCTTTCCCCTGGATGTGCTACAGGAACGCCATACAGCTGGGCACCTATCCCATGGAAGCCATGGTCAAAATCGGGGATACCATCGCAGACATTGAAGAAGGGCTCAATGCCGGCATGTGGACGGTGGGTATCACCCATACCGGCAATGAACTGGGAATGACAGCAGCCGAGGTGAGCGGCCTCGATCCGGCGGATCTGGATACCCGTCTGCACCGAATCGATGCCCGGTTCAGACAGGCCGGTGCCCATTATACCCTGGAAACCCTGGCAGACATTATGCCGGTGATCCATGAAATCAACCAAAAACTGCAAGCCGGTGAAAATCCCTTGAGATAAACCTTATGGAGAGAATCTGCAATGGAACCTCTGCCTGACAATCCTTACCTGCTTCTGACCCCCGGTCCGTTGAGCACCACCAAATCGGTGAAACAGGTCATGCTCCGGGACTGGTGCACCTGGGATGATGATTACAAACAGATCGTGGAAACCATCCGGGCCACCCTGGTGCAGCTGGCAACCCCGACCCCCGGGTATACCGCCGTGTTGATGCAGGGCAGCGGCACCTTCTGTGTGGAGGCCTGCCTGACGACCGCCATCCCTGACAAGGGCAGGCTGCTGGTCCTGGCCAACGGGGCATACGGCAGAAGGATCGCCCGGATAGCCGAATGCCAGCGGATCGATCACCAGGTGCTGGACAGCGGGGATACGGCACCGCCGGATCTGGATGCGCTGTCCAAAGCACTGGCAAAGGATCCGGCCATCACCCATGTGGCGGTGGTCCATTGTGAAACCACCACCGGCATGCTGAATCCGGTGGCTGACATCGGTGACATTGTCAAGCGGTTCCACCGGACATTCATCCTGGATGCCATGAGCAGTTTCGGCGGCATTCCCATGGATATGGCACAAATCCAGGCCGACTATTTGATCTCCAGCGCCAACAAATGCATCCAGGGGGTGCCGGGGTTCGGATTTGTCATTGCCGGGAAAAGGGAACTGGCACGGACAAAAGGCAATGCCCGGGCCCTGAGCCTGGACCTGTTCGACCAGTGGGAAACCATGGAAAAGGACCGCGGCAAATGGCGGTTCACCTCCCCGACCCATGTGGTGCGGGCCTTTGCCAGGGCGTTGGAAGAACTGGCTGAGGAAGGTGGTGTGGCAAAGCGCTGGAACCGGTACCGGGAAAACGGCGATCTTCTGGTCTCCGGAATGACCCGCCTGGGGTTTGTTCCCCTGCTGGACGGACCGTACCGGTCCCCTATTATCACTGCATTTTTACGTCCAGACCATCCGGATTACCGGTTCAAAGAATTTTACGGCCGTCTCAAGGAAAAAGGGTTCGTGATCTATCCCGGTAAGGTCACCGAAAAGGACACCTTCCGCATCGGCCATATCGGTGATATCCACCCGGCTGATATCCGGCAGCTGCTGGCCGCTGTCCAAAGTGCCATGTACTGGGCGTGACCCACTGAACAGATAACAGCCCGCCTCTCCCTTGTACTGGCTGAGATACAGGAGCAGCTGTCCGGCCTTGGATTTTCCGATGCTGGCTATTCGTATACAGAGCAAAAAGGTCGCCCATGAAATCAAAACACTGGCTGCAGCATAATGTCTGTCTTGTTAGTCTGATAATGGGTGTCTGATTGGGTATGCCGCTGATCTGCGTAACTATCCCAGCCGCATCATGGGAACTTTCCGGGAACTTGGCTCAAAGATGTCTGAAATAACAGTTCCCAGCCATTCCGGGTGGGGCGTTATATCCATCAGTTTTGCGATGGTGGGGGCGATGTCCAGAATCGATACCGGTCCGGCCAGACGGTGTCCTTTTCTGACAGGTTTGCCATATGCAATAAAGGGGATGGTGAGGACATCAGGGTGACCGGTGGTGTTATGGTGCTGTCCACAGCCGCCATGGTCGCTGAGCACCACCAGATTGAAACAGGTCCCTTTTTTGTCGGCTGTTTTGGCGGCATCCACAATTTTTCCCAGCACATGATCGCACCGGCTCACAGCATCGAGATATGGATCAGACATCCATCCGTGGATATGACCTGCGACATCTGCCCATTCCAGATATACAAAGGTAAAATCCGGCCGCCGGGTGGTGATATGCCTGGCAGCAGCGCCTCCGATCATTTCCAGGTCATTTTCCGTACACAGTTTCTGGAGATGAGAATAATCCACATGCCCGGGCAGTGCCAGGTTGCGCAGGTGTTCCCAGGAGTAAAATGCAGCGCAGGATTTGCCCCGGGCCTTCAAATGGGCGAACAGGCTCTGGCCTGCAGCTGACATGTCCGGCAGGCCTGTATTTGTCAAAACCCCGTGGCTGTATGGCGGCAGAGAGGTAAAAAGGGAAAAATGGGCCGGCAGGGTCAAAGAGGGTTCCACTGTCTGGCCGGTGAGGCAGAAGGTGCCGGATGCCATGAGACAGTCCATGGCAGGGGTATGGGCCTGGGTGATGGCATCGCTGCGCAGTCCGTCAATGAGGACCAGAATGGTATTGTTCATCAAAAGCTCTCTTTCCGTCTGAGGATTTCAACCATTACGGCACCGAAAATGGTCACCGGAAAAGGTCATCAAGATAAATGCCACCACAAGGGCATTCATGGCAGGACTGATGAATACCCCAAAAACAGGGGTTAGCGGCAAAAGCCTGTTCGGTACTGGTATGTATTTTTAGCGGGTACCGGTTAGATCCCGGTGATGGGCAGGTTAAAGTTCGGTTAATTTTCCAGAATGCCGGTAAATCAGAAGGTATACAGGCTGCATGTGCAGTCCTGATAAAAATAAAACAGATTCCAAACGTTATCTTATCAATTGCCGGATATGATGCCGGCTTTTACAGGGGAAAACCGGGATGCTGAATCCGGCAGGGGGTTTTTGTCTGCTGTATCGGCAAAGATATCACACACCACAACAATCCTGGAAATGAAACCATTGACCATAAAGGAATCCAGTGAATGAGCGAATTACTAGAGCAGCCCGGTGTGATTTCAGCCCTTGTTTTCATCAGCTTTTTACTGGTGGGTAAACTTTTCAATTTCATCAGTTACAGGCTGATGAAGGAACGGATAATTGGAGGGCAGCAGTGGGACCTGAATATCTGCTGCGGCAAGACCGATGCAGGCGGAATCAATGCGGATATTATCAGGCATGCCCGGGTACCGAATTTCGTTTTGATTAAAGATATTTACCATCTGCCTTTTGCAGACAAACAATTCAAAAATGTGCTGTGTTCCCATACCATTGAACATGTGGAAAAACCGGATATCTTCTTCCGGGAATTGCACAGGGTCGGTGAAACCATCACCATTATTCTCCCGCCGTTATGGGATATTTTTGCCGCGTTTAATTTTGTTGAACACAAATGGATTTTTTTGACGATGCGTAAAACCCATCATTCTCTGCCCAGATATCTGCCCCTTTTTTTTGCGGGTCATGTCCATAAATTTTTCGGCCAGCGGTTCAAGGCATAGCCTGTTAAGGAACTGCATCATTGCGGTTCAGGATGATGGTTCCTGATTTCCTGGTTTGTTGTCCAGTCTGGCACTGGCCATGCCGGTCTCCGACTGCTTGGCCTTTTTTTTCAGACGGGCAAGAATATTGGCGGTATCTTCGACAGTCAGATGGGTTTTGCTGCCTGCCGGCAGTTCCAGAATGGCCACACTTACCGTCATCAGGGGCAGTTTCCGCTCGTTGCCCTGCCGGTCGCAAGCCGCCAGAAACCCGTTTTTCACTGTGTCAGGGTCATAGAAGCTTTCCGCATTTTTCTTGAAATCCCGGGCCAGTGCCGCCATCTGATATTCCACTGTTTCAAGGGTACTGCTGCTGATGCCCATGAAAAAATCATCCCCGCCCACATGGCCCACAAACCGGTTTTCTGAAAAAGCGGTTTTCTTGAGCATTTCAGCAAACATCAGGATCAGCCGGTCCCCGTTTCTGAAACCATACCGGTCGTTAAAGGGCTTGAAATGGTCAAAATCAAAGTAGACCAGGTGATGGATATTTTCAGCATCAGCCAGGCTCTGGCCCACATATTCATGGATCAGGGTGTTGCCGGGAAGCTGGGTCAGCGGGTTTTGATTGCGCGCCAGGGTCAGATTTTTTTCATTGATGAGCTTGAGCAGGGAATTGGTGCTCAGTATGCCGATATATTGCATATCTTCCACCATGATCAAGCCTTCATTGTTGTTGTAGCGGGTATAGGTTTCAATAAGGTTTTCCACGGATGAATGCACATCAGCTACGGGTATTTTTGCGATGAACCGTGAGATGTTTTTGCCGAATGACGGGTTTTCCAGCAACTGCCTCCCGAATCTTGAAAATGTATATTCCTTGAATGCGGTTTCCCGAATAATGCCCAGGGGTTCCCCGTTTCTGGAAACCACCGGGCAGAAAGAAGACGCAGGATGGTTTCTGAACTGATCAAAGATCTGGACGACCGTACAATCGGAAAACACCGGTTCCAGATACCTGATTTCACCGGATATCAGGGCACGGTCCCTGCTGACATGCATGCGGCGGTCCGATTTTGCAAACTGTCCGATGGTCTCATATCGGTGCCGGACGGATGTGAGTGTCTGCTGGGGGGGCTGCACCAGGTTCCCCTGGACCAGGTCACATCCCATTTCCCGGCATGCGGTATACGCTTCTTTGTTATGGACATCACAGGCCAGCACCCGGCATTCCTTCAGATGGGAATAGGTGATCAGAAACGACAGGATCTGTTTTTTTTCGGGGTGCTG
>DATFJY010000179.1:0-4199 GCA_035268905.1 Desulfotignum sp.
TCCACCGTGCCCGTGGGTACGGCCGACAAGGTCAAGGCAGCCATACAGAACCGGCTGGACAAGCGGGGGGTCTCCGTAGAATTCGACGTGGTGAGCAACCCGGAATTCCTCAAGGAAGGGGCTGCGGTCAATGATTTTCTCAAACCCGACCGCATCATTGTGGGCGCGGATTCCAAACGGGCCGCCAAACTCATGAAGCGCCTGTATGCCCCGTTTTCCATGAACCGGGAAAAAGTGCTGTACATGAATGTCCGGGATGCGGAAATGACCAAATATGCAGCCAATGCCATGCTGGCCACCAAAATATCATTCATGAACGAGATCTCCAACATCTGCGAACACCTGGGCGTGGATGTGGAAAATGTCAGAAAAGGCATCGGGTCGGATGCGCGCATCGGGTATTCCTTTATCTACCCGGGCTGCGGCTACGGGGGATCATGTTTTCCCAAGGATGTCAAAGCCCTGATCAAAACCGGCAAAGACCTGGATTTCGATCCCATGCTCCTGGATGCGGTGGAACAGCGCAACCAGCGCCAGAAAAAGATCCTGTCACAAAAAATCCTGGGCCGGTTCGGCAAAGACCTCTCCGGCATGGTGTTCTGCATCTGGGGCATCTCCTTCAAGCCCGGCACAGATGATGTCAGGGAAGCCTCCTCCTTTGACATCATCCAGGACCTGATCACCGCAGGCGCCCGGATCAAGGCCTATGACCCGGTGGCCATGGACCAGGCCAAAAAAGAATTTCCCGCAGAATGGTTCGAATCCGGAAACCTTGTATTTACCGACAACCAGTACACAGCCCTTGAAAATACCGATGCCCTGGCCCTGGTAACCGAATGGAAGACCTTCCGCCAGCCCGATTTCCCCCACATGGCCAAAACCATGAAACAGCGCATCATCTTTGACGGCCGCAACCAGTACGACCCGGAAGAAATGGCAGAATCCGCTTTTGAATACCACGGCATCGGCCGGGAACCTCACCCCTCACCCCTCACCCCACAACCCTAAATTCTCAACCCTCAACTCTAAATAAAGGATTGCCATTTCCATCCTCCTCACATTTGACGTGGAAGACTGGTTCCAGGTGGAAAACTTCAAAGAATATATACCCTTTTCCACCTGGAATTCTTTTGACCTGCGGGTGGAAAAAAACACCACCAAAATCCTGGATCTGCTGGATACCTTCCCGTTCAAGCCCAAAGCAACCTTTTTCATCCTGGGCTGGATCGCAGAAAAGCTGCCGGACCTGGTCAGACAGATCCATGACAGGGGCCATGAAGTGGCCTCCCACGGCTTCAACCACCACTTGCCGGGCAGCCTGGACCCGTCTGTTCTGGCCGCAGATCTGGCTGCCAGCAAAGCAGCCCTTGAAACCATTATCAACCATACCGTATACGGATTCCGGGCCCCCAGTTTTGCCATCGATGACACCGTGCTGACAGCTGTTGCCCAAGCCGGCTACACCTATGATTCCAGCTTCAACTCATTTTCCGGCCATGGCCGCTACGGCACCATCGACCTGTCCAGTGCACACAAAAACCAGGGCAGCTACCGCATGGATACCGCCTTTTATGAACTGCCCATCAGCAACCTGACAATCAAAGACAAGATCATCCCCCTGGGCGGGGGCGGCTATTTCCGCCTGCTCCCCTTTTCTGCATTCAAACAGGGCATGCACCATGTTTTGAAAAAAGAAAACACCTTTATATTTTATGCCCACCCCTGGGAGTTCGACCCGGACCAACCCCGGGTAAACCAGGCATCCCGGGGCTTCAAGTTCCGCCACTACGTGAACCTGCACCGCACCGAAAAAAAACTGACCGCCCTGATCAACACCTTTGCACACCACCAATTCACCACCTGTGCACACCACCTCGGTATCAGCTGACCCACAACCCACAACCCTCATACCACAACCCACAACCCTCATACCGCAACCCTCACCCCCCATATACCTGCGGTAAATGCGGACAGCCCCCAATTACCATTAATTACCCACACCAATCTTGACATGACATCACTCTCTGAATACAATATGAATGCAAATAATAAAGTCATTATCAGGGAGAAACAATGAAAGCAATAACTGTCCGTGGTATAGAGCCGGATGTGGCCGTAAAACTCAAGGAAATTGCATCTAAAGAAAACAAAAGCCTCAATCAGCTGCTGCTTGATTTGATTGAAATCCGTGTGGGAATGAAAAAAGAAAAAAAATTTACCCGCAGATATGATGATCTTGATTCTTTGTTCGGCAAATGGTCCCAGCAGGATTTTGCGGCCATTCAGGCAAAAATTGATGCGGAAAGACATATTGATCCGGAAATCTGGAAGTGAAAAAAATCCTGATCGATACCAATATCTATTCTCATGCCATGCGTGGAGATAATGATGTCACAGACCAGCTTGAAAAAATGGATGAGATCGGCATCTGTGTCATCAGTATTGGTGAACTTTATTCCGGATTCAAGGCAGGATCAAGGGAGTTGGAAAATCACAGCGAACTGGAATTTTTCCTGGATTCTCCCCGGGTCGTTTTATATCCGGTTGATATAACCACAGCTGATTATTATGCCGAAATTTTATCCAGCTTGAAAAAAGCAGGCACCCCCATTCCGACCAATGATATCTGGATAGCTGCCGCTGCCTTCCAGCACGGCCTGAAGCTGTTCACGAAAGATGTCCATTTTTCTTTTGTAAAAGGGCTTGTGATCGTTTAATAAATATCAAAAAAAAGATAATTACCTCATACCGCAACCCTCAACCCTCAACCCACAACCCTCACCCCTCATATACCTGGACAAAAACAATGAAAGTGCTGCTTCTTGGATCAAACGGCCAGCTGGGATGGGAACTGCAGCGTACCTGCCCGGCCGGCATGGATCTGACGTTGTGTGATTATCCAAAAGTGGACTTTACCACCACGGACAGCATTGCACAATGTATCCAGGCCGCATCCCCGGATGTCATCATCAATGCGGCCGCCTATACTGCCGTTGACAAGGCGGAAACCGAACCTGCCCTGGCAGACCGCATCAACCACCTGGCGGTGCGGGAAATTGCCGGCCTGTGCCGCACACACAACATCCGCCTGGTCCACATCTCCACGGATTTTGTGTTCAGCGGCAACCATTGCAGGCCCTACCAGCCCCGGGAAACCCCGGACCCGGTATCAGAATACGGCCGGTCCAAACTTCAGGGCGAACAGGCTGTGCAAGAGACCCTGGACAGATCCCTTATCATCCGCACCGCCTGGCTGTATTCCGCCCATGGCGCCAATTTTGTAAAAACCATGCTGCGGCTCATGAAAGAAAAACCAACCCTCACCGTGATCGACGAACAGATCGGCACCCCCACCTGGGCCAACGGCCTGGCCCGGACCGTGTGGCAGGCCATCGACAAAAATCTGTCCGGCATCTTCCACTGGACCGATGCCGGCGTGGCCTCCTGGTACGACTTTGCCGTGGCCATCCAGGAACTGGCCCTGGACCTGGGACTTGTCAAGACAGCCGTCCCCATCCAGCCCGTACCGGCCACCGCCTTTCCCACCCCGGCCCAAAGACCCATGTACGGCGTGCTGGACAAAACATCCATCCTCCAAGCCCTGAAGGATACCCGCCCCGTCCACTGGCGGTCCCAACTAAAGACCATGCTCACGGAATACCAGGCACTTGATCCGAAATGTTCTTGACAGTCTTTCATTTTATGGGAATAATAAAAATAAAAAAGCATGATACGCTAAAGAAAGAACACAAACCAATGAAATTTAAAGTCATATTAAAACCGGATTTGGAAGACAAAGGCTATAACATCAGCTGTCCTGCCCTGCCTGGTTGTCATTCCCAGGGAGATACAGTTGAGGAAGCTATTTCAAACATTCAAGATGCTATCGGGCTCTGCCTGGAAGTATTGAACCAACGTGCTGTACCTGCAACCCCCCAGGACAAAATTATGGAAGTTGCTCTGTAATAATGTCAAAGCTTGGCTCTTATTCAGGGTCCAAGGTTGTTCAAGCCTTTCAAAATGCCGGATGGTCAATATCACGAAAAAGCGGCAGTCATATCATTATGGAAAAACCAGGCTGCATATCAACGCTTTCTGTACCGGTCCATAAAGGAAAAGATGTCAAGCGGGGTACGTTAAGAGATCTAAAGCGGGAACCCGCAACCCAAATGCCCCTCCTCATTTTCTTGTTTTTGTTG
>DATFJY010000180.1:0-3663 GCA_035268905.1 Desulfotignum sp.
CACATGATCAGAAATTCGGTTGACCACGGCATAGAAGCGGTATCCGACCGCCTGGAAAAAGGAAAGCCGTCCCAGGGACAGATTGTGCTCAGGGCCTACCACAAGGGCGGCCACATCATGATCGAAATAGAAGATGACGGCAAAGGGCTTGACCGGGATGCCATCCTGGAAAAGGCAAAAAAGACCGGTCTGGTTACCGGTAAAGAACAGATGACAGATGCACAGGTTTTTGATCTGATCATGCAGCCGGGGTTTTCCACGGCAAAAGAGATCACGGATGTGTCCGGCAGGGGCGTGGGCATGGATGTGGTGAAAAGCGGTCTGGAAAAATTCCGGGGCCAGCTGCAGATCGCCTCCAAAAAAGGCGGGGGTACCAAATTCACCATCAGCCTGCCCCTGACACTGGCCATCATCGACGGGATGCTGATACGGGTGGATGAAGAAAAATATGTGATCCCCACCATGGCCATCCAGAAAGCGTTCAAACCTCCCAAAGAGGACTGTTTTACCGTGGAGGGCAAAGGAGAGATGGTCAAGGACAGAGGCAGCCTGATTCCGGTGATCCGGCTGAACAACATATACCGGACAAACAGTTCCAATGAGAAAAAACCGGTACACGAGGGCCTTGTGGTGGTGGTGGAATCCAAGGATGAAACCCGCGCCTTTCTCATCGATGAGCTGCTGGGCAAGGATGAATATGTCATCAAGAGCCTGGGGGCCCACCTCGAGGGAGTGGAAGGCCTTGCCGGCGGTGCCATCCTGGCCGACGGCCGGGTGGGACTGATCCTTGATATCCACGGCATTTTCGGGGTCAGAAGTTAACTTTTTTTACCTTTTTTCATCAAGAAGCCGGGGGAACAGATACAGGCATTTTTTTATTCTGTCGAAAAGACAAACAGGGTAAAAAAGTTAACTTCTGACCCCGGGTGAAAAGGATAGCCACATGAAACAGATTGTCGGTGTTGCAGATATGAAGGTGAGCAATAATCCCGGGGAATCGATTATCACTTATTCTCTGGGATCGTGCATCGGACTGGTCATTTATGATCCTGCGGTCAAAGTGGGGGGCATTTTGCACTTTATGCTGCCGGATTCTTCCATTGACAAGCAAAAGGCAGCGGCAAGGCCCTATATGTTTGCTGATTCCGGCATCCCGCGGCTGTTCAAAAGCGCCTACCAGCTGGGAGGTGACAAGAAACGCATGAATGTGTATGTGGCAGGCGGGGCTGAGATCCTCGACCAGCAGGGGTTTTTCAATATCGGCAAAAGAAATTACATGGCCTTGAAAAAAATGTTTTTCAAGAACAAGGTCATGATCTCCAAACAGAATGTGGGGGGAAATGTCAACCGTACCGTGAGAATCGAGATTGCCACAGGAGATATTTATGTAAAAACATCCGGATCAGGGGAGGTGAAAATATGATATCACTTCAAACACTGGTGGCAGAGGTGAAAAATTTGAAGCCCATCCCTGCCGTGGCCGGCCAGCTGCTGGCAGTGGCAGAGCATCCGGACAGTTCCATGGCAGACATCGCCAAAGTGATCCAGTATGACCCGGTCATCACGGCAGGCGTTCTGCGCACCTGTAACTCCGCATATTTCGGCATGAAAAATCCGGTGGAATCCATCAAGGATGCGGTCAACCTGCTGGGGATTGACCAGGTGATTGAACTGGCATTGTTAAAGTCTGGAGCACAAACACTTGGGGGCAGCCAGAAAGGGTATGGGATGGATGAAGGGGATATGTGGCGATACTCGGTTTCTTCGGCGGTCCTGGCAAAACAGGTGGCTGTCAGACTGGGGTTAAAAGGGAAAAACACCATATTTACCGCAGCCCTTATCAAGGATATGGGCAAGATCGTTCTGGAAAAATATGTGGCTGATGCCTCGGGCAAAATAACAGATCTTGTGGCAAATCAACATTTCAGCTTCCAGGAGGCGGAAAAAAAAGCCCTTGGCATCGACCATGCCGAGCTGGGTGCCATGATCGCCAAAATGTGGAAATTCAGTCCCAGAATGGTGAATATCATCCGGCACCACCATTTGTCGGATGAAACAAAAATGGCGGATAAACAGATTGCAGCAGTGTATCTTGCGGACTGTCTGAGCATGATGCTGGGAAACGGCGTGGGTGCAGACGGCCTGGCGTACCGGTTCAAGGACCAGGTGATGACACAACTGGGAATATCAGCTGTTGACATGTCCATGATAATAGCGGATTTTGGGATCAACATGCAGGAAGTGGAAACACTGCTGCAGATGGCGTAAACCAAAAAGACCCGGGATAAAAATATGTTATATTCAATTATGATAGTGGATGATTCGCTGCCCATGCGCGCGGTTATCAAACGCACCCTGAAGGCGGCCGGTTATGGCGGCTCCCATCTGCTGGAAGCGGCAAACGGGGAAGAAGCCCTTGCCTTGATGAAAAACAGCTGGGTGGACCTGGTCATAACCGATTACAATATGCCGGTCATGGACGGCCTGGCGTTTGTCAACGCCATGAAGGAGCAGGAACTGTTTCAGGATATTCCGGTGGTGGTGGTGTCCACGGAGGGCAACCAGAGCCGGATCGATGAATTCATGAATGCCGGTGCTGCAGGGTATGTTACCAAACCCTTTACAGCCGAAGCGATCAGAGATGTAATTGTCACCATTCTTGGAGAAGCGGATTATGAAGACACAATTGATGACGGAGATGATGACTTCGATTTCTGAAGTCATGGAAACCATGTTTTTTCTGCCGGTGGAATTCGGGCAGACAGCTGCTTTATCCCGGTCCGGACTGGATGCGCCGGATATTATGGCCTGCCGGCTGTCATTTTCCGGCGATGTCAGCGGCCATGTGATTTTGGCTGCGCCGGAAACCCTGGTGCTGGAAATGGCGGAAAATTTCATGGGAGAGCCGCAGGACCAGCTCACACCGGAACATCTTTCGGGTACGCTCAAGGAACTGCTCAACATGGTCTGTGGCAATGCCCTGCGGAGCACACAGACAAAGAACCCTTTTGCGCTGGGCATACCCGAAATTGTCGGGTTGTCAAAAATGCCGGCGGAAAGCCAATTCCACATGGTTGATACAGATATGGCAAAATTGGGGATGCTGCTGCATACAGATTAACAGGTTTTTTCAAAAAACCATTACAGACTGGAGATGGTGCAATGCCCCGAGACATTAAGGTGCTGGTGGTGGATGACTCGGCAGTGGTCAGAAAGGTGTTTTCCGAACAATTGTCCCGGCAGGAGGGACTACAGGTTGTCGGCACGGCACCTGATCCCTATGCGGCACGGGATAAGATCGTCAGCCTGAAGCCGGATGTGATCACCCTGGATATTGAAATGCCCAGAATGGACGGCATCACGTTTTTACGAAAATTGATGAAGCATTTTCCGCTGCCGGTGATCATTGTGAGTTCCCTTACCGCCAAAGGCAGCAAATTGGCCATGGAAGCCCTTTCTCTGGGGGCGCTCGAGGTGATTTCCAAACCCAGTGCCGCCTATTCCGTGGGGGATATGAGTGTGCAGCTGGGAGAAAAGATACGGGCCGTTTACGGGGCCAAACTGATCCAGCCCGTCAGTGATACGGCAAAAATGCAGACACCGGCAGTGACAGCATCAAAAGCCCTGGCGGAAACCACCAATAAAATCATTGCCATCGGGGCC
>DATFJY010000181.1:0-3271 GCA_035268905.1 Desulfotignum sp.
CTGCTGGAGCAACGCGTCCGGGACCGCACAGCCAAAATCCAGAACCAGACGGAGCGGATGCGGGAGCTGGCCAACAAACTCGTCCAGGTGGAGCAAAAGGAACGCAACCGCCTCTCTGCTGTTCTCCATGACCATATTCAGCCTTTGGTGGTGGGCGCACGCATGCATTTATGGGATATTCACCGCAAAAACGATCTTGACAGAATCCATAAAACCGCCCATAAAATTGAAGGTATTCTGGAAGAAACCCTGGCGGAACTGCGGTCTCTTACAGTGGACCTGTCTCCTTCCGCCATATTGAACGACGGCCTGGCCGGGGGCGTGAACTGGCTGGTCACCTACATGGAAAAAAAGTTTGAATTTACCCTGAAATCCCGGATGGACGACACCATTGAGCCGATCTCGGAAAATACCTGTTTTCTGCTGTTCCAGTGCACAAAGGAGCTGTTGTTCAATGTGGTAAAACATGCAGGAGAAAAACAGGCAGCTATATCGGTTGAACGGACACCGGATCAGAACATAAACATCATTGTGTCAGACAACGGCAAGGGATTTGAGCCGGAAGCATTTGCGGAAAAGCAAAATGCTACAGCTTCTTTGGGACTGTTCAGTATCGAGGAACGATTAAAAGATATCGGCGGCCGGATGAAGATTGCATCAGCACCGGGTCAGGGAACCACCGTTACCCTGACAGCACCGGCCGGAAAAACCGAAGAAGCCGTCACCACCGTTGAACCCGGATACAATAGACGGGCGGAAGACAAGCCTGCGGTATCGGTCCGTAATTCAGAAGACAGCATCGGCCTTCTCATTGTAGATGACCACAAACTGCTGCGGGAAGGGCTTGTGGGCCTGCTGGAGATGGAACCGGATATTGCGGTGCTGGGCGAGGCCCCAGATGCCGACACCGCCATTGATTTGGCGCAAACGCTGGCGCCTGACGTGGTTATCATGGATGTGAACCTGGGAAAAACCAACGGCATAGATGCCACCCGGCAGATCCTGTCCCATAATCCCCGCATCAAAGTGATCGCGCTTTCCATGCACAGCAACAAAAAAACCGTCAATGACATGTATAACGCGGGTGCAACCGTTTTTCTCAACAAGACGGTGCCTTCGGACGAACTCATCGCCAGCGTGCGCGGGTGCCTGTCTGATGGCTGATCTCTTTGGACTTTGTTTGGGCAGCCCGTTTTTGGCTGTCTGACAGATTATTTCTCTGCTGTCCGGGGATGTGAAATTATGCCTGCCGCGGGTTCTGCGCTGCCGCTTCCTACCGGGTGTTTTGGCCCAGGGCTTCAAATCCTGAAACAATATCCAGCAGTTCTTCGGTAATGGACATCTGGCGCAGCTGGTTGTACCGGCTTTCAAGGTCCTCCATCAGCTCTTCAATGTTTTTCTGGGCCCCCTGCATGGCTGCCAGGCGGGCGGCATTTTCACTGGCCAGAGAATCCACAAAGGCTCTGAATATCGAGATAAACAGATATTCCCGGATCAGACAGGACAGCAGGCGCTCTGGTTCCATGGTGAACATGGGCAGGCTTGCGGAATCCCAGCTGCGGTATCGGTGTTGTGAAAGCCATTGGGCATCGATGGGCAGCAGGTGAACCGTATGGGGGGTGTATCCGGCAGCAGATGTCGGCCGGGCATGAAACAACAGCACATGGTCCACCTCTGTTTTGGCCTGCCAGGTGTCTATGGCCATCAGAATTTCGCCCACATGGGGGGTGATGGCATGCACGGAACCGGGCACCTCCCGGATTTCACTGCAATTAATGCCGGCATCCGCCACCAATCCACCTGCCCGCATGCCCACACATATCACGGGCATCTGTCCAGCATCCCCATCAAATTGCTGCAGCTGGTCCAGGGCATGGGAGGTCACCTGTTCGTTGAGGGACCCGCACATGCCCTGGTCTGATCCAAAGATGACGGCCCCGGGGGTTTTCCGGGCAGACTGCCGGGTATACAGCCGGGTATCCGGATCATGGCGCAGCACAATACCCAGGGCCATATCAAGGGTATGGGCATACGCCACCAGCGACTGGGATGCCGCTTCATACTGGTGGATACTCACCGCTGCCAGCGACTTCATGGTCCGCACCACCGCGTGCAGATCACCGGTGCTGTCTATCCGGCGTTTAAGCTGTGCCAGGGTCTGCATCGGATGATTCTTTGTTGAGCGGTTTTACGGCGCCCTGCGCAGCTTCCACAAGGGTATTAATGGCTTTTTCATCCATTTTTTCCCCTGCGGCGATCTTTTCCATCATCCCCTGGTGGTCGGTATTGGCGGCCTTTTGTATGTTTTTCTGGGCATCGGAAATATCAGCCAGTGCAATATCATCCAATACCCCGTGGGTCAGGGCAATCAATACGGCGATCTGGTCTGCTGCCGGCAGCGGTGAATACCGGTACTGCTTCAATATTTCGCGTATCCTGCGCCCCCGGGACAGTTTTTTTCGGGTATCTTCATCCAGGCGGGCCCCGAACCGGGAAAAGGTTTCCAGTTCTTCAAACTGGGAATAGGTCAGGCGCAGGTCTCCGGCCACGGTCCGGTATGCCGGCAGCTGGGCTTTGCCCCCCACACGGGACACCGATTTTCCCACATCCACGGCCGGCAGAATCCCTTTTCTGAAAAACAGCGGCGACAGATAGATCTGCCCGTCGGTGATGGAAATCAGGTTGGTGGGAATGTACGCGGAAATATTTTGTGCCTCGGTTTCAATGATGGGCAAAGCGGTCAAAGAGCCCCCGCCCTTGTCTGCAATCAGATGGGTGGACCTTTCCAGCAGGCGGGCATGGATATAAAAGATATCACCGGGATAGGCTTCCCTGCCAGGCGGTCTGCGCAGCAGCAGGGACAACTCGCGGTAAGCCCGGGCATGGCGGGTCAGATCATCATATACAATAAGGACATCGTTTCCCTGGTGCATGAAATGCTCCGCCATGGCCGTGGCTGTATACGGGGCCATAAACTGCAGGCCCGGCGGATCTTCTTCCGTGGAAACCACGGCAAAGGAATAGGACATGGCATCATTTTTCTTAAGTTCGGCAATGACCTTGGCAAGGGCGGATCCCCGTTTCCCGATGCCGCAGTAGATGCAGATCACATCCTTTCCCTTCTGGTTGGCGATGGTATCCATGGCAATGGCGGTTTTTCCGGTCTGCCGGTCCCCCAGGATCAACTCCCGCTGCCCCCTGCCGATGGGGATCAATGTATCGATGACGGTGATGCCTGTCTGCAAAGGGGTATCCACCGGGGCCCGGTCCA
>DATFJY010000182.1:0-10521 GCA_035268905.1 Desulfotignum sp.
CACCTGACCGTCTGCATCTGTAATCACGGCCCCCACCGGGACTTCGTCCATGGCCCGGGCATGCAGTGCTTCTTTTATGGCCAGCATCATATAAAATTGGTCATCCCTAATCCAGTTTCCTCTTATATAAAGCTTTTGCCCCAAGGTCAAATACTTATTGCTCTCTTGCCATTGTTTGAGGTGTTGTCTGCTTTGCCTGGTCTATCGCACCCCGCGCCCCCTGTGGGTACCTTGTGACCGGCCCGAGATTGTCATCTGACGGTCCTGTCACAAGGCACCCGCAGGGGGCTTGATCAAAATTGTGGGGCTGTATCTCCTGCGGCCACCCTTGATCAACGCCAAAAACACCTTGCAATCACCACCATCGTCTGGTATAAAGCATTACATTTCATTCAAACGCGCCCGTAGCTCAGCTGGATAGAGTATCTGACTACGAATCAGGGGGTCGCAGGTTCGAATCCTGCCGGGCGCGCCATTTATACCATTTTTGGAATCTTAGAAATTGGAATTTTAACATCCCCTCGCCGCCAGTGAATCCATTCTCCCTGCAACCTGATAATATCCATCTCTATTATACCTGTCTGGATAAGATCCGGGACCAAAGGCTCATTGATCAGTATCACCGCATCCTCAGTCCGGCAGAATCCGAAACCATAAGCAACATCAGATCTGAAAAAAAGCGCCATGAAAGCCTTGTGACAAAGGCCCTGGCCAGGTTTGTTCTGTCCCGGTGCTGCCGGATCGCGCCGGAAGCGGTGCAGTATTGTGTCAACCGCCATGGTAAACCCGCTCTCATGCCGGGTGTAACCCCTTTGCCGGTGCGTTTCAACCTGTCCCATTGTAAAGGTCTGGCAGGTTGCGCCGTCTCCTGGGATGCAGATGTGGGCATTGACATGGAGGACCAACACCGGGGTGTAAACCTGAACCTGGCCCGCCGGTTTTTTTCAGAACCGGAAATCATGCAGTTGGAAAAAATCAAAGATACTGCTGGCAGGCAGGCGTTGTTCCTGCAGTTGTGGACATTGAAAGAAGCGTATATTAAAGCGGTGGGAAAAGGGTTGTCAATGGGGCTGGACAAATTTTCATTTTTTTTTGACCAGGGCCGGCCTGATATCAGGTTTGTATCGGAGAAAGCAATAAATGATAAAATTTGGCATTTTTTTTCCCTCACCCTCCTGGACCGTTATACAGCTGCGGCAGGGGTAAGATCCGGACACTCAAAGCGGCCGGATATCCATGTTTATGCGTGCATCCCCTTTGACAGCATCCAAACTCATTGGTGATGATCCCGTATCTCGGTTAAAATCAAGCTGAAAGGCTTCTTTTGTGAAAATAGGTCACCGGGTCCACCATACTTATTTATGAAGGAACGGCAAAAAATATGTCAACCTTCTCTTGCTAATCAAACAGCACTCTCGTCATACTGGCAAAGTTTTTCGAGATTTGCTTGACTTTTGTTATCAATTTTGATAACAAAATGATTATGGATTACATTTTCACATAAGGATATATCGATGCGACAATCAAACCCGACTTTAACCAAACAAGAAGTAAACGAACTTGTTGAGGATACTGTTGCTTCCAGTGCAATCGAGGGCTATATCACCCCCGAAAATGAAAAAGAACAGTTAAAACAATGGTTCCTTAGCGGCCTTTCCGCTGAAGAAATGGTGGAGGAAATTAAAAAAGATATGGGCCTTAAATGAAATACACATTGATCAGTCGGTTTTATTATCCTGGAACAACCGTCTTCAAAAATAAAGCAGGGATCACGGATCAAGAAAAGCTGGATAGATTTGAGCACCGTTGTTTTCAGATAAGACTTAAAACTATGCCGCTTGGGAATTTATCATTAAATCACCTCAAAACAATTCATCACCATTTTTTTCAAGACGTTTATGATTGGGCTGGTGAAATTAGAAAAGTAGCCATGTCTAAAGGAGAGAGCCGCTTTGCCCAACCGGAATTCATTGAACGGGAATTACAAAAACTGATCAATACCATAGATATTTCTCAATTAGTGAAATTGGATAAAGACGAATTCTGCATCAAAAATAGCCTTTTATGGTGATGAAAAACCTTTGTTAAAAATCATTCAAGAAGCAGTTTCCCTTGCAGATCTGCAAGATAAAAAAACAACCTCCCTGGACGAAGCGCCGGACGATTACCATAGCATGGGGATGTAATGTATGAAGGAGGTAGAGAATGAGCATGCCTACTTTAAAAAAAAAGTATGATCGGTTAGCTCCGATATGGGATCTGCGCAAGAAAATGATCGCCTTACGAATCGAACGAGGTCTCACCCAAGAGCAAATAGCAAAAAAAATGGGTACAAAAAAAAGCAATATTTCAAGGCTTGAAGCTAACGGGGATTCTTTCCCCACTTACAAAACACTCGAAAAATATGCAGCGGCTTTAGGCTATAGAATACGAATTGAATTTGAGCTTCTATGATTCTATTAATGTCTCCCAGATCCCCACGCTACACACCCGGAAAGGGAGCAGTATTTAAGGAGACATACTGTGGGCTACTTGGCATGGGACCGCATTAACAGCTAAAAGCTAACAGCTAACAGCTAACAGCTAAAAAATCACCCGTCTGCCAGGCGCTGGTCATACATGCTGCCCACCCCGTATTCATCCCGCCGCATGAATTTGTCCAGGGAGGGGCCGATGATCTGCATTTCAGGGTTTGTTTCAAGGGCTTTCTGGGCAATGCGCATCTCTTTGGTGCAGCCCGTGCTGTAGGTGGCATCCTTTCCTATCCATTCCGGCGGCACCTTCTGCTTCATCAAAGCAAAGCCTGCGGTAATGTCCTCAGTGGTCTGAAAGCGCCAGATATCGATATAATTGCTGGTCTGGACGATTTCCCACATATACATGAGATCATCTGCATCCATGCCGGGTTCGTAATAGGTGGAGGGGTTGATGATGAACAGATCCGGGTACTGCTGCTGCAGGTGGTCGATGAACTCGGTCATGATGTTTTTGGCCACATCGATCTTGCCGGGAATCGATCCGATGATGCCGCTGTAGAACATCACGGTCATGTTTTTGGCCTTTGCCGCCTTCATCTGGTCTATGATGCGGTTGGCCCGGTCCTCCAGGTCTTTGTGGGAAAAATTGATGAAATCCGGATGCCGGGGCTTGAAGGTGATGGACAACTGCTTTTCTTTGCGGGGATTGTCTTCCACACTGATATTGATGATATCCCTTGTGAACTGAAAATGGGTATGGATCAGCCGCCTTTTCTGGACATGGCCCCGGGAAACCACACAGTCCACCTCCTTGAAAATCCGGGCAAAGGTGGTGGATACCAGCAGCAGGTTCAGGGTTTCTTTGGTGCCGTCCGATACCACATAAATGTCTTCATCCTGTTTGAGCCGCTGCACCAGCCGGTTTTTGCTGATGGTTTTCTCATAGATGAAGTGGCTGGGTTCCAGTTCTTTTGCCAAAACCGGGTCGGTGCGGGTATCGGTGAGGGAGACCTTTTTAAAAACCGGGGTTTCCTTGACCGCCAGGATGACAATGTGGCCCAGTTCCGCCAGAAATTTTGCAATGGCTATATCCACCATCACACTGCCGGACTCATCCGTGAGCCAGAGGATTTTGCTTTTCGGGGTGTGGATCAGATCCATCAGCCGCTCCAGGCCGTTGCCGGTGACGGGTGTGTTGAACAAGGTTTTGCACGCCGCCTCAGAAGGGGTCTCCATTTTTGTGCTGCGCCACATATCCCGGGCACACAGCACGGTCAGCAGGCGCTGCAGTTCGATCTCCTTGATTTTTTTGCGCAGAGAGTGCAGGGAAAAGGTGTCAATATTTGTAAAAGCGCCGTCAATGCGGTTGAAAGCTTTTTTAAAGGTGTCGGATTGCAGCAGTTTCTGGGCCTGGCGGTTTTCGTGCTGTTTTTCCCGGGAATAGGGATTTTCGATGTGGGTTCTGCTCAAAAAGATTTTGCACAGCCGTTTTTCCAGGCGGGAGGGAATGATCAGGGGGGTTTCGATCTCATGTTCATATTTGATGCGGATCAGGGCTGTGAGAAATGCCCGGTCATAGACTGATTCGATGAAATCACTCACCAGCTGCATGATTTTGTCATACACATACTGGTACTGCTCCTGCAGATACTGGGGTGAATTTCTGGACATGATGGCATCAAAGGTGTTGTCGGAACAGGGAAAATACCGCTCATTGTTTTCCGGATACACCATGAATTCAATCTGTTCCATAGTGCCCACCTTGTAGGGATAGGCAAAGGGATCGATGTGGTTTTCCAGAAAAAATGCGGTCAGCCAGGCATCTTTGTCCGGGTCTTTTCCAATGGTAACGGGGGTGTATTCCTTTTTGCCCATGGCAGCTCCTTGTATGTTTTATATGAAAGCCGTTAGCTGTTAGCTATTAGCTGTTAGCTATTAGTAAGCAATTATTCACTTCCAGCAAACAAAATTTTCCCTGCTGTTACCACCGGCTAACGCTTTCAAACTTTGTTGTGCCCGTCAGGACATGGGGGTTTATATGAAAGTGTTAAGTTTTAAGTCAATACCTGCCGTCTGCCTCCTTATACTTTCATTGTTTGTTGTGGTCTCTCGGGCCATGATTGTTATTTCGGACATGGTATCATGCAGGCGCCGCTTTTTCAATCCAATCAAACCAGGTTGGACCCATGCCGGGGGGTGCCTGCTGTCAGCGCATGTTTGCACCGGTTGACATGGTGTAAGGCATGCCCCGCTAAACGGCAAAAACTCCGGGCAGGTATGTCCTCAAACAGTTTGCCGTTCTTAACGCCGGGTATGCCAACACCATGTAACAACCGGCCGCAAAATATGCGCAGACAGCAGGCACCACCCGGCACTAGTCTGTGACTTCTCTTTGGATTGGCCGGCATGTGTCGTGGCAAAACCTCTTTGCTGCTTTTCCAATTACGGGAAATTCAGGACATTACGAGAAATCAGGACAATGTGCAATCTTGTCATGAGCCGCTGTGGGTGGGCTGTGACAGGACCGTCAGATCCCAAGGGGGCTGGTGAAAAAATCTGATGGTTTCGTTTTTTGTCATAGACTGTATCATGATGATCGGTCCTATAACCAAAAGCCCCCGACGATCTCGGGCCGGTCACAGCCCACCCACAGCGGCGGGGCCCGCGATAACGTGTTGCAGCAACAGTCTAAAGCGGGCGATGCCCGCAACCCAAATGCCCCTTCTCATTTTCTTTTTTTTGTTGACAGGAACTGAAGAGTAAGGCACTAAAATCCGGCATGCTTATGGCAAATATCCAGATCTGCTCTGGATTTTTGCCATAAGCATGCCAGGTTTTCGATCGCTCTGCGCAGCACTCTGACCTAAGCCCCGCCCCTGGTGGTGTCCTGTGCCCGGCCCGAGATCTGCGGGGGCCTGTTTGCATAAGAACAATGAAGTGCGACAAACCGCCCTCTGGTTGAAAACCATCCCGGCATATTTTACCAGGCCCCCTCCGGATCTGACGGTCCGTTCACAGGACACCACCAGGGGCTCTCCATAGAAGTACACGCTGCTATGGCAAATATCCAGATCTGCTACTAAACCTTGACAAGGTGTTGCCGGGCAGGTACTACAGACAACATGGACAAGAAACAGGCATTGGCCATACTGGGCCTTTCCGGCAGTGCATCATTTCAGGATGCACGGGCAGCCTTTCGGGGCCTGGCCAAACAGCACCACCCGGACCATTTTGCAAGAGATGCAAAGGCAGTGCTTCAGGCGGAAAAGCAGATGAAAGCCATCAACCAGGCCTATCACCTGCTGGCATCTGTGCTGCCCCGGGCAGTTGAACATGCATCATCTGTCCAGGATATCCACGGAGCGGGGCGCCCTTCCGGGTTTGCTGATATGGTCATGCGTATGAAAAAGCGGTTCTGGAAGCAGTCCGACAGCTGCAGACCCGCAGGACCGGCAGGTGCTTCATGCAGGGCAGGTGCTGAAGGAAAAACCGGCATGTCAGGTGTATCCGGTAAAACAGGTACATCCAATAATTCAGGTACATCCGGTAATGCACGGGACGGCGCAGGGAAGACAGAGGGATCTGGCAGAGCCGGTGTTTCAAACAGGGCAGGACCTGCCCGGAACAGCTCTTCGTCAGGACCGACAGGGTATAACAAGCCCCGTGCCAAGGCGTTTGCCCAAAAAAGCAGGCCTGACAGATCCTGTGCCAGTTTTGAACAGGTAATCGCATCGCATTTTGCCGGGGCAGGGCGGAAAGCAGTATCTGTGCGGGGACAGGGCACGGGAATAGGGGTTGCAGCAAAGCCTTGTGCCCCGTACGCCGGGTTTTTCAGGTATATGGCGTTGAAAAACAACATCCGGAATCGGAACCGGTTTCAGGACCGGGACCATGGCACAAGGGTTGAAAAAATCAGCCGGATCAGTCCGGTGGGAAGGGTGGTACGTGACTGAAGCATATGCGGCTTTCAAATAAAAGCCCATACCCTGGCTGATCAGATGTTTATGGCTGCAAGGGGGGTGCGGTTTTTCAGGTCCATGATGCACACAGTTCCGTCATCTATGATACCATAGGTTGGCCCCCCTTTCTTGGGGCGGGTGATGGAACCGGGGTTCATGAAGATTCTGTTGTCCTGCTTTTCCAGCGCCCAGATATGGGTATGTCCCTGGATGATGATCTGTGCATCGGATGGGATCGGGCCCGGGCGGTGGCCATGGTGAAGAAAGATTTTTTTGTTGGCTGCGGCAAATGTGAGGGTGTGATCATACCCGGGAAAAAATGACGGGATATCGCAGTTGCCGTATATATAGTAAAATGTGCGGGGTGTTGCGGCCAGGTCCTGCCTGATGGTTTCCGGGTCAAAATCAGGGTGGCCGAAACGGCCGTATCTGGTGTCAAACAGATCCCCGGCAATGACCATGGTATCTTTGGGCCCCATCAGGTTTTTGAGGGTCAGCCAGGTGTTGATACTGCCGTGGACGTCCGCTGTTATCAAAAAAGTCATCTGAACCTGAAAAAAAATGATGATAGGAGACTATATGGAAAAATCGTCCTTTTCCGTGGCAGTATCCCGGGAGTTGATGAGATCTCTGAGTTTTCCGGAACATTTGAAGGTCACAACCCGCCGGGCCGGCAGTGTCATTTCTTCATCGGTTGCAGGGTTCCGCCCTTTTCTGGCTTTTTTTTCGTTGACACAGAATTTTCCAAAACCGCTGATCATGATATCTTCACCACTTTCAATGGTCTCTTTGATAATTTCCAGAAATTCCTCCATCACTTCATAGGCGGTTGTTCGGGAAAGATTCAATTTTTCCTGGATCTCTTCTGTAATGATTGTTTTGGTCAGGGCCATAAATTTACTCCTGCAGCATAGTTCGGGGTATACGTGTCACATGGGCCAAAAATTGTCAGGTAAAATACGGTAAATGGTTTTCGGTTGTCAAGTATTGTAATCCTGTCACAGGCTCCCATTTGTTTGGGATTGTCAATTATGTGATAGTCTGGTATTTGTATATGACAATTTCAAATGGTGATGAATGTAATGAATTTGTCTCTGCATGTCAAATAATTATACATATTTATGGATTTTTTTACGGAGTTGGTATGACACACCTAAAAGCAATCAATCCCCTGGACGGCAGATATGCCCGGCTCACAGGGGAACTGGCAGATATTTTCAGTGAATACGGCCTGATCCGCCACCGGGTGCAGGTGGAAATCCTTTGGCTCAAATTTGTTATCAAAGATCTGGCGTTGGCCGGAAACCTGGAAGTCGACCTGGATGCGGTTGATGCCATTGTGGACCAGTTTGATGAACAGGATGCACAAACCGTTAAATCCATTGAAAAAACCACCAACCACGATGTCAAGGCAGTGGAGTATTTCATAAAGCAGAAACTGGATGCTGCCGGTCTGGGCCCCATCAGGGAATGGGTGCATTTTGCCTGTACATCCGAAGATATCAACAACACCGCCTATGCGCTGATGCTTAAAAAGGGGAGGGACCTGGCTGTAGATCTGGTAAACCAGTGCATCAAAGAGATGGAAAAAAAGGCCCGTGCCTATCAGTCGATACCCATGATGTCCCGGACCCATGGCCAGCCGGCAACCCCCACCACCATGGGCAAGGAATTTGTCAATTTTGCCTGGCGCCTGGGGCAGGAAAACGCCATCCTGGAACAAAAAGCCATCCAGGCAAAAATCAACGGGGCTTCAGGCAATTACAATGCCCATCTCTTTGTGTTTCCTGATATCGACTGGACAGCGGCTTCCCAAAAGTTTATCTCCTCCAGCCTGGGACTTACGCCCATTTTGTTCACCACCCAGATCAGCCCCAACCCGGCCCTGTCTTATGTGCTGCATTCCCTTGTGCGGTCGGCTGCGGTTTTCATTGACTTTAACCGGGACATGTGGGGCTACATCTCCCTGGGATATTTCCGGCAGCGGGTCACGGAAGGGGAAACCGGTTCTTCCACCATGCCCCACAAGGTCAATCCCATTGATTTTGAAAACAGTGAGGGCAATATGGGGCTGGCCATCTCCCTGATGGAGCATCTGGCGGTCAAGCTTCAAAAATCCCGGTTCCAGCGGGATCTGAGTGACTCCACAGTGCTCAGAAGCCTGGGATCCGCTTTTGCCTATTTTGCCATTGGCGTGAAAAATACCATGAAAGGGCTTTCCAAGCTGGACCTGGATGAAGCTGTCATCAGAAAAGACCTGGACAACAACCCGGAACTGCTGGCAGAACCGATCCAGACAGCCATGCGGGTGTTCGGGGAAGAAAACCCCTATGAACGGCTCAAATCCCTGACCCGGGGCCAAAAAATCGATAAAAAAATGCTGGATGCATTTGTGGACAGCCTGGAAAAAGTGCCGCCCGAATGTAAGGAGCGCATGCGCAAACTGACACCCGGCAGCTATGTGGGGCTGGCGGAAAAACTGGTGCAGCAGTATTTTGACAGCTGAAAGCTTTTGCTGTCATCATTTTTATGGCCTTTCAGGCCATGATTGTTTATATAAAAACCGTCACTAAGCAACCATCAGCGAAAAAGCTAACCGCTAACCGCTAAAAGCTAACAGCTAAAAGCTAAAAGCTAAAAGCTAACCGCTAACCGCTAACAACCAACAAAGGAGCTGAACAATGATCATAGGCATTCTCAAGGAGATCAAACCCCAGGAAAACCGGGTGTGCATGACCCCGGCCGGTGTGGACCAGATGAAAGCCGGCGGCCATACCGTGTATGTGGAAAAAAATGCGGGCACAGGGTCCGGGTTTGATGACACCCTTTACACAGACGCAGGGGCAGTGATTTTAGATACCCCGCAGGAAATTTATGACATTGCAGATATGGTCATGCATGTTAAAGAGCCCCAGCCCTCTGAGTACAGCCTGATCAAAAAAGACCAGATTGTTTTCACCTACCTGCATCTGGCTGCGGAAAGAGAATTGACCGATGCCCTGCTCAAGACCGGGTCCATCGGCATTGCCTATGAAACCATTGAAGACAAAAAAGGCGGGCTGCCGCTGCTGGCGCCCATGAGCGAGGTGGCCGGCCGCCTGGCAACCCAGCAGGGGGCAAAATACCTGGAACGTACCTTCGGCGGCAGGGGACTGCTTCTCGGCGGGGTAACCGGCACGCCCTCCGCCAATGTCCTGGTGATCGGCGGCGGGGTGGTGGGTATTCATGCGGCACATGTTGCCTGCGGCATGGGCGCCAATGTCACTATTCTGGACATGAACATCGACCGGCTCCGGTATCTGTCGGAAATCATGCCGGCCAACTGCACGGCCCTGATGTCATCCCCGATCCTGATCCGGGAGCTGGTCCAGAGCGCAGACATGGTGGTGGGTGCGGTGCTGGTGGCAGGGGCCAAGGCCCCCCGGCTCATCACCAGGGATATGCTGCCCACCATGAAAAACGGATCCGTGATTGTGGATGTGGCCATAGACCAGGGCGGGTGCTTTGAAACATCCAGGCCCACCACACACGGGGACCCCATTTACGAAGTGGACGGGGTGATTCATTACTGCGTGGCCAATATGCCCGGCGCGGTTCCGTTGACCTCCACCATTGCCCTGACCAATGTGACGCTGCCCTATGCTTTGAAACTGGCCAACAACGGCTGGAAAAGTGTACTGGATGATCCCGGGTTTGCCAAAGGGGTCAATTATGTGGGGGACAAACTGGTGTGCAGACCAGTAGCAGATGCCTTTGGCCTGCCGTACACCGAGCTGGAAGAAGTGATCCGGTCGTTGGGATAAGGGTTTTTTCCGGCCGGATCACATGACAGGACAGCCCGGCAGATGGCTGCAATGGGAAAGTTGGTAGCTATTAGCTATTAGCTGTTAGCTGTTAGCTCTTAGCTGTTAGCTGTTGGCTGTTAGCTGTTGGCCGGTAGTTAGCAGCAGGGAAATATTTGCAATTGTTTACATGAACGTTTAACGTGTTTACATGATCATTTAACGTGTTTACATGAACGTTTTACGGGTTCATATGAAAGCCGTCAGCCGTCCGCACTCAGTCATCAGTCATTAGCTAAAAGC
>DATFJY010000183.1:0-3620 GCA_035268905.1 Desulfotignum sp.
CTGCTGCCTTGCTTTTGTTGCCGCCGGCCAGTTCCATGGCTTTTTTCAGGTAGGCTGACTCGATGGTGGACAGAATCTCATCCAAGTCCACGCCCTGCTCCACCTCGTCCAGATTGAACCGCCGGTCTTCCACCACCTCGATCCACCGCCGTTTTTTGTGCATGGAGATGGTCAGGCTTTCCGGCAGAATGATGTTGGTGGAGGACAGGGCCACTGATCGTTCAATCAGGTTTTCCAGCTCCCGGACATTGCCGGGAAACGAGTATTTGTTGAGAAAATCGATGGCATAAGACGACAGCTTCACAATATCCTTGCCCATTTTTTTTGAATATTTTTCTGCAAAGTGCTGTGCCAGGATGGCCACATCTCCTTTGCGGTCCCGCAGGGGCGGCACCTTGATGGGGATGACATTGAGGCGGAAGAACAGGTCTTCCCTGAACCGGCCTTCGATGACCTCTTCTTCCAGTTTTTTGTTGGTGGCGGAAATAATGCGCACATCCACTGTTATTTCACTGGTACCGCCCACAGGCTTGAAAGCGGTTTCCTGGACCGCCCGCAGCAGTTTCACCTGGAGCAGCGGGGACAGCTCCCCGATTTCATCCAGAAAGATCGTGCCCTGGTCGGCGGCCTCGAACAGCCCTTTTTTATCCACCACCGCCCCGGTAAAAGAGCCTTTGACATGGCCGAAAAACTCACTTTCCATCAGGGTGTCCGGGATGCCGCCGCAGTTGACCACCACAAAGGGTTTGTCTTTGCGGTCGGAATTTTCATGGATGGCCCGGGCGATCAGCTCCTTGCCGGTGCCGCTTTCCCCTGTTACGAGCACATTGGTTTTGGTGGTGCTGATCTGCTGGATACGCTTGAAAATGGCGGCCATGCCCGGGCTGTTGCCGACAATCCGGTTGAAATGCAGCTGGTCCTTGAGTTCGGAGCTTCTGTGTTCTTTTTCCTGTTCCAGGGTCTGGAGGGCCAGGGCCCGGGCGATGGTCTGGCGCAGCTCATCATTGTCAAAGGGCTTGGGAACAAAATCATAGGCCCCCTCATTCATGGCTTTTACGGCGATTTCCGTGGTGGAGTAGGCGGAAATCATGATGACCACAGTGTCGGGGTGCTGTTTTTTCACCTGTTTCAACACATCCAGGCCGGTGATATCCCCCAGACGGATATCTGCCAGCACCAGGTCATAGGCATGTTTCTGGATCATGTTCACCGCCTGTTTCCCGGTTCTGGCCGTGGAAACATGGTAGTTTTCCTTGGTCAGCAGCAGCTCCAGAAATTCACGCATGCCTGCATCATCATCCACCACCAGTATGTTGTATCCATCACCCATGCCTTAGCCCTTTACTGCACTGAAAACAATTTGTCCGTCCTTCATGGTGCACACCGCCCTTCCCTGGACCGCCATGCCGGCAAACGGGGTGTTCCGGCTCTTTGACACAAACAGGGCCGGATCGATGGTATATGTTTCGTTCAGGTCAATAAGGGTCAGGTCTGCCCGGCTGCCGGGAATAATATCATTTTTCATACCCAGAATCTGTGCCGGGTTTTTGGCCATTTTCCGAATCAGCGCCGCCAGGGTCAGCACACCGCTGTGCACCAGCTGCAAAGACAGGGGCAGGGAAGTTTCCAGGCCCACAATCCCGAATGCGGCCTGGTCGAACTCCAGGTCTTTTTCCTCTTTGCTGTGGGGGGCATGGTCGGATGCTATGGCATCGATGGTGCCGTCTGCCAGGCCCTGGATGACAGCCTCCCGGTCCTTTTTTGACCGCAGGGGCGGATTCATCTTGAAATGGGTATCATAGTCTTTGACATCTTCATCGATCAGGGTGAAATAATGGGGGGCGGTTTCACAGGTCACCCGTATGCCCTGTTCTTTGGCCCGGCGGATGAGCTCGATGGATTCTTTGCAGCTGATGTGGCAAAAATGCACATGGGCCCCGGTGAGCTGTGACAGCAGAATATCTCTGGCCACCATCACGGCTTCAGCAGCATTGGGTATGCCTTTGATGCCCTGGAAGGTGGCGGCAGGGCCTTCGTTCATGGCCCCGCCATTCACAAGGGAGATCTCTTCGGCATGGACAAACACCGGGATGGACAGCCCGGTGCAGTATTCCAACGCCCGGCGCATGAGCTGGGCATCTGCCACGGGCAGGCCGTCATCTGTCACCGCTTTGATGCCGGCCTGCTGCATGTCCTGGATCTCGGCCAGATTGGTGCCGGCAGAACCTTTTGAAATGGCACCAACAGGATAGACCCGCGCCCCTTTTGCCAGTCTGGCCTTTTCCAGAACAAAGGCGGTCACCTGGGCGTTGTCATTCACCGGCACGGTATTGGGCATGGCACACACAGCCGTGAACCCGCCCCTGGCAGCTGCTGCTGCCCCGGTAGCAATGGTTTCCTTGTATTCATGGCCCGGTTCCCGCAGGTGCACATGAATATCCATGAGGCCCGGCACCAATACCAGCCCTTCGGCATCGATCACCTGGATATCGGCAGGATCTTCGGACACTGCCCCGGATGACAGGGCTCTGGGAGACAGCGCTCCGGAAGATACAGCTCCGGAGGTCACAGTTGCGGAAGATGCAGCGCAGGAAGATTTCGTTTCAGAGGGCAGCGCCCCGGAGGGCAATGCTTCTGACGGGTCCAGTATTGCTGCAATCTTTTCCCCGTCTATCAGGATATCCTTTTTTTCATCCATGTTTCCCGGATCCAGGACCCGGGCCCCTTTAATCAGTATCTGCATATCTGCTTCCTCCTGCCACCAGATAGTACAACGCCATGCGCAGGGCCACCCCGTTGGTCACCTGATCCAGGATCATGGAACAGTCCGCATCCGCCACATCACTGGCAATTTCCACCCCCCGGTTCATGGGGCCCGGATGCATGACAGTGACATCGGTTTTTGCCAGGGACAGCCGGGCTTTGTTCAGGCCGAAACAGCCGGCATATTCCCGTTCCGAGGGAAACAGCACATCCTTCTGCCGTTCTTTTTGAATCCTGAGCATCATGATGACATCGGCATCTGTTACGCATGCTTCCATGGTAGGCGCCACCGTACACCCCAGAGCTGCAATGCCGGCGGGTATCATGGTCCGGGGCGCACATATTGACACGGCAGCCCCCATTTTGGAAAACCCGATAATATTGGATCTGGCCACCCGGGAGTTGGCAATATCCCCGATCATGGCAAGTTTCAGGCCCTCTATCCTGCCTTTGTTTTCCCGGACACTCATCATGTCCAGCAGGGCCTGGGAGGGATGGGCATGGATCCCGTCCCCGGCATTGATCACGGCACAGTCCACCCGGCGGGCCACCTGAACAGCTGCCCCGGATGAGGAATGGCGCATGACAATCACATCCGGCCGCATGGATTCCAAATTTTTCACCGTATCGATAAGGGTTTCCCCTTTGGCCATGGAAGAACCGGCTTTGGCAATGGCCACAGAATCGGCGGACAGCCGTTTAGCGGCAATTTCAACCCCCCGGTTCATGGGGCCTGGATGCATGACAGTGACATCGGTTTTGGCCAAGGCCAGCCGGGCTTTGTTCAGGCCGAAACAGCCGGCATATTCCCGTTCCGAGGGAAACAGCACATCCTTCTGCCGTTCTTTTTGAATCCT
>DATFJY010000184.1:0-4730 GCA_035268905.1 Desulfotignum sp.
AGATGGCGGCTGCGGGCCACCACCTCCATGGTCTCGTAGAACCATTTTTTGGCCTGGCAGCCCCGCAGGGCGCACACACCCCCCGGCGTCGGGCTGTTTTCTGCAATGGCCACACGGTACCCTTCTGCTGCCAGATCAAAGGCAGCTGTCTGTCCTGCGGTACCGGTACCGATAACGATGACGTCAAATTGTTCCATAATGCTCCTTTTCTTTCCGGATTCAGGTTAGCATCGGTACAGTCAAACCGCCGTCCATGAGAAACAGCACCCTGCTATTTTTTCCTTTTTCTTCCAGGGCCTGGTCCAGGGCAGACTGCAGGTCGGAAAAAGGCGTGATGAACAGCGGAGATATCACCTCAGGGTCCACATCGGTGACAGCCCACATCTGTGCCCACAAACCGATCTCCGCCATTTTGGCGGCCTTGTGATATCCCAGGACATAGCCCTGTTCGATTTTTTCCAGGGCTGCTTTCGGGGAGTCGCAGGAACCCAGCAGGTCGGCAAAGGCTTTGCCGCCGATGCCGCACCGGCATTTGGCCACCAGGATCAGAATGCCGTTCTCCTTCAATGCCAGCTTGGCATTGTCAATGCCTTTCTGGGCCTGGTATAAATCAATGTCCTGGGGAAACTTCACCACCGATACCACAATGTCGGCTTTTTGGGCCAGGGGCGCGCAGAACACCTCATTGGCCCGGTCAATGGCCGCGTGAAAGGAATCATGGATATGACCGGAACAGGCGGCATAGACCTGGTGGTGCTTGTCCAGGACCGTCATGATGGAAAAAATTTCCTGCTTTACGGTCTTGATGGCATCCATCATGTCTTCATGCACCGGGTTGCCGGAAAGGGCCAGGGCACATGCTTCAGGCATCAGGGCCAGTTTGTGGTTCTTTTCCACGGTTTTGTATCCGGCGATTCCCGGCAGGAAAGATTTTCTGCCCCCGGTGTATCCGGCAAAATAGTGGGGTTCCACTGATGAGATGATGATGATTTTGTCCGCTTCCACCCCGGCCTTGTTCACATACATGGGGGTGCCGTTGGAGGAATCACCCAAATAAATCATGTCCGCATCTTTTCGGGCGTCATGGACGATTATCCGGTCCTTGATACGGGGATAATAGTCGCCGAAAATCTGGATGAACTCCTCTTCGGAGGGGCTTCGGTGGACGCCTGTGGCAATGATGAAGTGGTAATCGGTCTTTGACAGGGAATCAAAGATCGCATCCAGCACCTTCGGGGTAGGGGTGGGCCGGGTGGCATCGTTGACAATGACCAGCACTTTGCCGGCATCCTGTAAAAACGTTGCAAAGGACCGGCTGTTGACAGGGTTGGCAATGGATGTAGAAATGACGTGGTCCGGGTTGTCAATGATGACATCGTTGGCCTCCAGAAACCCGGTCCGGATGGTATCATCCACTACAGCGGCCAGGGTCCCGTCTTTTCCATATGGGACGGATATTTTCATTTTGCGGGTGTCCTTTATGGTTTTTGAGTTGGTACGGGTTTTTGTGCTTCAACCGTACGGATTTCATAAACGTTGCGAGGCGGCTTGCAAACCGCCGCTGCGGGGAGCCCATCCCCCTTGCAGGGTTCCGGAATATCCAAGAGCCGATAGCGCCTTGGGGCAATAATTCTAAGGATGGCAGCCACCATCAGCGGATGGGACCCATGTGGTTGAGCTGGTCGATGAAGGTATCGATCTGTGCCTGGAACAGGGTTTTGTCTCCGGCCGGGGTTTCCACCACCTGGAGCCGTTCCGGATCGATGTTCACCCGTTCCAGCGTGGACCGCAGGCTTTCCACCAGTTTTTTTGCCCGGGTGTTGCCGTTTTTGTGCTGGCACTCATCTTCCGGGCAGGCAGCCACCAGCACCCCCCAGGCCTTGTTGAGAAGCGGGGCCAAAAGCAGCTGGGACTCCAGACGGCCGGCACACATGTTTACATAGATCTCATAATCTTTGTCATGGGTTTCCGACTCCGGAAGCCGGGATGCCTGCATATCCGGATAATAGGACCAGTTGCAGGCAAACACAATGGCTTTGGCAGATGCATGGGTGCTTAAAAACCGGGTGGATTCGGTGATCAGATCCTCTCTGCCGGTGCCGAAATTATGTTCTATTTTGGCGGCCCCGGCCGGGCAGACTTCCACGCAGATGCCGCAGGCCTGGCATTTCACCGGATCGGTTTCAATGCCGTCTTCTCCGTGAAACCGTGCCTCGTGGGGGCAGGCCTTGACACAGACCAGGCACCGGGCGCAGTTCAGATGGGTCACCGAGGTGGTGCCGGGACCCCGGAGTCCCATTTCCACCAGGTCTTTTTTGGCATCGGTGAACACTTCTGTCAGGGTCACCCCGGAAGAGCAGGCCGCTTCACACCGCTTGCAGTAAAAGCAGTTGAAAATCTTGTCCGCCGCCATTTCAGTGGGCTCCAGTTCACCGGACAACAACCCGAAAGCGGTGATGATTTTGGCCCGGGGTGCATCCGACTCCCAGCCGGTATATTTGAACATGGGACAATGCTCAAAACAATAGCCGCAACGGATACAGGCAGACAGGGTTGATTCCCATTTTTCCAGATGTTTGAACCGGGTTTTTTCTTTTGTTTCCATATGTCATAACCTCGTAAAATGTAAATTACATCATTTTTGTGAATCAGCCGGAGCAGTTGGCCCGGGATGCCTCAGTTGTGCACGGCATATCTCAGACCGGTTGCCGTGACCCAGTCCTCGGGGGCCTGCATGAGTTTGCCCGGATTCAGGATGTTGTTGGGGTCCAATGCCTGTTTGATGGTCTGCAGCAGTTTAAGGGAATCGGCTTTTTCCACTTTAAAGGATTCAGCCTTGGACAGGCCGATGCCGTGTTCCGCAGAGGTGGTGCCGTGGACAGACCGGACATATTCATAGATTTCCGTAATGGCTTTTTTGGCCGATGCCCACTGGTCTTCGCGGTTGGTATCCATGAGGATTTTGGTGTGCATGCACCCGGAGCCGCAATGGCCGTAGGCGGTCATGATGATATTGTTTTTTTCGGCCACTTCATGGATTTTGCCGGCCATTTCCGCCATTTTGGAATAAGGCACGGCCATGTCATCGGCCAGGGAGGTGGAAGAAAGGCTGTCATCATACTTGGACAGGGCCGGAAACAATTTTTTGCGGCCCATGAAAATTTTGGCCCGTTCCTTGGGGTCATAGCTGGTCTTGATATCGCTGCCGTGGTGCTTTGTGCAGATTTCTTTCATCTTGTTGATCTCATAATCCACCGCTTCCTTGACCATGCCGTCCGCTTCAAAGATCAGGGAGGCTGCCACCTCTTTGAGTCCTAAGTCCATGGTCTTGTTCACCGCCTTGATGGCCACGGAATCCACCAGTTCCAGCATGGAGGGGATGGCGCCTGATGCCATGATGGCACCGATGGCGGCCCCGGCATGGGACAGGTGGTCGAAATTGGCAATACCCATGCACCGGTATTCCGGTATGGGTACAAAATTGAGGGTGGCCTCCACCACAATGCCCAGGGTACCTTCAGATCCCACCATGAGTTTGTGCAGCTGGTAACCTGAGGCCTCCACCCGGGTGTGGGCCCCAAGGGTCACAAGATCGCCGCTGGGCATCACCACTTTCATGCCCAGCACCGCATCCCTTGTGGCCCCGTATTTGACCGATCTCACCCCGGAGGCGTTGTTGGCGATCTCCCCGCCGATGGTGGCAATACGGGATGATGCCGGGGTGGGGGGGTAAAACATGCCGTGGGGCTTGAGGGCCAGGTTCAGGTCGTCATCCACCACGCCAGGTTCCACCCGGCAGTAGACATCGGGCAGATTGATTTCCAGAATCCGGTTCATGTGTTTCATGTCCAGCATGATGCCCCCCTGGATGGGAACGGTCTGGCCGCACATGCCCGATCCGCCGCCCCTGGGAATTACCGGAATCAGGGCATCGTTGGCATAGGCCATCAGTTTCTGCACCTGTTCGGTGGTATCCGGTCTGACAACTGCCCAGGGCATGGCGTGGTGGACCGAGGAATCAGACCCGAAGGCGTAAAGGTCGGACGGGTCTGTTTTGACGTTGTTGTCACCGAATATTTCCCGTAATTTAGATTCGTCAACTGATTTCATTGGTATCCCCTTTTGATGAATCATTTATATGTACTTTTACCCATGTAATGATGGTATGTTGATGCCAAATATTTCATAATTCCATAAACCTGTGTAAAATTCAATGTAATTTGACGGATAAAATGCAAATAAATGGGTTTGTTCCTTGGCAAACCATTGGGTTGGGTTTATAATTATGGGTGTTTGATCATACTGGCGGATATTTTTGTCGCTTTTTTATACATTTTTACGCGTATTTCCAGGGAGGATTTTATGCCCCATACCATTGCGTTTTTACCCCATAATAAAAAGATAACCGTTCATGACGGCGAAAGCCTGATCCGGGCTGCCATGGAAGCCGGGGTCCATATCAATGCATCCTGCGGCGGCGGCGGTGTGTGCGGCAAGTGCCGGGTGAAGATCGAATCCGGCGCGGTGGACGGCGGGGTTTCCGAGCAGCTGTCCGATACAGACAGGGAAAAAGGATATTGCCTGGCCTGCCTGGCCACGGTGAAGTCTGATCTCACGGTGCGCATTCCCGTGGAATCTGAAGTGGAAACCAGCCGTCTGACCCAGACCATGGACCGGCATACGGCCCGGGCCATGTCCATCGACCTGGAAGATCTCAAACAGGACGGGCT
>DATFJY010000185.1:0-2629 GCA_035268905.1 Desulfotignum sp.
TTCAGGAATGGGTTCCCCGAAAAAAATCACGTCCGGCTTGAGGATCCCGTTGCAGTGGCTGCATCTGGGGGGCAGAACCGCCAGATCGATGTCTGAAATGGCATATCGGCTGAAACAGGACAGGCAGACCAATTTTTTCAAGGACCCGTGGAATTCATGCACCACCCGGCTGCCGGCATCATAGTGCAGGTTGTCCACATTCTGGGTGACCACGCTTTTGACCATACTGTCTGCTTCCAGTTGTGCCAGGGCATAATGGGCCGCATTGGGCTGCACCGTGCCGAACAGGTCATAGAAAATCTCCCGGATGGCTGTCCAGGATGCTGTGGTATGCTGGTGAAAATACCGGATATCAAACGTGGTGGGATCATACCGGTTCCACAGGCCGTTTTCTCCCCTGAAAGGCGGTATCCCGCTTTCCACCGAAATGCCGGCACCGGTAAATGCCACACACCGCCCGGCGTTTGCTATAATATCAGCTGCTTTTGCATACATGCCACACATCCTTTTCATTTCATATGAAAGCCATCAGGCCAGGTCCATGACCTCGAAGGTGTTGGACCACAACTCCATGATCAGCAGTTTGTTGCGCAGCACATCCCCCCGGTCCAGCAGCAGCTTGGTGCATTCCGATGCCTGGACGGCAGCCACCATCAGGGCACAGTAGGAGATATTGCCGGTGCGCGATTCAATCCCCTTTGCCGGCAATTGCTCCCTTTTTCCATAAATGAGTTCATATCCTTTGTCTTCAGGGAAAAACACCGTGACCTGGCCGGACACCCCGGCAATGGCGCCGGCCACCAGGGGCATCTGTGCTTTTTTTGCAGCATCCTGGAGCAGGAACCGGGTATGGATGGAGTCCAGGCAGTCCACCACCAGGTCGGATCCCTTTATCATGTCGTACAGGTTGGTCTTGTCTGCATAGGCCGCCACCCGGGTCACGGTAACCTGTGAATTTACGGCATGAATCCGGGCTTCGGCAGCTTCGGCCTTGGGTGTGCCCACAAGCGCTTCCGTACACAACAGCTGCCGGTTCAGGTTGCTGGTTTCAAACACATCCCCGTCAATCAGGGTGAGATGGCCCACCCCGGTGCGTGCCAGCATTTCACACACCCCGCCCCCCAGGCCCCCCAGGCCCAGCACCGCCACCTTTGCAGATGCCAGCCGGTCCTGTTCGGTCCGGGTCAGGGTGTCAACGTTGCGGGCATAGCGTTCACTGTTTTTTTTCATGATGGCTATCCGCCTCCCACCGGGGGAAACAGCCCCACCCGGTCTCCGGATTGGAGCATATAGCTGGCATCCTGCTTTCTGCCATTGACAAAAATCAGTTTCACGGTATCCTCGGGAATGTTCAGCTCCTTAATGAGCATTTCCACGGTGGTGCTTGCCTGGACTGTGTAATTGCCGGCATTTTCGGGTGCGTATGCTGCCAGGGTGACAAACAGTTTGATGTCAATTTTTATGTCTGTCAAGATTTGCCTCTTTGGGTTATGGATATTTTTTATATAATGGTGTATTATATTACACAATTCAACATTTTTGTATACCCCAAAGGAATTGTTTATGCCCACACCGGACCAGCAGCACCTCACCATACAGGAAACCGCCCAGAACCTGGCCGCCTTTGCCATTGACAGAACCGATCTCAAAGAGATGCTGGCAGCCCTGCCCCAAGAGGCTGATCTGAACCTGACAACCATTGAATATGAACTGGGCATTCTCAAGATCCTGAGTACGGGATGGGGAATCTCCTTTTTCATGCCTGCCGGCGACAAAAACAAAACCCCTTTGTCTGAATCCTTCTGGCATATGGTAAAAGAGATATCCCAAAACATCTCCACCCTCACCGAGACCACCACCGGTCACCAGATCGACTATTTCAACATTCTCAAGGAACGGCTGGACACCTATATCCAGAAACTGCAGGAAAATCCGGAAGAAGCCACAGACCTGGCCGCTGTCATGGGGCCTGCCTTTGCCGTAGCCTGCAAATGTCCGGACAATGCCATTGCCATTCTGACAGGCACCAAGATGTTCACCCTGACCCTGGGGGCTGTCAAAGAATACCTGACCGCCATTACCATAACCGATACGGAACAAGAATAAGCGTTGCAATTGACTCCCATGCTTTCTTTGCCCCCATACAGATCCGCGTTTTCACCGTCCCGGGTCCTGAAAACCATTTTGTACACCAATGTGGCCCTGTTTATCGTCACCCTTTTGTTCAGCGGCAGGGCTGTAAACACCGGCTTTAATCCGTTTCACGCCCTGAGCCCCTCCCTTGACGCCCTGATTTTCATGGGGGCATCCGGGCGGCTGCCCATCCTGAACTACCAGGCCTGGGGATCGCTGATAACCGCCAACTGGCTCCATGGCAGCCTTTTGCACATCCTGTTCAACATGATGGCGCTCAGGACAGTGGCCCCACTGGTCATGGCGGAATACGGTGTGTTCCGCATGTTCACCATCTACACCATTTCCGGTGCCGCCGGGTTCCTGCTTTCTTATGTCGGCAATGTGCCCCTGACCATCGGTGCCTCATCCGGGTTGTGCGGCCTGATCGGTGCCCTGCTTTTTTTCGGGAAATCCCGGGGCGGCCCCTGGGGCCGGCAGATGTATCAGCAGACCT
>DATFJY010000186.1:0-6646 GCA_035268905.1 Desulfotignum sp.
ACAGGCCGTGCGCAAAGCCACCAGCCTGCCGTTCACCATCAAAATCAGGTCCGGCTGGGACCGGTCCGGTTCCCAGGCACTACACCTGGCCCGGATCGCCCAGGACCAGGGTGTGGATGCCGTCACCCTTCATCCGCGAACAGCCGTCCAGGGATTTACCGGAACTGCCGACTGGGCCCTTATCAGGCAGCTCAAAAAAAAAATATCCATACCGGTTATCGGCAATGGTGACATCCGCTGTGCCCGGGATGCTGCAGACATGGTGCACCAGACCGGATGCGATGGTGTCATGATCGGCCGTACAGCCATGACCAATCCCTTTATCCTCAGCCAGGCGGAATCTTTTTTATCATATGGCAGGTGCACACACGTATCTGCAACCGACATCTTCCGGAAAATGGAAGCGCTGATCCATTTGTATGTGGCGCATTTCGGAGAAGAAACGGCCTGCAGAATGCTCAAAGGAAAGCTTCCCTGGTTTGTAAAAGGCATGCCCGGATGTGCCGTTCTTCGAAAACAGTTGTCCGGGATATCTGCAACTGATCACGCTTTGGCACATATCTCAGACTATGAACATCGCCTCAATATGCAGGCTTTCTGATATTTTGACGAAAAAGCTATGCCTGACATCTGCAGAAAGAAAAATCGCAAAAACCCCTTGACAAAGGCGGCAAAAAACAGGATAAATACCCAGTTTTTGCACCAATGCCAATATTCGGAAATAAATCCGAGGCCGATGTAACCAAAATTTAATAAAAAAAATAAAATCTTACGAATATCCGGCCATCGCCATGGCCAAAAAATGGTAATTTTCCAAGGAGTGTATGAGTTATATGAACGATTTTTTACACAGCCTTCGCAATGGACAGGCTGACAAACAACGGGCCCCCAAAACCCGCAAAAATTATGACAATTCCTATCAGTACAACAACAACCCCAAATTTCATTCCTACGGCAACGGGTACCAGAACCCCAGAAATCCCAACATGAAACGCCCGCCCATGCCGTCAGGTCCTATTGGGAATCAACTGCCACCGGAAGATCCCGGCATGACCCTGCTGGCGGATGCCATTGAAAACCTCACCAACCATGTGGAAATACTGATAAAAAATCAGGAATATCTCACAACAGTGCAGGAACGGACTGCAGACATGATGGAACGGCAGGCATATGCCATTGAACGGATTGCCGCCCATATGAGCATGGAAGCGCCGCCCCGGAGCGATGCTGCACCAAAATATGACGTCCGGGATGAACCTGTGCAGGAAGAAAAGAAAGCTCTTTCGAATACGCCGGAACCATATCAGGAAGAAGCGGACATGAAACCGCCTGCAGCCGATCAAGCCGGGCAAACAGGGGAAACTGATTTTTTCCCGGAAAATATCCTGACCCCGGCTGATCCGGAAAAGAAAACCAAACGCCGGGTCATCAGAAAACGCAAAAAACCGGCGGCTGCCAAAAAAGAAAATGAGAAAGCATCTTCCGGCACCACCCTGCTTCCCAGGGATGAGGTGATGGATATGATCCATACCATGCGCAAACAGGGCGCCACCTATGACCAGATTGCCAAACATCTGGTGGAACTCGGGCAGCCCACATTCTCCGGGCGCGGGGAATGGCATGCACAAACCATTCACAGACTCTGCAGCAAAAAATAGATACCCGGGTATCCCCTTTATGCCGTAACAGGCATCGGAAAAGACATTGTCTTTTTTCGATGCCTCAAAGCTTTTGCTTTTCCATATAAGCGTCCCACTCGCAGGGCAGCAGCTGCTGCTTTTTTGTGTTACAGGATTTGCAGCAGGGCACCAGGTTGAATTTTTCAGACCTGCCCCCGCGTACCAGGGGAATGATGTGATCCATGGTCAGTTCGGAAGGTGCAAAGCGCTTGCCGCAGTAATGACAGATTCCCAAGGACCGCTTGCGTTTCCACCACTGGCTGTTGCGCAGTTTTCTGGCCTTTGTCCGCTCTTTTTTCAAAAACAGGTCATCCATGCATAAAAAAGAATTGCCCATCATCTGTTAATACCCGAACTCATCCAGGATACGCTGATTGCTCACCCAGTCCCTGGTCACCTTGACAAACAGTTTGAGCAATACCTTTTTTCCCAGCATTTTTTCCATGTCCATTCTGGCCCGGGAACCGATGTTGGACAGCATGGCGCCTTTTTTCCCGATGATAATCCCTTTTTGCGAACTGCGCACCACATGGATGCTGGCATGGATAACGATCAATTTTTTTTCCACATCAAAGGCATCCACGGTCACAGCAGAAGAATAGGGGATTTCCATGCCGGTGAGGCGAAACACCTTTTCACGGATAATTTCCTTGACCATGAATTTTTCCGATACATCTGTAAACGCGTCTTCCGGATAAAGCTGCGGGCCTTCAGGCAGATGTTTTTCCACCGCATCCATAAGCTGGTCCACCTGGATGTTCTGCCGGGCGGATATGGGTATTATCGCCGTGAAATCATATGCAGGGGCAAATGTTTCCACAAGTGTGAAAAGATCCGCTTTTTTCGCGGCATCCACCTTGTTCAATGCCAGGATAACCGGCTTTTTTGCCTTGTGCAGTTGTGCAATGATCTGCTTTTCTGCTGAAAAATTGCGGGAAACCGCGTCCACCATAAACAGGATCAGGTCCACATCTGCCGTTGCCTGCAGGGCCTGGTCCACTATCCGCTTGTTGAGCAGACTGGTGCTTTTGTGTATCCCGGGGGTATCCACAAAAATGATCTGGGCGCCTGGCCGGTTCACAATGCCCAGAATACGGTCCCGGGTGGTCTGGGGTTTTTTGGAAGTGATGGAAATTTTCTGGCCCAGCACCTGGTTCAACAGGGTTGACTTGCCGGCATTGGGCGGGCCGATGATGGCCACAAACCCGGATCGCATATCTTTTTCCATGGGCATTTCTGCTGGTTTCATGGTCATCCCTGCTGGTCGTACCAGTTTATCAGGCTGTCAATTTCAGCGAGTACGGTTTCCCGCCCCAGCCGGGTTTTGGCTGAAAACACAATCACCGTGTCTTTGTCCCGGTGCAGCCGGGAAGAAATGGCGGCACACCGCTTTTGCTGCTGTGTTTTGGACAATTTGTCCGCCTTGGTCAGCACCACCAGATAAGGTATCCCCCGGGTTTCCAGCCAGTCTGCCAGATCAGATTCTTCCTGCCCCGGATCTCTGCGGATATCGATAATGAGCACCAGGCCCAGAAGGTTGGCCCTGGCTGACAGATAGGTTTCCACCATGGGCTGCCATGTGGCCCGGATCTTTTTGGATACCTTGGCATACCCGTAGCCGGGCAGGTCCACCAGCGACAGGATCTCATTGACCAGAAAAAAATTGATGAGCTGGGTGCACCCGGGCCTGGAACTGGTTTTTACCATGTCCTTTCGCTGGATCAATGTGTTGATCAATGAACTTTTTCCCACATTGGACCGGCCGGCAAAGGCAATTTCAGCAGCATCGTAATCCGGATACTGGTCCGGTTTCACCGCGCTTTTCACAAACTGCACATCCCGGATCTTCATGGCCTTGTCTTTATATAATTTTCCATGCGGTCCAGGCCCCGGGTCAGGTTTTCCAATGAGTTGGCATAGGAAAACCGCAGATATCCTTCTCCATTGTCACCGAAATCGATACCCGGTGTTACCCCGATATGGGCTTTTTCCAGAATATCAAAGGCCAGGGCATAGGAATCTGTGGACATATGCTTCACATTGGCAAACACGTAAAAAGCCCCTGTGGGCGGCACGGTAATCCCCAGGCCCATCTTTTGCAACCGTTGTATCATATACAGCCGGCGCTTGTTATACACCTTCCGCATATGCTGCGTTTCTTTGCCGGCATGCTGGAGTGCCGCGGTTCCGGCCACCTGGGCAACGGAATTGGCACAGATGAAAAAATTCTGCTGCAGAACCTGCAGGGGCCTGACAAAGGCAAAGGGAGCGACCAGATAGCCCAGGCGCAGACCGGTCATGGCAAAGAGCTTGGAAAACCCGTTGAGCACAAAGGCTTTGGAAGTAAATTCCAGAATAGAATGTTCTGTACCTTCATAAACCAGGCCATGGTAGATCTCATCGGAGATGATATACAGGTCATGCTTTTCAGCCAGTGCCACGATTTCCTGCATCCGGTCCTCTGGAATCACATTTCCCGTGGGATTGGACGGCGAATTGATAAGAATGGCCCTGGTTTTCGGTGTGATCTTCGCCGCTATGGCATCCGGGGTAAAAACAAAGCCTTGTTCTTCAAACACGGGCACCGTGACCGGCACCCCCTGGACATAATGAACAAAATTGGCATAGCAGGCATAGTGGGGGTCGGAAATGATCACCTCATCCCCCGGGTTTACCAGAACCGAGAACAGCAGCAGCATGGCAGGGGAAGTACCGGAGGTCACCAGGATCTGTCCGGGATCAACTGTGGTGCCGTATGTATCAGCATGGTACCGGGCAATGGCCTGGCGCAGCCGGATATCCCCGAGGCTGTGGGTATAACAGGTGGCGTTGCAGTTCAGGGCATCCCGGGTGGCCTGGTTGACACACTCCGGCACATCAAAATCTGGCTCACCGATCTCCATATGTATCACGTCGATGCCGGCAGCTTCCATCTGGTGGATTTTTTCCAGCACATCCATCACGATAAAAGGGGTGATATTGTCACAGCGTCTGGCAGGTTTCATTTTTACAGCACCTTGTTCAGGGGATACTCGATAATACCTTCCGCCCCTTCATTGAGCAGTTGGGGAATCAGGTCCCGGACATACTTTGTGTTGATAATGCTCTCCACCGAATACCAGTCAGACTGGTACAATCCGGCAACCGTCGGGGCATTGAGGCTGGGCAAAAGGGAGACAATCTTTGGTATCTTGTTTTCCGGCACATTCATTTTAATGCCCACCATCTGGTCTGCCACCAGGGCCCCCTGGAGCAGCTGGGTGATCTGCCGGATTTTTTCTCTTTTCCGGGGATCCTGCCAGGCGGTTTTATTGGCAATGAGCTGGGTATTGGTTTCCATCACCTCGTGGATCACCCGCAGGTTGTGGGCCCGGATCGTGCTTTCCGTTTCCGTAATCTCCACAATGGCGTCTGCAAGGCCGGATACGATTTTGGCTTCCGTGGCCCCCCAGGAAAATTTCACCGTCACATTGATATTGCGTTCTTTGAAAAACCGTTTGGTGAATTTGACCAGCTCCGTGGAAATGGTCAAGCCTTCCAGATCCGCAAGGTCGTTGATGGCAGAATCACTGGCCACGGCCACCACCCACCGGGCCGGGCGGGTGCTGACCTTGGAATAGACAAGGTCTGCCACCACCTGTACGTCGGATTCATGTTCCGCCACCCAGTCACGTCCGGTGAGACCGGCATCGATAACCCCGCTTTCCACGTTAATGGACATTTCCTGGGCCCGGCACAGAGCGCATTCAATGGTTTCATCATCAATATCGGGAAAATAACTTCTGCCCTCCACATTGATTTTCCATCCTGATCGTCTGAACAGATCGATGGTGGCATGCTGCAGGCTTCCTTTGGGAATGCCCAGTTTGAGTATTTTCTGCATTATGTGTATACCTTTTCGGGATCAAACACCCTTTGGCTTATTGTTGTCAGTTCTTTGCCCTGCACCGCCCTGAAAAAACAGCTTTTATACCCCTTGTGACAGGCGGCTCCACCTGCCTGCTCCACCTGGAGCACCACGGTATCCAGGTCGCAGTCCACAAGAATTTTTTTGACATGCTGCACATGGCCCGAGGTTTCCCCTTTTGTCCACAACATGTTGCGGGAACGGCTGAAATAGGTGGCTTTGCCGGTCTGCATGGTTTTTTCAAAGGCCTGCTGATTCATATAGGCAAGCATCAACACTTCACCGGTTTGTGCATCCTGGGCAATGGCGGGAATCAATCCCCCGGTCTTTTCAAAATCAAGCTGGATCATGGCAACTCTTTTGTATTCCTTTTGTCAATTAATCCCTGAGCCCTCTATGTTTACCCAAACTCCCTTAAAAAGTCAATTTATAAACAAAAACGCTCCCGATGAATTCATTCTAACCGTCAGTCCATCTATTTTTGGCCATCATGGCCGTCATATTATTGAGCCATGAAAGGAAAAGACAACAAGGAAGGGCTTCTTCGTGCCCTTCTTTCCCTTCGTGGTTTTCCATAAATCATATCAATGCAAAGCCATATTGATGTTCTCAGGCAAAAGCGGTATAATTTTGGTCTGGATATTTGCCATAAGTTATGTCCGTTTTTTGATCGCTCTGTGCAGCACACTTTCCCAGGCCCCGCCCCTGGTGGTGTCCTGTGCCCGGCCCGAGATCTACGGGGGCCTGTTTGCATGAGAACAATGCAGAGCGGCAACCCGCCCTCTGATTGAAGCCCATCCCGGCATATGGTAACAGGCCCCCTTCGGATCTGACGGTCCGTTCACAGGACACCACCAGGGGTTCACCATAAAAACGCACGCTGCTATAGCAAATATTCAGATTTTGGTTTAATTTATTGCTTAACGGAGGGCAATCTGATAACAAGCATGCAACATTTTTTCTCACTACATAATATTGCTGTAATGATACCATGACAAACAAAAAATCCAGATCCGCGGTAATGAAAAAACGCGGAAAAAAAGACAAACACCTGGTGCTG
>DATFJY010000187.1:0-3338 GCA_035268905.1 Desulfotignum sp.
TGAACGGACCGTCAGAGCCGGAGTGGGCCTGGTAAAATGTGCCGGGATGCATACCGTCAGAGAATGGACCGCCCTATTTTAGCATTCACTTGGAACCCGGCCCACGCAGGATCTCGGGCCGGGCACAGGACTCCACCAGGGGCGGATTCGAAGACAGAGTGCTGCTGAGAAAACGGTCGAAACGCCGGGAAGCATATAGCAAATATCCAGTGGGCACAGGATAACACCAAGGCGCCTCAGGTTTGTTTCAGGCGTTGGACCTGTTCCAGATAGCGATTTTTGCACAGATGTTCAACGGCCGTCAGGGTGGAAAAGGCCTGGGTGAAATCGGTTTTCCCCGTAACAAACAGGCCGTGGCCGTATACAATCACACTGTCGGAGGTGTCACATGCTGCAGGCAGGGTGTTGCACAGTCCAAAGGGACCGGAACCTACCTCTCCGGGCACGATGGGCACGGAATCAATATGCCGGGTGATGGGGCAGTGGGTATGGCATCTGTCCGCAAAAGCACATACAGCCTTTTGGGCGGGATCACAGTCCATGGAGGCAATCACGCAAAACCGGGGATGCCCGTGGAGAATGGTCTGGCACCCGGTGCGGGCTATGGTTTCCAAATGGGCGGTCAGTTCACTGGAGGCAGTGATGCCCGCAGTTGAGGAGCCGTCCAGGGGGACCGGATCGATACACCCGGTTAGTTCATCCAGGCAGGCCCCGGTCTGGCTGATATACAGGGTGTTGTTCCAGCAGCAGGATATGTTGCCGAAATAGGAATCCACAAGGCCGTGTGCAACGATTTTCCTGCCTGTCTGGACCATGGCTGCATACACATCCTGCTCCCTGGAAAACGGGCCGTGCATCAGATCAGGGCAGGCGGGTGCTTTGTTTTGCAAAAAAGGCAGTACCTGGTCAAAAACCTGGTCCATTTCCGGATCCTGAAGACCGGATTTCAGGCCGGCCAGGTAATTGGTGAAAAAAGCCACAAAACAGGCAAAGCATACCGAACTGATATGCACAAATCCCTGTTCCGGGCTGACCGTTCCCGGTGCAATCACAGCCGGTCCGAAAAATCCGGTCTTCGGGTCGTTTTCCTGAACAATAACGGTTTTTCTGTGTTTCAGGGTTTTTACAATGGCGTGCAGATCAAACTGGTCCACTACGGGCAGGTCATGCAGAAAGGTACGGGTTTCACAGTCCTGGGGCAGAATACTGCCCCCATCCGTCAGGGCACGACCGGCCAGAAAGCGGATGATCCGGTCATAGGGAAATGTGGGCCGCAAAAATACCAGAGAATTGATGTTCAGGTGCTGGAAAATGTTTTCCAGCAGCGGGATTTCCGGGGCCGTGGTATTCCACACCATGGTCTGGTCCAGCCCGCCCACCAGGGGGGCATCCGGACCCGAAGGTGCGGCAAGGCCGGCTGCCACCAGTTTTCCGGCATATTTTTTTATCAGGTTTTCCACGAAATCCCCAGCTGTTCTGCTTTTGTCCGTGTGGGAAGACCCTTGGGGGTCAGACCCCGCACGCTGTAGTAGGCAGCCTTTGCCTGTAAGAAAGCGGCCCGGTCAATGGGCGGTACGCGTATCTGGCTTGCGCCGGTGCCGGGCCGGGTGAAAAACCGGGCAGGCAGGTCATCCTGCCGTGCATCAAATCCCCTGCAGCTGTTGAAGATCCGTTCATTGTAATATATTCTTTCCCCTGCGGCCAGCAGGTCCTGGGCAGTGACATCCTGGCCGGTCACAGCAGAGAACGCTTTGGCATATTCTTCAAGGCCGGCGGCAAAAAAAGTGAATTTGCAGGCAATCAGCGAATCCACCACCGCATTGAGGTCTTCTGCGATTTTGATGATTCTGGCTTTGCCGCTGAAGGAAAACCGGTCCGTGGCCACCGGTTTTCGCAAAATCTCATGGGAGATGGGATAGGCCCGCAGGTGACACCCCCCCCTGGTGGACATGGCAAACCCCAGGGCCATGCCGTATGCACCCCTTGGGTCATAGGCCGGCAGCTCCAGGCCCTTGACCGCCATGGCGGCATCCGGCTGCCCCATGGACCGGGCATAGGCGGCAGCCCCTTTTTTCAAGGCTTTCCCCTCTCCCCGGTCCAGGGCGATGTCATCCAGCAGTGCCAGTAAAGAGGCAGGGGTAAAATCTTTTTGGGTGATCTCCCGAAAACAGGCCAGGGTCACGGCAGCGGAAATGGTGTCCATGCCAAGGCGGTTGCAGCGCTGGTTGGCTGCAGTGACCAGTTGGATATCTTCCAATCCCACAAGGGCGGTAAAATGGGACATGGTTTCAAATTCCGGCAGGGCAGTGCCGGCAGCGGGGGTAGCCGGGGCAGGGGTACGGGTGCCGATTTTTTTGCACAGAATGTGGCATCCTTTGCATCCGTGGTTTTTCGGGGAATAGGCCCTGGCATAGGCTGCGGCATTGAGGTCTTTTGCAGCACCAAACCAGGTGGCGGCAAAATTGTCTGTGGGCATCATGTGCCGGTTGTCCATCAGATCATACATGGCACCGGTGCCCATGCGGGAAAATCCGTATCTGCCCATGAGGGCAGGGGAGGCTGCAGTCAGTCTGCAGATGTCCTGTCTGGCTGTTTTCAGCTGTTCAGGATGTTTTACCCGGGTGCGGCCGGTGCCTGACACCAGCATGTATTTGAGGTTTTTTGCACCCAGGCACATCCCCAGACCGGTGCGGCCGGCAGCATGGTGCCGGTCTGTTATGACCGCGGCAAACCCGACCCTGTTTTCTCCTGCCGGCCCGATGCAGGCAAGGGCCGCCTTTTTCGGGTTCAGGTACTGGTGCACGGCATCAGTGGTCATTCCCCACAGGTTTTTGGCCGAAACCAGGGTGATATGGTTGTCTTTGATGTCAATGCCCACAGGTTCGTTACTTTTGCCGGTGATGACAATGCCGTCCCATCCGGCCCGTTTGAGCTGCACCCCGATTTTTCCGCCCAGGGAGGCATCTGCCATGAGTCCGGTCAAAGGGGATACAGACACCATGTGGCATCGCCCTGACGTGGGGGCGGCAGTGGCGGTGAGGGGGCCTGTGAACAGGCACAAAGGTACGTCCGGGTGGTCCCAGTCCAGGGTGGCGGCCGGCTGCAGAAACAGACCGCCCATGCCCCTGCCCCCCAGATACCGGGCACAGGTGTCAGGGGACAGGGGCTGGACGTCAATTTTCTGCCGGGTCAGGTCAATGCGGGCAATCTTTCCGGTCCAGCCGTACATGGGCAAAGCTTTCTTATGTTGCCGTAAGGGCTTTCAGGTGAGTTTCCGGTACTGCCGGGATACTTACCTGTGTTTAACGCAGGAATACGCTTAAGTGATCAAGGGATCA
>DATFJY010000188.1:0-3924 GCA_035268905.1 Desulfotignum sp.
GGTATGAACTTGCGACATCTTATGACAAAAACTTGTGACAAACTTATGACAAAACTTGCGACATTAGCAAAACCAATTCAGAAGATTGAAGATAGCTCCGAGTATCTCTGAATGAGTCCACCTTTATTCCAAACTTAGGGGAGTCACAATAGGAATACCGAATACTAACAAAAAAATGCTGACGAACAAGCCGCAGATTTTTATGGTTATAAAAATTTGACATGAGCAAAAACCACCTCCACGTCACCTGTGCCATCATAGAACAGGACAGCTGTGTATTGGCAGCCCAGCGGAGCCGTACCATGGCCATGCCTTTGAAATGGGAGTTTCCCGGCGGTAAAATTAAGCCCGGCGAAACCCCTGAAAACTGCCTTTGCCGGGAAATTGCCGAGGAACTGGCCATCAAGATTGCCGTGCACCATGCCCTGGCTGAAGTGATCCATGAATATCCGGAGTTTACCATCACCCTGTATCCCTTTGTGTGCAGTATTATTTCCAGCACCATTGTTCTGCGGGAGCATGTTGCCGTGATCTGGCTGCCCAGAGAGGATCTGGCATCCCTTGACTGGGCCGAAGCTGACCGACCGGTCCTGGAAGCCTATTTACAGTTCACCGGACAGGAAACCCCATGACTTTCCGGCCCAGTCCCGGTATTTATGACAGGTTGCTGGATCAGGACCTGATGGAGCTTCTGGCCCGGTATCCCGAACTGCGAGCCTTGTTTGGAAAGCTGGAAGCTGAGGAACAGCCGTCCCGGTATGCGGCATTTGTGTCTCAGGTGCTCAAGCAGGCCCTGTTGGAAGAGTCGGACCCGGAACGGCGCCGGATTCTGTGCAACCGGATCATCGATCTGCTGGCAGGAACGCCCGGCACTCCCCGGAAATCCCATCTTGAAAACCGAAAACTGGTCCCTGACCCAAAACCGGTGCTCCTGGAGATCTCTCCGCCTCATTATGCCGGTTCCGGCATTCCCCGGCCCCGGACCTCCATGGTTGAGAGCAGCCTTTTTACCGGATCCCCCAAGGAACCCCAGCTGGTCCATGAGCTGCTGGAAGAGATGCGGTCTGCCGATACCGTGGATATCCTGGTATCGTTTATCAAATGGTCGGGGTTGCGGCTGTTGATGCCCGGGTTTGAGGATTTAAAGGAACGACGGGTGCCGGTGCGGTTGATCACCACCTCGTATATGGGGGCATCGGATGTGCCGGCCATCGAGTGGCTGGCCAGGGAACTGCCCAATGCCCGGATCCGGATCTCCTATGACAGCCGGCGGACCCGGCTCCATGCCAAGGCCTGGCATTTCCGGCGGAAGTCCGGGTTTTCCACAGCCTATATTGGATCGGCCAATATGTCCCATGCGGCCATGACCAGCGGGCTGGAATGGAACCTCAAGGTGACCTCCCAGGACCTGGGACATATACTGGATAAGTTTTCCGCTGAATTTGAGACCTATTGGCACAGCCGGGAGTTTCTGCCCTATGATGCGGATGATCCAATGCCTTTCCGGCAGGCCATCGCCCGGGCCCGGAAACCGGATGCTGCGGGTCCAGGCGTGTTTTTTGACCTGCAGCCCCATCCCTTCCAGGAACGCATTCTTGAGAAATTGACCCTGGAGCGGACGTCCCGCGACTATTTTAAGAACCTGGTGATTGCCGCCACGGGCACGGGAAAAACCGTGATTGCCGCATTTGACTATGAGCGATTTCTCCGGGACAACAAGGGCCAGGCACGTCTGCTATTCATCGCCCATCGCCAGGAGATCCTGGAACAGGCATTGTTCACCTTCCGCCAGGTGCTCAGGGATGCCAACTTCGGGGAGATGCTGGCCGGTTCCCATGAGGCGGTGCGCATGGAGCATCTGTTCTGCTCCATCCAGATGATGACGTCCCGGCAGCTTTGGAACCAGGTGGGATCGTCATTTTACGATTACATTGTGGTGGATGAAGCCCACCATGGCACGGCTGCCAGCTATCGCCCCCTGTTTGATCATTTTAAGCCGAAGATCCTGCTGGGTCTGACCGCCACTCCGGAACGGATGGACGGGGGCAATGTGGCTGCGGATTTTTATAATCGGTTTGCCGCAGAGATCCGGCTGCCTGAAGCGCTGGAAGAAAAACTGCTGTGCCCGTTTCATTATTTCGGGGTAGCGGACCCCGTAGATATCAGCAGGGATCATTTCTGGCGAAACGGGCGGTATGATGACCGGGCCCTGGAAAAGGTGTACACGGGCGATGATATCCTGGCAAAGTTGCGTGTGGATACAATTGTAAATGCCTTGGACCGGTATGAACCTGCAAGGGAAACGATCAAGGGGGTCGGGTTCTGTGTCACCATAAAGCACGCCCGGTTCATGGCGGACGCGTTCAAGCGGCACGGCATTGCCTCGGCCGCGTATGTGTCGGATGTGGAGGGAGACCGGTGCGATTCCCTGCTGGCGGAGCTGAGATCCGGGCGGCTGGCGTTTTTGTTCACCGTGGACAAGTTCAGCGAAGGCGTGGATGTGCCGGAGATCAACATGGTGCTGTTTCTGCGGCCCACCCGGAGCCTGACCGTGTTTCTCCAGCAGCTGGGCCGGGGGCTGCGCCATGCCCCGGAAAAAGAGTGTCTGACCGTGCTGGATTTTGTGGGACAGGTGCACAGGAAATACCGCATGGACCTCCGGCTGAAAGCCCTGCTGCCCCGGCACCGGTACGGCATTGACCGGGAAGTGGCGAACAATTTCCCGCATCTGCCGGCCGGGTGCGCCATTCAGTTTGACCGGATATCCAAAGGGTATGTCCTGGAAAACATCAGAGCCAACCTGAAAAACCTGGCGGCCCAGGTGCCGGAACGTCTCCAGACCTTTACTTCGGAAACCGGCCAGGAGCTGACCTTTGGCAGGTTTATCCAGTACCATGAATATGAACCGGAGCGGCTGCTGGTGTCGGACACGTGGACCGGATGGAAAGCCAGGGCACAGCTGGCACCGGTCCCGTCTGATCCGGATCTGGCCTGGCTGAAACGATCCGTGGTAAGGGCGGCATCGGTTTCCGGGCCTGGGGAGATCGGGCGGCTGGGGCAGATCATTTCCCGGCTGGCTTCCAAAGATGTGCCCGGTGCCCTGGATCTGGCAGGAAATCAAGCCAATGCGATCTATTACCGGCTGTGGGGCGACAAAGCAGATCGGTTTGGAATTGCTGATCTGTCGGATGCGTTTCACCGCCTGACACAGAATCCGTCCATTCTCCGGGATATGGAGGAAATCCTGGCCTGGGCCAGGGACGTCTCCCCGTTTGCAGGCGTCGTGCCGGACCTGCCGTTTCCCTGTTCCCTGGAGCTGCACGCCCAATTCAGCGCCACCGATATCCTGGCCGCCTTTGACCGGGCCACCCTGGCATCCGCCGGACAGCGGGGGACCGGTGTGCTGCATTTCAAGGATATCAAGGCCTATGCCCTGCTGATCACCTTCCAGAAAACCGAAAAAGAGTTTTCCCCCACCACCATGTATGCGGATTATCCCATCAGCCGGTCCCTGCTGCACTGGGAGTCCCAGTCCAATACGGCCCTGGAGTCGCCCACCGGCCAGAATCTGGTGCATCACCAGACCCGGGGGTATTCCATCCTGGTGTTTGCCCGGCCGAAGAAAATACACAACCAGTGCACGGTGCCGTTTGTGTTTTTAGGATCGGCCAGACATGTGAGCCATCAAAAAGAAAGGCCCATCCAGATGGTATGGCAGCTGAGTTGTCCCATGCCCGTGGAGATGTTTGAGGAAAACAGACGGGGCGGGTGATGAGGATCCGGCATTTTTGTACATATTAAATGTTTTTGAATTCGTGCGTTTTCAAATATGATATACTTTAAAAAGCTTTAACAATTTGGGAGATTCATCATATGATTGATAATTTACGAGAACTGCCGATATCATAAAGAATACAAATAGTT
>DATFJY010000189.1:0-6697 GCA_035268905.1 Desulfotignum sp.
CCCACTGTGGCACTGCCATGCAGGTGTATTGCATTAGGTATCAAAATGCATTATTGTAACTGATATGAATTTTGAAATTATATGGAGATCCTCATGACCATTGACAGATACCGGTTTGAAACCGGTGTATACCGGCCCCCCAGTGAAGGGGGCAGTGCATCCCTGCTGGTGCGGTTCACCCGGAACTGCCCCTGGAACCACTGCACTTTCTGCAGCATGTACAAAACAGAAAAATTCGAACCCCGGCCCGTGTCGGAAATCATGGCGGATATTGATGCCATGGCCGCCCTGGCATCAGATATAAAAGCCTTGTCAGGCACCCAGAAATCTGCTGACGGCATCACGCGGGAAGGGGTAATGGCGATGCTGGAAAAAACCCCTGAACTGGAGCATCATCCGGGGGCTGCCATGCTGATACACTGGCTCATGGCAGGGGGCAGAACCGCCTTTATCCAGGATGCCAACAGCCTGATCATGAAAACCCCGGATCTGGTAAAAGCGTTGGAACACCTGAAATCAACCTTTCCCAGTATTGCACGCATTACCACCTATGCCAGGGCCAGGACCCTGGCCCAGAAACCGGCCAAAGACCTGGAGGCCATCTGCAAAGCCGGCCTGGACCGACTCCACCTTGGCCTGGAAACCGGAGATGACGACCTGTTGAAAGCCATCAAAAAAGGGGTCACTGCAGAGGGCCAGATCAAGGCCGGCAAAAAAGCGGTGGCAGCGGGATTCCAGGTATCTGAATACTGGATGCCCGGCCTGGGGGGAAAGGAAAAATCCCATGACCATGCGAAAAATACGGCCCGGGTTTTGAATGCCATCAACCCCCATTATATCCGGTCCCGGCCTTTCCGTCCCATTCCCGGCACCCCGCTGCACCAGCAGGTCAAGGCTGGGGAGATCACCCTGCTGTCTCCGGCAGAGCAGCTGGAAGAGCTGCTGGTCATGGTCCAGGACCTTGAAGTGACCGGAAAGGTCTGTTTTGACCATGCCATGAACCACTGGCAGCGTCCCGGAGGCGGCCTGCTGCTCACCCATGATTACGAGGGATACCAGTTTCCGGAAGAAAAATCCGGACTCCTTGCTTTGATCCGGGAAGGGCTGACATTTGACCAGCCTGTCCCGCAGATGCTGCACCTGTGAAGGCAACGGCCATGCCTATCTCCCCCATTACACTGGCCTATTCCAGTTGCCCCAACGACACCTTTATTTTCAAGGCCATTGCCCAAAAACTGATCGATCTCAAGGGATTCACTTTCGAGATTGCGGTTGACGATGTGGAAGCTTTGAACCAGCAGGCGGTGCAGCTCACCCATGATGTCACCAAACTCTCCTTTGCCGCCCTGGGCAGCCTGCTGGACCGGTATGCACTGTTGCGGTGCGGCGCAGCCCTGGGCAAAGGATGCGGTCCCCTGGTGGTGTCACGGCCCGGCACAGGTCTGGCAGGTGCACAAAACACCCGGCAGACAGTGGCGGTCCCGGGCATGGGAACCACAGCCTGCCATCTGTTCCGTTTTTTCATGGCGGACCAGTATCCGGACATTGATGTCACGCTCCTGGCCATGCCCTTTGAAAAAATCATGCCGGCGGTACTGGACAAGACAGCAGACTTTGGCATCATTATCCATGAGGGCCGCTTTGTATACCAGTCCCTGGGGCTGGAGATGACAGCCGACCTGGGCCAGTGGTGGGAAACCAAAACAGAACTGCCCATTCCTTTGGGGTGCATTGCCATCCGCCGGGAGATCGACCAGGGCATTGCCTGCGACATCCAGTCCCTTATCCGGACCGGTATTGAACATGCCTTTGCCCACCCTGACATGGGTGCGGCGTATATCGCCCGGCATGCCCAGGAGATGGACCCGGCAGTGATCCGCCGGCACATCGATCTGTATGTGAATGATTTTTCAAAAGATCTGGGGGAATCGGGTGAGCAGGCGGTCACGGCGTTTTTTTCCTATGCCGGAAAAACCGGGTTGCTCCCGGAGATCGACCTGCCCCTGTTTGCCTGCTGAGGAGGCTTTTTCAACACCATGGCCCAGTTACGCCCCATATGGAAGGTGTTTTGCCGGGATGTGAACCAGACCCTTCAGGAACATGCCATGGTCAGCAACAATGAGGCGGTGCTGATCGGGATTTCCGGGGGCCCGGATTCCATTGCCCTGGCACGGGTCCTGATATGCCTGGCATCGGACCGGGGCCTGCGCCTGGGTCTGGCCCACCTCAACCACGGGCTCCGGGGAGCTGATGCAGACCAGGACCAGGCATTTACCCGAAAATTTGCCGCAGAATTTCATCTGCCCTTTTTTGGGGAACACATTGATGTATCAGCCCTGGCAGACCAGACCGGCACCTCGGTGGAGGAAGCCGGCAGAAATGCCCGGTATGCATTTTTCACCCGGGTTGCCGGCACACACGGATTCTCCCGTATCGCCACCGGTCATTCAAAAGACGACAATGCAGAGCAGGTGCTCATGGGACTGCTCCGGGGCAGCGGGCTTAGAGGTCTGGCAGGTATTCCGCCCATACGGGAAAACCGCTTTATCCGCCCCCTCATCGACCGCTCCCGCAGCGACATCCTTGCTTTTCTGGATGACCTGGGACAGGCATATGTGCTGGATGATTCCAACCAGGATCCTGCCTATCTGCGCAACCGCATCCGCAACCATTTGATTCCGCTGCTGGAAAAAGACTACAATCCCGCTGTAAAACAGGGCCTTCACCGGCTCAGCAGCATGCTGTATGAGGAAAACCGGTTTCTGGATGACCATGCAGCCCGGGCATATGAAGCCTGCTTGATAAAAAAAAAGGCAGATGCCGTTTTTTTGTCCATCCAGGCGATTGCCGGCCTGCACCCGGCCCTGGTTCCCCGGGTGCTGCGATACAGTATCCAGAAAGTGAAATCAAACCTCAGACAGATCACCCATGGCCATATCCGGGCCATCCAACACCTGCTCACCCGGGCTGAACCGGGCAGGCACCTGGATCTGCCCGGAAGGATACGGGTATACAAATCCCGTCACCAGGTCTGTTTCAAAAAGGAGGCCATTCCCCTGCGGCAGCTGGGCAGGATGCAGAAACAGACCGGACAACGGCCCCCGGAAACCTGAGCCTGCAAAACCGTAAAACTTTTTCTTGTATATTCGCCAATTATGGTTATATATACGTAAGTTTGGGTGTATTATTTTAGATAAAAAGAGAGGATGAACATTGAATCAGTTTTATAAAAACATTTCCCTGTGGCTGGTGATCGTCCTGATGATGGTCATGCTGTATAATATTTTCAACCAACAGCAGCAGGCAAATCAGACAGATATCGGGTATTCGGAATTTTTGTCCATGGTGGAAAAAGACCGGGTACAGGATGTGGTGATCCAGGGACAGGACCTGTATTTTACCGACATCAACGGTACCAGATATAAAAGTTTCGCCCCCAATGACGCGGAGCTGATCCCGCTTCTGCGGGCCAACGGGGTGGACATCAAGGCCAAACCCCCGGCAGAATCCTCCTGGCTCATGTCCATCGTGGTGTCCTGGCTCCCCATGATCGTGCTCATCGGGGTGTGGATTTTTTTCATGCGCCAGATGCAGGGGGGTGCCGGCGGCGGCAAAGCCATGTCCTTCGGCAAAAGCCGGGCCAGACTCCTGGATGACCAAAAGGAAAAGGTCACCTTTGACAATGTGGAAGGCATCAACGAAGCCAAGGAAGAACTCACCGAGGTGGTGGATTTTCTGAAAAACCCCGACAAATATACCCGCCTGGGGGGCCGTATTCCCAAGGGGGTCCTGCTGGTAGGCAATCCCGGCACCGGCAAGACCCTTTTGTCCCGGGCCGTGGCCGGTGAAGCCGGGGTCCCGTTTTTCACCATTTCCGGTTCCGATTTTGTGGAGATGTTCGTGGGGGTGGGTGCGTCCCGGGTCAGGGACCTGTTTGCCCAGGGCAAGAAAAATGCCCCCTGTATCATATTCATTGATGAAATCGATGCTGTCGGCCGCCAGAGAGGCGCCGGACTGGGCGGGGGACATGATGAACGGGAGCAGACCCTGAACCAGCTTTTGGTGGAAATGGACGGATTTGAAGCCAATGAAGGGGTCATTCTCATGGCTGCCACCAACCGGGCCGATGTGCTGGACCCGGCCCTGCTCAGACCGGGCAGATTCGACCGCCAGGTGGTGGTGGACATGCCGGATATCAGCGGCCGTGAAGGTATCCTGCGGGTGCACATGAAAAAAACCCCCCTGGGCAGTGATGTGGACCCGGTAATTTTGGCCAGGGGCACGCCGGGATTTTCCGGCGCAGACCTGGAAAACCTGGTCAACGAAGCGGCTTTGCTGGCGGCCAAAAGGGACCACCAAAAACTGGCCATGAAGGATTTTGAAGATGCCAAGGACAAGGTGTACATGGGGCTTGAAAGAAAATCCAAGGTGATCAAGGAAGAGGAAAAAAAGACAACCGCCTACCACGAAGGGGGGCATGCCCTGGTGGCCCGGTTTCTTCCCAACACCGATGCCATCAACAAAATCACCATCATCCCCCGGGGAAGGGCTGCCGGGGTTACCTGGTTCCTGCCGGAGGAAGGGGATTTCAAATACAAGGACCAGCTGGAAAACGAACTGGCAATCGCCTTTGGGGGCCGGGTGGCGGAAGAGATCATATTCAAACGCGTGAGCACCGGGGCTGCCAACGATATAAAACAGGCCACCAAACTGGCCAACCGGATGATCCGGAGCTTCGGCATGAGCGACAACCTGGCACCCCTGTCCTATGAGGACCATGATGACAACATTTTCATCGGCAGGGAAATGACCCAGGCCAAAGGCTATTCCGAAGCCACGGCCCAGCAGATCGATGCAGAGGTTGCCAAACTGGTTGACCGGGCCTACAAAAAAGCCAGGAAAATTCTGGACGAGAATATCGATATCCTCCACAAGCTCACCGAACTGCTCATTGAAAAAGAAACCGTCCTGGGACCTGAACTGGATGATCTGATTGCGGAACTGCGGCCTGATTATGATTTTTACGGTCGCAAAAACGTCCGCACCACCCCGGATGCAGCAGGAAAACCAGAATCCTCCAAAAAAACAGACACGCAAAAGAATGCCAATACCCAGGCGCCGGAACCGGAAGAACCGGATGCTGCCCCAAAAGCGTCTGCCAAAGCTACAACCGAAGAGGCATCAGATGATTCCCCCAAGGATGAGGATGATACACCGGGAAAAAAGCCTGATCCGGACAGGGAGCCGTAAAATGCACGGGTTTCACCTGGAGTTCGGCAGATTTCACCTGGATTTGGGTATCCGGGCCTGTATCATGGGGGTGTTGAATGTAACACCGGATTCCTTTTCCGACGGGGGCCGGTTTGACACCTATGAAACCGCCGTGGCCCAGGGCATCCGCCTGGCAGACCAGGGGGCCCATATTCTGGATATCGGCGGAGAGTCCACCAGGCCCTTTTCACAGCCTGTATCGGAACAGGAGGAAATGGACCGTGTCATTCCGGTTATTCAGGCCCTGACCCAAAAAATTGCCATTCCCATCTCCATCGATACCGTGAAATCCGGTGTGGCGAAAGCGGCCCTGGATGCCGGGGCTGCCATGATCAATGATATTTCCGCCTTTGAACAGGACCCGGCCATGGCAGATCTGGCGGCCAGGTACCAGGTGCCGGTGGTGCTCATGCACATGAAAGGGACCCCTGAAACCATGCAGGTGAACCCGGATTATGATGATCTCATGCAGGAGATCACCGACTACCTTGCCGCCAGGGCCGAACTTGCGGTTTCAAAAGGCATACTGAAACAGCACATCATCCTGGATCCCGGCATCGGTTTCGGCAAGACCGTCCACCACAACCTGGTGCTGATCAACTGCCTGGAAAAACTGCAGGATCTGGGATTTCCTGTTTTAATGGGACCGTCCAGAAAATCCTTTATTCGCCATACCCTGAACAAGGAGACCCCGAAAAAAACCCAAAAAGACCCGGAAAGAATTGAAACCGGCACCCTGGCTGCGGTGGGTGCCTGCCTGTCAAAAGGTGCCCATATTGTCAGGGTGCATGATGTTGCCCGGGCGGTTACCTTTTCCCGGGTCTTTGATGCCATAAGGAATGCCTGACCTGCGACACCATAGATTCGCCTGTTCCGTTTTTCTGCTGCTGTTTCTTTTTGTTTCCGGGTGCACCACAGAACCGGTGGAAACAAATCTGCTGCTGCCGGTGGCGTTTTCCAATGTACCTGACGGCATGGTCCTCACCCAGTTCCGCACCGATAAAATTGAAATCCGCATCTCCGCCCACCCCGGGGCTATCGAAAAAATCAATGAAAAACATATCCAGTATCCGGCTGATCTGTATACGGACCTGGATATCGATCCGGCTGGTGCTTCCGATTCCATAGGACCCGGGCACTATGTGCTGCCGGTGGACAAAACCCGTATACCTGTGGATCCGGGCATCACCATCCTGGAGATCACCCCCTCCTTTCTGAGTGTACACCTGGAAAATATCATCACCCGCACCTTTCCGGTCACGGTGCCTTACGCAGGCACCCCTGCCCAGGGATATATTGTGCTGGAACCTTCTGCAGAACCGGCTGCCGTAACCCTGTCCGGTGCCCGATCTCAGATCGAGGCCATCCAGGAACTCAAAACCAAGCCGGTTGATCTGAACGGTGTCCAGGAGACCTTTAAAAAGGA
>DATFJY010000190.1:0-11375 GCA_035268905.1 Desulfotignum sp.
AGGAAAAAATCGGCCACATGATCATCGACAACCTCAACCAGGACGGATATCTGTGTGCTGATGTGACCGAAATCGCCCAGACAGCCCAGGTGGCACCCGACCGGGTGGAAACGGTGCTGGGTTTACTCCAAACCCTGGATCCACCGGGGGTGTGCGCCCGGGACCTGTGTGAGACCCTGCTCATACAGATCAGGCAGCTGGGAATCGAGAACCCCGTGCTCACCAAAATCATCAAACACCATTTAAAGAATCTGGAAAACAGAAACAGCAAAAAAATTGCCAAAGCCCTGCATATCTCTGTGGAGGATGTCCGGGCTGCCGTAAAAATTCTCCAGTACCTGGAGCCCAAGCCGGGCAGAAAATTTTCCAATGAAGAACCCACCTATATCATTCCCGATATTTATGTATACAAGGTCAAAGACGGGTTCAAGATTGTCATGAATGATGACGGGCTTCCCAAGCTGCGGATAAACCGGTTCTACAAGAATGCCATTGCCGATGGCAAAAAATTGCCCCGGGAAGCAAAGATTTATCTCAATGAAAAAATGCAGTCCGCCTCCTGGCTCATAAAGAGCATTCACCAGCGACAGAAAACCATTTACCTGGTCATGGAAAGCATTATCAAATTTCAGTATGAATTTTTTGAAAAAGGGATCGCCTATCTGCGCCCCCTGATCCTCAAGGATATTGCCGAAGACATCCAGATGCACGAATCCACCATCAGCCGGGTCACCACCAATAAATATGCCTATACACCCCAGGGTTTGTTTGAACTCAAATATTTTTTCAACTCCTCCATTGAACGCACAGGCGGTGATTCCATGGCTTCTGCCAGTGTCAAAGAAAGAATACGCCTGCTCATCGAGAATGAAGACCCCGGCGCCCCTTTGAGTGATGACCGGATTGCCGCTATTCTTCAGGGATCCAACATACAGATCGCCCGAAGAACCGTGGCCAAATACCGGAAGGTGCTCAATATTCTGCCGTCCAATAAACGCAAACAACTGTAGGGAGGTTTTTTATGCAAACCACAGTTACATTTAAAAAAATTGATCCATCTGAACCGCTCAAGTCCTACGTTGGGAAGAAACTGGATAAATTTGATAAAATGCTGGACAGCCCTGCAGAAGCCTATGTGGTATTGTCTGTTGAAAAAATCCGCCATATTGCTGAAATCACCCTGACCTGTGACAAAATCAATATCCATGCCAAAGAGGAATCGGAAAGCATGTACTCTTCCATTGATGCGCTTGTGGACAAAATCCGGGGGCAGATCAAAAAACACAAGGAAAAAATCAAGCGCCACAAGTCAAAAAAGAAAAAAAGCCTCCTGAACACAGCGGAATTCAACCTGACCGGGGATGCAGGCACCCGGGAAGAGCCGATGGTTGATGACCTTGTCATGGAAACCATTGACACCAAACCCATGGACATTGAAGATGCGGTTGCTGCATTCAACACCGGAAAAGATGCATTTTTTGTTTTCAACAATGCCAGAACAGAACAGTTGAATGTCCTTTACAAACACAATAACGGCAAGCTGGGTTTGATCCAGCCCCGGGGATGACAGAACCCAATGAATCTGAGCAAAATCCTCAAAAAAGAATCCATTGTGCCCGATCTGGTTTCAACCACCAAACATGGGATTATCCAGGAATTGTCCCGGGCTGTGGCTGTCACTGCCAACGCACCGGCTGAAGATATTGCCGCCGTGCTCATGGAAAGGGAATCTCTGGGCAGCACCGGTATCGGGGGGGGCATTGCCATTCCCCACGGAAAACTTGCTGCTGTAACAGATGTCATTCTGGGATTCGGCCGCAGCCGGGCCGGAGTGACATACGATTCTTTGGACGGCAGACCGGTCCATATTTTTTTCCTTTTGCTGACCCCGGAAAATTCCACCGGGGGCCATCTCAAGGTACTGGCCCAGATTTCCAGACTCTTGAAAATGGACCATTTCAAGCACGGACTGAAAACCGCAGACACCCTTGACGATATCTATGATATGATCCTGGAACAAGATGAGGACTTTTAGCGGATAAAGGCATGGCATGGGAAAAGAAACTGTCTATATAATTACCGGATTGTCCGGTTCCGGAAAAACAACCGCGATCCAGGCCTTTGAAGATGCCGCTTTTTACTGCGTGGACAATATGCCCATGGAGCTCGTACCCAAATTTCTGGAACTGCCATTCAAGGAAAGCCAGCAGATAAAAGGCATTGCCTTTGTCATGGACATGCGCTCCAAGACCTTTGTTACCAATTATGCAGCCGGCATATCCGCCATAGAAGAACTGGGCATATGCCCTGAAATCATCTTTCTGGAAGCAGATGTGGACACCCTGGTGAAACGATTCAGCCAGACCCGGCGGCACCACCCTGTGACCGGCACAAAAAGCCTGCTGGAAAGCATCCACTCGGAAATCAGGCTGATGCAGCCCGTCAAAGCAACCGCCCACCACATCATTGATACCAGTGCCTGTAATGTACACCAGCTGAAATCCAAAATTCTGGACCTCATCCACAAAGGCAAAGAACATTTTGCCCTGATGAAAATCAATGTATTGTCATTCGGTTACAAATACGGGATTCCCAACGATGCGGATCTGGTAATCGACATGCGGTTTCTTGCCAATCCCTATTTTGTACCGGCACTCAAAAAACAGGATGGTGAATCAGATGCGGTGAAAGCATTTGTTCTGTCAAACCCGGAAGCCAAACTTTTTCTGGAAAAATATATCAATCTGCTTGACTATTTGATACCATTGTATAAAAGAGAAAATAAGGCATACCTGACCATTGCCGTCGGCTGCACCGGCGGACGTCACAGAAGCGTCGCCATCGCCCGCAGTATCTTTGAACACCTTAACCAGAAAGGACGCAATCCCGGTCTTATTCACCGGGACCTTGACCGGGATATAAAAGACACATGATCGGAATCGTTGTAGTTACCCACGCAAGCCTTGGTGATAGCCTGATAGAAACAGTGGATTTCATATTGGGAGAACAGCAGGAAAAGATCGTCTCCATTTCCATTGATATCCAGCAGAACCCGGAACATTTGAGAAAAAAAATCAAACAGGGCATTGCAAAAGTCAAAGAAGACAACGGGGTGCTTATTCTTACAGACATGTTCGGGGGGACCCCTTCCAATCTGAGCTACTCCTTTCTGGAAGAAGGCAGTGTGGAGGTTATTTCCGGGGTCAACCTGCCCATCCTCCTCAAAGCCGCCACTGCCAGACAAAAGATGGATATGGAAAAATTGACCACAACCCTTGTGGAACACGGCAAGCGGAGTATCTCCCTTGCCAGCGGTATTCTCAAGGGAACCGGTCGGGACTGACCCTTGTATTTTTAACCCAAAAACCGATCTCAAACGGCAAAACTATTTTACACAGGAGAAACACCATGGCCATAAAAATTGGTATAAACGGATTCGGCCGCATCGGCAGAATGGTATTCCGGGCTGCCATGACCCAGCCGGAACTGGAAATCGCTGCCATCAACGACCTTACCGACACCCGCACCGCAGCCCACCTGCTGGCGTATGATTCTGTTCACGGGCAGCTGAACAAAAAGGTTACCGCACTTTCCGACAGCATAGAGGTGGATGGCAAAAAGGTAGCGGTAACCGCATCCAAAGATCCGGCCCGGATTCCCTGGGGAGATCTGGGTGTGGATATTGTCATGGAATGTACCGGAATCTTCCGGGACAGGGAAGGGGCATCCAAACACCTGGAGGCCGGGGCCAAAAAAGTGTTGATATCCGCCCCTGCCAGCGACCCTGACATCACCATTGTGATGGGTGTCAACAATGACATGTATGACCCTGGTTCCCACGATGTCATTTCCAATGCCTCCTGCACCACCAACTGTCTGGCACCGGTGGCCAAGGTGATTTTGGAAAATTTCGGATTCGTATCCGGTATGATGACCACCATCCATGCCTATACCGGGGACCAGCGGCTCCTGGATTTTCCCCACAAAGACCTGCGCCGGTCAAGGGCCGCCGGCCTGTCCATGATTCCCACTACCACAGGAGCGGCCAAAGCGGTGGCGCTTGTGCTCCCTGAACTCAAAGGCAAACTCAACGGCATGTCCGTGCGGGTCCCGACCCCTAATGTGTCCATGGTGGACCTGGTGGTGCTCACCCAAAAACAGGACCTGACCATAGAGACAGTGAACCAGGCCCTTGAAACAGCTGCCGGCCAGAGCCTGAAGGGCATCATGGGATACAGTGACCTGCCCCTGGTGTCCATTGATTACAATTCCAATGCCTTGTCTTCCATTGTGGATGCCGGGTGTACCGATGTAATTAACGGCAGCATGGTGAAAATCTATGCCTGGTATGACAACGAGGCCGGGTACTCATACCGGATGATTGACCTGGCACAGATGGTCGGAAAATCTTTATAAACGTAAATCCTTGTAAACATAAAAGGTGGAGGCGCCCATGAAACGCATGCCCATGATCGCAGGCAACTGGAAAATGTTCAAAACAGGCCCCGAGGCTGTTGACACCGCTGCACAGATAGCGGCATCCTGCAGGGATGTCACTGACGTCCAGATCATGATCGCCCCTGCTTTTGTGTCACTGCCCCTTGTGGCTGCCGCAGTAAAAGACACCCCGGTACGTGTGGGGGCACAGAACCTGCATTTTGAAGCCCAAGGGGCCTATACCGGTGAAATATCAGCGGATATGCTCATTGCCGCAGGTGCAGCATTTGTGATCATCGGCCATTCTGAACGGCGCCAGTATTTTTTTGAAACAGATGAAATGGTGTGCAGAAAAATCAACGCAGCCCTTTCAGGCAGCCTTACCCCCATTCTGTGTATCGGGGAAACAGAATCCCAGCGGGACCGGGGGGAAACATTTTTAACCCTTGACAAGCAAGTATCAGATGGGTTAAAAGGCTTTGGTCCGGAACAATTACAGGACCTGGTCCTGGCATATGAGCCGGTGTGGGCCATCGGCACGGGCAAAAGCGCCAGTGTGGAACAGGTGGAAGAGGTACACCAGTACTTGCGGTCCCTTGTGGAAAGACTATTTTCCTTTGACCTGGCCCAAGCCATCCGCATATTGTACGGCGGGTCGGTGAAACCGGAAAACATAAACGAACTGATGCGCATACCGGATGTTGACGGTGCCCTTGTGGGCGGCGCAAGCCTGGATGCGGACACATTCACCAAAATTATAAAATTTGACAACTGAACTATGACAACACTTATCACTGCATTACATGTTACCGTCTGCATTCTGCTTATTCTGATTGTGCTGCTCCAGAGCGGCAAGGGAGCGGAAATGGGGGTTTCCATCGGCGGCGGCGGCAGCCAGACCCTGTTCGGGGCATCCGGTCCGGCAACGCTGTTAACCAAAATCACCACTGGTGTGGCCATTGTATTCATGGTCACTTCGCTGACCCTGGCGTATTTTTCCGGGCACAGGACAGAAAAGAGCATTATTACGTCTAATCCGGCACCTGTGCAGCAGTCAACTGACCAGGCTGCCGAGTAACAAGGAAACAAAGGTTTGCCGAAGTGGTGGAATAGGTAGACACGCACGCTTGAGGGGCGTGTGGGGAGACCCGTGGGAGTTCAAATCTCCCCTTCGGCACCACTACTATATACAGCCATGGACAGCAATGTTCATGGCTTTTTTATTTTTTCAGGTATGGCATGCCGGAAGATTTCCGCAGAAACTGCTACAGGTGCAAATATTTTTATGTGACCTGGGATCCCAGTCATCCCAATGGCTGCAGGGCCATGGGATTCAAAACCCGGCAGCTGCCCTCCATGGTTGTATTTCAGTCTTCGGGCGAACCCTGCCGCATGTTTGAAAAAAAAGACAAATCATCATAGATTTGTGCCTGTCAAGACACTGGAGTCAAGAAACTGGAGTCAAGATCGAAAAAAACCACCCGTCAGAACTTTGTGTCTGTCTTGCATATTATCAAAATCAGCTTATATTGGTAATTATGAAACCTGAAAACACAATCCATGCCCAGGATCCCAAAAAAATTGAAAAAGAGCTGGGGGAATTTCTCAACAAAAAATTCGGCGGCAGTGTCCGGATCATATCCCCCTCCATGCAACCCCAAAAAAAACCGGTTTCCGGCAAACCGCCTGAAACAGACAAAAAGGGGTTGATAGATTTCAACATCAAACCGGCTGAACTAATCGCCTATCTGGACCAGTATGTGGTGCGCCAAAAAAGGGCAAAATCTGTTCTGGCCACCAAAATCTGCACCCATTTCAACCGCATCCGTCATGAGGAAACCCGGGAAAACAAAAGGGCGAAGATTACCGGGAACATCAAATCCAACATCCTGATGCTGGGCCCTACAGGGATCGGAAAAACCTATCTGATACGGCTCATTGCAAAAAAAATCGGGGTGCCTTTTGTCAAGGCGGATGCCACCAAATTTTCGGAAACCGGATATGTTGGCGGGGATGTGGAAGACCTTATCCGTGATCTGGTCAAGGAGGCTGATGATGATATTGCGCTGGCAGAATGCGGTATCGTGTATGTGGATGAAATTGACAAGATTGCCGCCAGTCCTGACGTGATGGGTGCCCAGGTTTCCAGAACCGGTGTGCAAAGGGCCCTGCTCAAACCCATGGAAGAAACCGAGGTCGACCTGAAAGTCCCCCATGACCCGGTGTCCATGATGCAGGAACTGGAAGCGTTCCAGCGAACCGGAAAACGTGCCAGCCGGAAGGTCAACACCGGCAATATCCTGTTCATTCTCAGCGGGGCTTTTACCGGTCTCACCGACCTGATCCGCCAGCGGCTGACAAAACAGACCATTGGCTTCCAATCCCGGGTCACAGCCCCGGGGAATGACCAGACACTGTTACAGCAGACGCGTGCCGAAGATCTTGTCAAGTTCGGGTTTGAGTCTGAATTCATCGGCCGGGTCCCGGTGCGGTGTATCCTGAACACCCTGGAAGAAGCGGATCTGTATACCATTCTCAAGATGCCCAACAACCCGGTCATTCTCAGCAAGCGCCTGGATTTTGCCGCCTACGGCATTGACATTGTTTTTGAAGATCCAGCCCTGGAAATCCTTGCCCAAAGGGCTTTTAAAGAAAACACCGGTGCCAGGGGACTGGTATCTGTGGTGGAAGATGCCCTGCTGCCGTTTGAAGAAAGCCTGCCGTCCCGGGATATCTTTCGCCTTGCAATAACCCCGGAACTGCTGACAGATCCCGAAGCCATGCTGGCGGATGTACTAACGGAAAAGCCGGTACATGACTGGAAAGCCCGTCACCAAAAAGCCAGGGAAAAGGAAATCCAGTACATCACCGATCATATCGAAAAAAACTGGAAATCATTTTCCATCGTTCATGGATTCACCCTTTCCCGGATCCGGTGTGATCTGGCAGCCCGATATTTCTGCAACCATGTCATGGAAATAGAGGATGCCATCCGGCAGATAAAAAAATTTCATGACGCTGTCAAGGAGATCGAACTGGAGGTATCCAAAAGTGCGGACCTGAACATTGTATTTGAAGAGGATGCCATCGATTATCTCATGGCAGGGTTTGTTGACCACAAAGCATCTTCTGAAGATATTTTGTCCAAACTCTACGACGAATATCACGACGGGCTGAACCTGATCAAAGAAAAAACCGGAAAAAACCGTTTTTTCCTGTCAAAAGCGGATCTGATGGACAGTGAAGCCTATCTTAACGACCTTATCAAAAAAGAGATCACATGATTGGAATTTCAAAACTGTATTGCGCCACGGTGGAGCCTTCGGACACCCTGCGGTATTCCCGGCATTCAGGGCAGCTTCCCTCCCATCTGCTCCAGTTTTCCATTGACAAGAAACCGGTGGTGGTCTGGAACATGACCCAGCGGTGTAATTTAAAATGCGTGCACTGCTATGCCAGATCCGAAGACATATCCTATGACAATGAGCTGACCCATGAACAGGCCCTGGCCATGATCGATGACCTGGCTGACTTCGGGGTGCCGGTGCTGCTGTTTTCCGGCGGAGAACCCCTGGTGCACCCGAGACTTACGGATTATGCCCAATACGCGGTTGAAAAAGGCATGCGGGCAGTGATCTCCACCAATGGCACCCTGATCACCCGGGAAAAAGCACAGGTACTCAAAGAGATCGGACTGTCCTATGTGGGCATCAGTTTGGACGGCTTAGAAGAAACCCATGACAGATTCAGAGGCGTCAAAGGGTCTTTCAAAAAAGCCATGCAGGCCATTGAAAACTGCCAGGAAGCCGGCATTAAAGTCGGGCTGCGGTTCACCATCAACAAGCGCAATGTCCAGGACATTCCCGGCATTTTTGATTTGCTGGAACAAAAAAATATCCCCCGGGCCTGTTTTTATCACCTGGTGTATTCCGGCAGGGGGTCTGAAATTGCCAAAGAAGACCTCTCCCATGCAGAAACCCGGAAAGTGCTGGACCTGATCATGGACAGAACCCGGGATCTCCATGAAAAAAACATGCCCAAAGAGATTCTCACCGTGGACAACCATGCAGACGGCCCGTATCTCTACCAGCGGCTGCTGGATGAAGACCCGGAACGTGCCGCTGAAGTCCTGGAGCTTCTGGAAATGAATGAAGGCAACAATTCCGGCCGGGGTATCGGGTGTATTTCCTGGGACGGGGAGGTGTATCCTGACCAGTTCTGGCGGGAAAAATCTTTGGGCAACATCAAGGACCAGCCCTTTTCCAAAATCTGGACCGATGAATCCAATACATTTTTAATGAAACTCAAAGAAAAAAAGAAACATGTCAAAGGCCGGTGTGCCCAATGCCGGTGGCTGGATATCTGTGGGGGAAACTTTCGGGCCAGAGCGGAATCCGTTGCCAATGATCCCTGGGATGCCGATCCGGCCTGTTACCTCACAGACCAGGAAATCACAAAGGAGAACTAAGATGCTGTTTCCCGACTACAGAGCCAGGCGGATGCGGGCCAATCCCAACTTCAGGCGGTTGATACGCGAAACCAGCCTTTCACGGGATGATTTGATCCTGCCTTTGTTTGCGGTGGAAGGCAAAGCCGTGAAAAAACCCATCGCATCCATGCCCGGCCATTTTCAGCTTTCAAAAGATCACCTGGTTGACGTGGCAAAACAGGCAAAAGAAGTGGGTATCCCTGCTATTATCCTGTTCGGGGTGCCTGATAAAAAAGACCCGCTGGCCACCCGTGCCTATGCTGCTGACGGCATTGTCCAGAAAACCATTGCCTGTGTCAAGGACGCGGTGCCGGACATTGCCGTGATAACCGATGTGTGTCTGTGCGGGTATACCGACCACGGCCACTGCGGGGTGGTGGAAAACGGCATTATCGACAATGATGCGTCCCTGGACCTGCTGGCGAAAACCGCCCTTTCCCATGTCCGGGCCGGGGCTGACATGGTGGCCCCGTCAGACATGATGGACGGCCGGGTGACCGAAATCCGCCAGGTCCTGGATGAAGAGGGGTTTTCCCATATTCCTGTCATGTCCTATGCGGTCAAATACGCATCCGCCTTTTACGGCCCTTTCCGGCAGGCAGCAGCATCCGCCCCCCAGTTCGGGGACAGGAAAACCTACCAGATGGATCCGGCCAATGCTGTGGAAGCCATCAGGGAGGCCACCATGGATATTGAGGAAGGCGCGGATATCATCATGGTCAAACCGGCCCTGGCCTATCTGGATATTATCCTGCGGCTCAAACAGGAGATCGATCTGCCCATTGCCGCCTACAATGTTTCAGGGGAATACAGCATCATGAAGGCCGGAGAAATGATGGGGTGGGTGGATGCCAGGCAGATGGTAATGGAAACCCTGACAGCCATCAAACGGGCCGGGGCTGACATGATTCTGACCTACTCCGCCATTGAGGCGGCAAAATATCTGGAGGACAGATGAGCCATCCCGGAAACCGCCCCAGGCATACCCAAGACCGCCATGACCATTCTCCAGGCAGCCACCGTATAAAGGGCCACCAGGGGCCGCTCAGCCACCCCGGACCGGCCGGTCATACATCTGCCGACAGGGCCCACACCCTGCGCCTGGTGGCATGGGAAACGACCCGGCGCTGCAACCTGGCCTGCAAACACTGCCGGGCCGTGGCAGAAGACCACCCCTATGAAAATGAACTGGACACCAAAGAGGCTTTTGCGCTGTTGGACCAGATCCGGGAGGTGGGCACCCCTATCATCATCCTCACCGGGGGGGAACCGTTGCTGCGGGAGGACATTTTCGACATTGCCGCCTACGGCACAAAAATAGGGCTGCGCATGGTCATGGCCCCCAACGGTACCCTGCTCACAGAAGACAATGTCTCAAAACTCAAGGACAGCGGCATCAAGCGCATCAGTGTCAGCCTGGACGGTGCCGACGCCTCCACCCATGACAATTTCAGGGGCCTTGCCAGCGCCTTTGATGATGCCCTCCGGGGCATTGCCATCGCCAGAAAGGCCGGCCTGGAATTTCAGATCAATACCACCATCACCAAGACCAACCTTGATGAAATCCCCAAAATTCTGAAGCTGGCTGAAGACCTGGGGGCAGTGGCCCTGCATATTTTTCTGCTGGTTCCCACCGGCCGGGGCAAATACATTGTGGATTCAGCCATTGATGCCCAAGAATATGAACAGACCCTGAACTGGTTCTATGACCAGCAGGACAAAACATCCCTGCAGCTCAAGGCCACCTGTGCCCCGCACTACTACCGGATTCTGCGCCAGCGGGCCCATGCAGAGGGAAAAAAAGTCAGCTTTGCCTCCCACGGCCTGGATGCCGTCACCAGGGGATGTCTTGCCGGCACCGGTTTCTGTTTTGTCTCCCATGTGGGCCGGGTCCAGACCTGCGGATTTCTGGATGTCACCTGCGGGGATATCCGGCAGCAGTCTTTTGCCGATGTCTGGGAGAACTCCCCTGTGTTCAACGAGCTGCGGGATTTTTCAAAGCTGGAAGACAAGTGCGGAATCTGTGAATACAAACAGGTGTGCGGCGGATGCCGGGCCAGGGCCTATGAAGCCACCGGCAGTTATCTGGCGGAAGAACCTTTGTGTTCCTATCAGCCGCGCTCTTAGCTTTTAGCTCTTAGCTGTTAGCTAAAAGCTAAAATCGCAACAATTCAATTTTATTGATAAAAATTTTTATAGTGCGCAAAAGATATCACCAAACCAACCTTTGTTCATTTTTTCCGAAAAAGAAGGGCTAAAAGCTAATCGCTAAAGGCTAATAGCTAATAGCTAATAGCTAATAGCTAAAAGCTAATGTCATTGAGCACCAGGGTGATGGGGCGGTCCTCCTCTGTACTTCCCGCACACCGCACCGGCCCGGGCTTTCGGAAATGGTCCGCGCCTGCATCTGCTGCCAGCCATTTTTCCCGGCAGGCCTTATAGACCTGAA
>DATFJY010000191.1:0-9896 GCA_035268905.1 Desulfotignum sp.
GAATGTACCGCCCTGATTCCCCGCTCTGGGTGTTGAGCAGCTGCAGGCTCTCCAGGGTCTGCAGCAGGCCGGCTGCCCCACTGGATTTTGCCTCTATGCCTGTGCCCTGGGACAGGGCCTGTTTCAAAACCGCCCCTTTGAAATCTTCCGCCATCACGCTATCCAGCAGTTTTGCCACCTGGTGTTCAGACAACACCTGCCCCTGCTGGCCCATTACCTGGCCACCCTGCATCTGGCTGCCCTTGACCTGACCACCCTGCATCTGGCTGACCGTAACCCGGTTTGCAGATGCCGGATCCTGCTGCTGCAGCACAGCTGTCAGTTTTTTTTCCAGCAGCAGCCCCCCTTTGTCCATGAGCCGGGGCAAAAAAGCGTCATCCCTGCGGCTGGATTGTAACGCCAGTTTTTCCAGTATGTCAGAAACAAGGGGCTGGTCTGTTTTGAACAATGTAGAGAGGACGTCCGGCCGGGAAAAAAACTGCAGCAGCAGGTCCGGTTTTACGGTCCCGCCGGACAATGGGGGTCCTGTAAGCCTGAGGATGTATCCGTCCTTTTGGGCCTGCACCTTGAGATGAATCTCTTCACCGGCATGCAGGGGCACCCGGGTGTTGACACTGATTTTCTGCCCGTTGATGAGCAGCCGGGCCTGGTCCGGGGGCAGCACCTGCAGCACTCTGGCCTGAACCATCCGGTTGTTTTCAAGCCCGGATAAAGCCGGGGTCTGTCCTTTTTCTTTGACAACGGTCATTCTGGAACTTGCAATCTGCACTGCGGAGATGGTCATGCCTGCTCCATTGCAATGAACTTTTCTTTCAGGTCAACGACCAGCTGGACCTCCCCTTTGGGAAGTGACAGTTTCCGGGCAATGGTGTCAACATCCATTTTCTGAGAATACAGATCGATGATCTGGTTCTGCTGGTCCACCAGGGTGGTGCCGCCGGATGGCAGGGGATTGGAAAACGGCTGTGCAGGGGTTCCTTCCTGGAATGATTTCTGCTGGTCTTCCAGTTTTTTGTGAAGGGCTTCCGCCCTGGACAACAACAGGTTGATATTGATGATCCGGGAATCCAGGGCCTCATTGAGATTTTTGATCAACCCGCGTTTTTCCCGGATCTGACTGTCAAAGCTGGCAGCCGCATTTTTTGCCTCTGTCACCAGGGGGGTGAGCATGGCGATAATGTCTTTTGCCGATCTGTCGGCCGCTTCCTCCGCCGGATTTTCCATTGCATTCCCTGCCCGGTATGGTGCTGTTGCCTGGTCATGGGCACTGGACATGCCGCTGTTTGTAAAACAGCGGTTGAAACGCCGAAGCATCAGTCCTAGGGCAATAAACAAGAAAACATTGACAATGCACAGGGCAGCAACCAGAAATTCCATGGAAAATAGGTGCGTCATACGGTTGTATCCAGAATCTGTCCCGGTGCATCCGGATCCATATCCCGGGCCTGCTGCCGGCCGGCATGCGCTGCCTTTTTTGTTCCACCGGCCTGCCGGGGCTGTTCATGCTCTTCCTCCTGCCGCCGCCGCTTCTGCCGGTTTTCCCTTTCCTGTTTTTCTTTCTTGAGGCGTTCTGATTCTTCCGACGACAGCACCGTGGATTTTTTGCGGATATCCCGGGCCTGTTGCAGAACAGCGGCCTGGTCCGGAGATGGTCTCAACAAGTGATCCTGCTGGCTGATTTCCCGGGCGATACCTGACTGCTGGATTATCTGGTTATGTCCGGGAACCGTGGTCATGGGGTATCCTTTTTAACTGGCTTCAAATTAACTGGCTTCAAAGGAAAGAAACCGGATGTTTTCAATATATTCCGGGGGCAGCACCTTTTTCAATCCCGTCTCAACGCCTTTGATCAGGTCGTTTTGTGTCACTGCATCTCTTTTTTCCCATACCAGGTTCTGCTGAATGGCGTCATAGATCACATCCCTGAAAAAGGCAAGGTTGCTGTGTATATCATCATACGCCCGCCGGTCTGAATAATCAATAGCGATATCCATGGTGACATAGGCCATCTGTTCAGACCGGTCCGATGCCAGCACAATGAAATTCTCAAGCACCATGTTGCCGGATATTTTCCGGGGCGTTACCGCTGCAACATCCACATCAACACTTTCCACAGCTATGTCCAGGCCCTGGCTGTCTGGCGGTTGTTCCCGGTCAGGTGAAACATCTGCGGCCATTTCATCCGGGATCATCGCCATCTGCTCATTTACCGCCGGCAGTTCCGGCGGCTTGGGAAAAAACAGAAAATATGCCGCAGGCACGGCAATTGCCAGCATCAGCAAGACAGATGCGGCAGCAAGCAGCAGTTTCGATCTATACCATTTGCTGCCTTTACCAGGGACTTTGACTTCACTGTCTTTGGCATCTGCCGGGTCGGATCTTTCCAGTACCACCTGGTCACTGTCCCGGCCGTCCGCTTCCCCATCTGTTTCATCCATATCTTCATCTGGAACATCATTTTCCAGCATATCATCAAAATCTTCGCCTGAAAGATTCCCCAGGATATCTTCATCTTCCTGATCGCTGGACATGAGCAGGGTGTCGATATCATTCTGGGAAATCAGGATATCATCCGCATCTTCTTCAGATTCGGCATCTTCGGAACCGGCATCTTCATCACCCCCCTCCTGGCTTTGTTCCGCTTTATCATCTCCTGCACTGTCCTGCTCCGCCGGATCCCGGAGCAGGGCATCGATATCATCCTGGGTGACATCATCTGCATCCGGTTCAGACACAGATGTTTCCGCCATATCCAGCATCTCGGCATCCAGATCCACCTGGTCCGGTGCATCACCTGCTGTCTGTTCAGCCGTGTCTGCCTGATCAAGGATCACAGGGTCTGGTGCCGGAGCAGTTTCAGGGGCGTTCTGCATCAGCGTATCAAGTGTTTCCTGGGCAATCAGGCAGTCAGCAGCATCTGCCGCCTGGTCCGCCCCGATGACAAACCCATCCCCGGCAGTCTGCGCTGTTTCAGGTGCCGGTGTCTGGGCAGGTGCTGCAGCATCCGTTGTTCCAGCATTCATTGTTTCAGTTTCAGAAGATTCCGGGGGTGGTTCCAGGTCCTGGTCCGGGTTCAGCAATTGGTCGATATCTGCCTGGTCGATCAGTTCTATCTCCTGATCATCATCCTGATCTATGTCTGCCTGATCACTATCCTGTGTATTGCCATTTTCCTGGTCATCATCCGCCAACCCCACCGGTCCCCCGCCCAGAAGGCTGTCTATATCGTCCTGGGACAGTTCGCCTTTGTCGTCATCTTCTGTATTTTCTGTATCACCTGCAGCATCTGTATCATCTGTACCGCCGGTTTGCGTATCCCCGGCATTGCTGTTGAGCAGGCTGTCGATATCATCCTGAGACAGTTCTCCGTCCGCTTCTTCAGCATCATCCGGAACGTCCCCGGATGTTTGGCTGCCCATGAGACTGTCAATGTCATCCTGGGACAGTTCCGCTGTTTCTTCTGTTTCAGAGGATATATCCACGGTTTCAAGGTTCTCTTCAGCCGCTTCGCTGTCAGAGGATGCCAGGAGTTTGTCAATATCGTCCTGGGAGACGAGATCATCCTGGTCCTGATCGGGATCTGCCATGGGCCACCTCTTTTGATTGTGTTTTTGGTTATGTTATCCGGTCAATAATCCTGGAGCCTGGCCCGCAGTTTCACCAGCACCCCGGTATGAATCTGACAGATGCGCGATTCAGTGAGGGAGAGCACCTCTCCGATCTCTTTGAGTGTCAGTTCATCATAATAATACAATGACACCACCAGTTGCTCTTTTTTGGTCAGGGTTTCAATGGTCCGGGCCAGCACCTGTTTGAGTTCCGCTCTGTCAAAATGATCGGCCGGGGTCTCTTCATCCTTGAGTCCGGACTGGAACCGGGTCCGGGAATAGGTCTCGTTCTTTTTTGTTTTGATAAAATCATCCAGGTTCAGCACCGCGGCCCCGTGAATATCGGTGAGCATGTCCTGGTAGGTTTTAAGATCCACCCCTAAAGTATCGGCCACCTCCTGGTCGGTGGCAGGGGATTTTTTGGCATCTTCTATTTTTTTGACCACACGGCCGATATCCTGGATCCGTTTGCGCATGGACCGGGAATAGGTGTCCATACTCCTGAGTTCATCCAGGATGGCCCCTTTTATCCGATACCGGGCATAGGTTTTCAGGCTGACATGTCTGGATGGGTCGAACTTGTCCACCGCATCGATCAGCCCCAGGGAACCGGCTGAAATCAATTCATCAAACAGCACGCTGGAAGGCAGGCGCACAGCAAACCTTGCGGCGATGTGCTTGACCAGGTAGGCATATTCAACAATGCTTTCCTGCCGCCAGGCATGGTGTTTTCTTTGTGATGATGTGGATTTTTTTTTCATGAACCCATAAACTATCCCATCATGTGGCTGTTTGAAACACCTTGTTCATAAAAAAGGTCAGATTTCCCCGGGCATGCAAGGATGGTTCCTGCTGCAAAATAGCGGCAGCAATGGTCTCTATAGCCCTGGCAGCAGCGGCATCCGGGGTTTTATCCAGAAGCAGGCTGCGTTTTTGCACGGCGTGCTGCAGATCTCTGTCAAAAGGAATATGGCCCAGATAGCTGAGGCTTACATCTTTTAAAAATTTGTCCAGGGCATTGGTCAAAGAGCCGAACACCCGTTTGGCTTCTTTTTCAGATGCCGTCATATTGACGATCAGCTGGAAATACCGGCTCTTGTACTCTTTGGACATCACTTTCATCATGGCATATGCATCGGTGATGGAGGTGGGTTCTGTGGTGGCGACAATAATACATTCATCTGCTGCGGCATTGAAATAGAGCACATTGGAGGAGATACCCGCCCCTGTATCCACCAGGATGATGTCTGCCTGGTCTGCCAGAGCCTCGAATTCCCCTAAAAGGGTCAGCTTCTGGCCCTCGTTCAACCGGGTCAGGCTGGCAAATCCTGTTCCGCCGGGGATGATGCGGATCCCGTGCCGGGTTTCCATCATCACCTCTTCCAGGGATTTTTCCCCGGATATCACATGGCGCAGCGTGTATTCCGGCCGCAGATTGAAAACAATATCAATATTGGCCAGCCCCACATCCGCGTCGATGATAACCACCCGCATGCCTTTTTGGCACATGGCAGCCGCCAGATTTCCCACGATATTTGTCTTGCCCACACCGCCTTTTCCCGAGGTTACGGCAATGACCCTGGGAAACTGTTTTCCATGGGATGGCATACCTGTTTTTCTCCTTGCCGCTATATCATTTTTTGCAATATGTCTCAGCCCTTTTGCCTGATCCACCCTTATATGTCTCCTTTGGTGTTTCTGCCCAGAATGATTTTTATCAGGGTCTGTCTGTCCGGCACAATCAAATCCTCGGGCACCTTCTGGCCGTTGGTGATCAGGGAAACCGGCAGGTTCATGTCAGTGATCTGGTCCAGGACCTTGCCGCATCTTCTGGCTTCATCAATCTTGGTGAACACGTAGGTATCCGGGTTGAACACGGAAAAAGCCTGTGCTGCTTCCTGCATATTAATGGATTCTGCCGTAACACTCAAGGTTAAATGAACGGAAATACCAAAATCCGCTTTCATCAAGGCCAGGATTTCATTGATCTTTTCTTTGTCATAATGGCTGTGGCCGGCGGTGTCGATGAGTATCATGTCCATGGATTTCATCCGGTCCAGGGCACAGGTCAGGTCCCCGGTGCTGAAGGCCGGCACGCAGTACAATCCCATGATGGCGGCATATGCCTTGAGCTGTTCAAAGGCCCCCACCCGGTAATTGTCCACAGAAATCAGTCCCACCCGCATTTTGCGTGTAAAGTGCAGCATGGCAGCCAGTTTGGCGATGGTGGTGGTTTTTCCCACACCGGTGGGTCCCACAAAGGCGGCCACATGGGGAAGGCCTGAAATATTGGTGCGCCGAAAAAAATCCTTTACCGACACATGGTTCAAACACTGGTGCATCACGTTCTGCTTCAGCCGCCGGATACGGTCTTCCGGCGCCAGATTGTCCGCCATGCCGGCTGACGCCTTTTCAATCAATGTGCAGGCCAGTTTTTCACTGACCCCGGACCGCAGAAAGGAAGCCAGCACACCCGCGGATTCAAACCGGCTGCACAGCACCTGGTGCGCGCCCGAACCCATGCCGGCAATAGCGATCATGTCTTTTATTTCCGCAATATCTGCTTGCACGGATGCCAGCAGATCCCCGCTGCCGTTGCCGGAATGGTTTTCCAGGGGCGTGCCAATGCCGGCTTCCACTTCCACCATCTCTTTGCCGTAGGGGTCCCTGGGTTTTTTGGGAATTTTCCTGGTGGACAGGATCATGGCTTCCGGCCCCAGTTCCTGTTTGATACTGGCGATGGCCTCCTGCATATTGGCGGCTTTGAAAATACGTTTATTCATTTTTCAGACTCACTTTTCCACTGGCCTTGAGATTGATCTCATCCGCTATCTCCGCATGGGATATCACAAAAACCATCGGAAGAGAAGGTTCTATCAGTTTCCTGAAATGGCGGCGCAGGGTCGGGGTGGTCATGACAACCGGCTGGGTGTTCACCGCCAGCAGTTTTTCCACCGATTGGGTCACAGCCTGGACAATTTCCTGGGCCATCACCGGGTCCAGGGCCAGATATGACCCGTGCTCCGTGCGCTTGATGTTTTTGGTGAGAATCTCTTCCAGCTGCCGGTCCAGGGTGAGCACCTGGAGTGTCTTTCCCTCGGTCAGGTACGGGGCGATCATGGACCTGGAGATGCGCTGGCGCACATACTCGGTCAACAAGTCCGGATCTTTGCCCATGGGAGCGAAATCCGCCAGGGTCTCCACAATGGTGAGCAGGTCCCGGATGGAAATTCTTTCCCGCAACAGATTCTGGAGCACCTTCTGGACCACGCCCACTGACAGCAGGTTGGGCACAAGCTCCTCCACAGCCTTGGGATTTGTCTTGGCCAGGTTGTCCAGCAGGTGCTGTACATCCTGGCGGCCCAGCAGTTCATGGGCACTGTTCCGGATAATTTCCGTCAGATGGGTGGCGACAACCGTTGCATTGTCCACCACGGTATATCCGGCAAATTTGGCCTCCTCCTCCTTTTCCAGAGGGATCCAATAGGCAGGCAGCCCGAATGCGGGTTCAATGGTTTCAATGCCGTCGATCTCCTGTGCCGCGCCCCCGGGATCCATGGCCAAAAGGTGATTGACCATGAGTTCGGACCCGGCTGCCTCGAATCCCTTGATCATCAGGCGGTACTGGGCCGGGCTCAGATTCAGGTTGTCCCGGATGTGGATGGGGGGAACAATAAGGCCCATTTCAGAGGCGAACTGCCGTCTGATGGCCCGGATTCTCCCCAAAAGGGTGCCGTCCTGCTGTTTGTCCACCAGGGGAATCAGGCCGTACCCCACTTCCAGTTCAATGGTATCCAGTGTCAGCAGGTGGTCCACATCTTCCGGCTGCCCGGCACCCTCTTCTTCTGCTGCCGTTTCCGCCTCCATCAGGGCATCCTGTTCCTCTTTTTCATCGGCCCGCAGAAAATACCAGGCCAGGGTGCCCATGACCAGGCCTAACGTCATGAACGGCACAGACGGCAGCCCCGGGATCAGTCCCATGCAGAAAATGATCACCGCACCAATGAATACCGGGGTGGAGCTGGACAGGAGCTGTGCGGCAAACTGTTTGCCCATCCGGGAATCGGAACCTGCCCGGGAAACCAGGAGACCGGCTGCGGCAGATATCAACAAGGCCGGGATCTGGGATACCAGACCATCCCCCACGGTGAGCAGGGTATAGTTGGTGAGGGCCTCTCCCATTTCCATGCCCTGCTGCAGCACCCCGATGACAAACCCGCCGCCGATATTGATCAGGGTGATGACGATCCCGGCAATGGCATCTCCCCTGACAAACTTGGAGGCACCATCCATGGCACCGTGGAATTCCGATTCCCTGGCAATGGCCTGGCGCCTTTCTCCGGCCTCGATCTCATCGATCATACCGGCATTGAGATCTGCATCGATGGCCATCTGTTTACCGGGCATGGCATCCAGGGTGAACCGGGCCGCCACCTCTGCAATCCTGCCGGCGCCTTTGGTGATGACCAGAAAATTGATCAATACCAGGATGGTAAAAATCACCAGCCCCACCACATAGTTGCCGCCCACCACAAACCTGCCGAATGACATGATGATGGCCCCGGCTGCCATGGGCCCTTCACTGCCGTGCAGAAGGATCAGCCGGGTGGACGCCACATTCAGTGACAAGCGGAACAAGGTCAACACCAGCAGGAGCGAGGGAAAAATGGCAAATTCCAGGGGGGCCTTGGTGTACATGGTGGTGATGAGCACCACGATGGCAAAGGAGATATTCAATGACAAAAAAAAGTCCAAAACCATGGGATGCAGGGGCAGCAGCATTGCCATGAGAATGCCGATAAAGGCCACGATCATTAAAATATCTGAGGATTCTCTTCTCAGTCCTGCCAGGATTCCGATTTCCTGTGCTGCCATTACCACCCCTTTTACATCTGGTCTTTGACACCCGGTGCCAAATATTTGGCTTTTTTACCGTTGTCTGTTTTTCTGGCGGTAGACATATGCCAGCAATTCCGCCACTGCCTGGTAATATTCCATGGGCACCATCTGGTCGATATCCACATTCCTATACAAATTTCGGGCCAGCAGCTTATCCTCCACCAGGGGAACATCATTTTCCCGGGCGATGCGCCGGATATTTTCCGCCACCGGTCCGGCGCCTTTTGCCACCACCATGGGCGCATCCATCTGTGCATTGTCATAGGTGAGGGCTACGGCCAGGCGGGTGGGGTTGGTCACCACCACATCCGCTTCCGGCACGGCCGCCATCATCCGTTTTCTGGCGGCTTCCTGCTGGAGCTGGCGGATCCGGGATTTGACCATGGGATCACCTTCTGTCTGTTTGGTTTCATCCTTGACCTCTTTTTTGGTCATTTTCTGTTCTTCCAAAAATTTCCATCTCTGGTAGGCATAGTCCAAAATTGCCACAACCAGCATGATCAAGCAGACCTTTATAAATATCCAGAAGGTTTCCAGCAGGATAAACAGCAGGATATGACCGGTGCTGTTGTCAAAAAGCCGTGCAATATCCCTGAGCTCTCCTTTGATGGCATAATAGACCACCAAAAAAATCACAAACACCTTGACCAGGGTTTTGACAAATTCCACCACCGCCCTGGAGGTGAATTTCTGCTTGAACCCGCTGATGGGATTCAGCTTGCTCAGTTTGGGTGTGATGGCTTTCCAGGACACCGCAAATCCCACCTGGGCAAAATTGGAAACCAGGGCTGCCAGGTACACCGCTGCAAACACCGGCAGACAGATGATCATCATCAGTTTCATATGGGTCCCCAGCAGATTGACGATATCCACAAGGGTAAAATCAGAAATGCGGTCAAAGGAAAAATTATAATGAAACACCTTCACCACATTCCGGTACATATGAAAAATGGCGGCATACAGGGCCAGAACCCCTGCCAGCAGAACAAACACCGAAGTGACCTCCATGCTCTTGGCAACCTGCCCTTCTTCCCGGGCCTTGCCAAGCTTGCGCGACGATGCGTCTTCGGTTTTCTCTCCGCCACTTTCCGGATCTTCAGCCATGCATTATCCTCCGCCCATGAAAAACAGCAGATACAGGAGTATTTTTTTAAACTCCGGGATAAAGTCCCGGATGATGATGGCAATAATGTCAAGGGACAATCCAAACAGAAACAGCCCGACAATGATTTTCAAAGGAAAGGCCACTATCATGACATTCATCTGGGGCGAAAATTTGGCGACCAGACCAAACCCGGCACTGACAAACATCAAGGCGGCAATCACCGGGGCCCCGATCTTTATGGCCAGCAAAAACAGGTGCGCCATCAATGCCATCAATTTTGCCAT
>DATFJY010000192.1:0-6135 GCA_035268905.1 Desulfotignum sp.
TCTGCTGGGGGGGCTGCACCAGGTTCCCCTGGACCAGATCACATCCCATTTCCCGGCACGCGGTAAATTCTTCTTTGTTTCGGCCATCACAGGCCAGAACCCGGCATTCCTTGAGATGAGAATAGGTGATCAGAAACGACAGGATCTGTTTTTTTTCAGGGTGCTGTTTCATATTTGAAAACAGGCTGCGGTCTATCCGGATATAATCCGGTGTCAATCTGTCCAGATAATCCAGACCGCAGCTGCGGATGTCAAAGTTGGTCAGCATGGTCTGGAATCCCTGGAAACGGTATCTGTCAGATATCTCAAAAAGGTGGCGATCTTTTTCAGCACCGCAATGGGCGGACAATTCAAAACAGACATCTGCCGGTGTAAGCCCCTGCCGGGTGAGCAGTTCAAGGGTATGGCCGGGGAAATAATCCGGTGATCGGCATGCCCGGTGGTCCAGCCGCAAGAATAATTTACAGGGATTATGCTGCCGAAACCGGAAAAAATCCGTGAACACGTTTTGGCGCAGGCAAAGATCCACCTGATGCTGGATACCATTTTTCCAGGCTGTTTCAAAAAGATCGGTCTTTTTTTCCAATCCCGCCTGCCGGTAACCACTGAACCATGCTGTGATCCCGAACAGATGGCCGGAATGAATGTGAACCACAGGTTGAAAAAAGGGCATCACACATGTTTCATTGGGAAACCGATTCAAATGGTCTATTTTTATGGGTTCTTGTTTTTTTGTCTGATACATTCTCCCCCTCCGTCCCTTTATCAGTGATGGCAACATCCTAAACCGGTTGTGTTAAAAAAAAATGAGAAAGTTGAAAAAAATATTGGAAGAATCTCTGATGAACAAACGGAAGGAGGGGCCGTGCCATTAGCGTCGGTATCGACCTTACACCACTGAATATTTTTCGATAAAGGCTTCCACATCATACAGGTCAATGAACCCCTGTTCCAGTTTTTCCCGGGGCCAGTCCCAGAAGCGGATCTCCAGCAGCCGGTTGATGGTGCTGTCGGGAAACCGTTTTTTGAGGGGCCTGGCAGGGGATCCGGCAGCGATTTCATAGGGGCCCACCGGATGGGTCCGGGTGACTACGGATCCGGCCGCCACCACAGCCCCATCGGCAATGACCGCCCCGGGCATGACATAGACCCCGTGGCCCAGCCAGACATCATGGCCGATGGTCACGGCATCCTGCTTGCGCCATTCAAAAAATGCGGCATCATCCTGTTCTGCAAACCCGTACTGCCGGCACCGGTAGGTGCAGTGGCTCTGGGTGACCCGTTCATAAGGGTGGTTGCCCGGATTGATCACGCAGTGGGAGGCAATGGAGGAGAATTTGCCTATATCGCACCAGATGGCCCTGACGCTGGTGGACAGATAGGAATAGTCCCCCAGGGAGATTTCATTGCAGAAGCATCCGGCCTCCACTTCCGTGTATTCTCCGAACCTGGAGCGGATCACAGTGGATGATGCATGGATCAACGGATCGGGAGACAGTTTTTTTTCCGCAAGTTCATTGTTGGGGGCCAACCGGGTTATTTCGCGCATGGCAGTAGTCCTTTCAGCTGGAAAAGCAGGGGATTTTCAGTTTCGGACAACTATCCGGCATTTGTGTTGGGATGGGGTTACCGGAATATTATAATTGTGTTTAACCGGAAGATCCAGGGGTATGCCAAAGTGGTGCGGCATTGGGGCTGTTCTGGTGAAGTCTGCGGTTACATGGCCTTGAACAGATGCTCATAGGCCCGGCTTACCCGGATTTTCCGGTCGGTAACTGAAAACCGGATCTCCATCTGGTTGGTGAAGGACCGCTGGATGTCCGGCACGGCATCGGCGGAACTGTAGCCGCCGGTATGGCATCTACCGGCATGGCCCTTGACGGTATGCCACTGCCGATGATGGTTCTCTGGGTTTTTCCAGGCGGGTGATCCGCAAGGGGTATATGGATTGTGGCAATGGTGCCGGTTGGGCGGTTCCGGGTCAAGGTCACCTGTGCTGAATTTCCGTAAATGCTTTCCAGCCGCCGGCACACGTTGTTCAGGCCGATCCCGGCCCGGTCCCCGGTATCATCCAGCCCGGTGCCGGTGTCCGACACCGTGATGACCAGGTCAGGGCCTGACAGCCGGCAGTCAATGGTGATCTTTCCACCGTCCACTTTAGGTTCCAGTCCGTATTTGAGGGCGTTTTCCACCAGGGGCTGGACCACCAGGGGCGGAAACGGCAGATCAGGCATTCCGGTATGGTCTGTGATTTCAAAAGCCAGCCGGGACCCCATCCTGACCTGGAAGATGGTGAGGTACCGGCGGACCAGGTCCAGTTCCCGGGACAGGGTAACCATAAGGCCGACCTGGCGGAATCGGGCATCGGCATTACCCTCTATGATAACCTGTTCCAGGGATATTCTGTTGAAGGCAAATCCACCATGACCCTCATCTGCCTGAGTGACTACGCCCGGTGGCAGACATTTGAAACCGATTATTTCAACAATGAAAAACAGGCCTATAACCGGGAAAAGGAGCGGGTCGCTTCCCGGTTCATCCAGCGGGTGGAAAAGGCCCTGATCCCTGGTCTGTCAGGCATGATCGAAGAGATGGAGATCGGCACCCCCCTGACCAATGTGTTTTATACCGGCAATACCGGCGGCGCCATATACGGGTATGACCGGAACCTGCCCCACCTGGAATCCAGGACCCCGGTCAAAGGACTTTACCTGGCCAGTGCCTGGTCCCACGGCGGGGGCTATACCCCTGTGATGATGGGCGGCAGGCAGACGGCACAACAGGTAATCAAAGATTTCAAAGCCGCTTTCTCCAGTATAAAATGACCTGCAGGGTATCCGGTTTCTTGATATTTCATGCATTGGTGCTATCATGAATTCATAAGAAATCCGATTGCAGGAGGTGCTCATGGATATCATAAAAACAGTAGGCAGCAGCGGCCAGATTTCTCTTGGTAAAAAATCCGCCGGCAGACTCCGACGTTCATGATCTGGAAAACCGGATCAAATGACCTTCGGCGATACAGGCAATCCTGTGAGGCTGGATTTGAACAGCCCGGTGTTTCAGCAGGCCCTTTTCCATTTGAACAAAATTGATCAACGGCATGTTCTGAACACCTGCAAAAAAAATAACCGTCATGACATGGCAGCAATTGTGTGCGGACCACGGATTGAAATGGGAAGCGATTCTGTCCCGGAAAGGTCCGCAGGGTTGCCGACTGTATACTTTCCATAGATGTTTTTCCATGAATGCCGTCCCTGGAAGTGCCTTGCTGCTGGACTGGGATGCGGGTTCTCCGGCAGTCCGACAGCAGGATACCTTCAGAAAATCCCGTCATGTCATAGTCCGCCGTTCAAGGGGGAAATGCTTTGACAAGCGGTCTCCGGGCCGATATAGTGGCAAGAATTTTTTAGATGTTGACCCTTGATTCTCAAACCAGGATGGAAACAACCTCAGATGGCCCTCAAAAAATCTCAACTCTATGCGTTTCTCTGGCAAAGCTGCGATGAACTGCGCGGCGGCATGGATGCCAGCCAGTACAAAGACGTGACCAACGCCGGCCTGGCCCGCCTGAATATGATCCTGCACGATTTTCCCACGGCAACCATCCTGAACGGCAACACTCTGGCCGCTCCCAAATTCAAGGAAGGCGAGGGGCTGCGCACCTATGATTTTGTGGTGGCCAATTTCCCGTTTTCAGACAAAACCTGGCGCACGGGGTTGATTCCCGAAGAGGATACGTATGAGCGGTTCACCTGGGGGGTGCCCCCGGCCGATACCCGGCTCGATGCGGCCCGGGCCTATGCCGTTTCCAAACTGAGCTGGATCCGGCTAAAAAACGATTGAAACCAACCGTAAAAAGATTGATAATCAGTATAAAGGTGATTCCTTTGAAAAAGGGTGGAGACATGAACAAGCAAGAAATTATCACCAAAATTCGGGCCAATCGTGCTTTGCTGGAAGAGTTTTCGGTCAAATCTATTTCGGTATTCGGCTCTGCGGTGCGGGATGAGTTGCGGCCGGAAAGTGATGTGGATATTCTGGTGGAATTCTATTCTAATGCCAGAATCGGCCTTTTTACCTTTGTACACTTAAAGAATCAGTTGAGCGACTTGCTCGGATGTCCTGTGGACCTGGTGACACCGGACGCCTTACATCCTGCACTCAAGGAAGAAATATTGGGGGAGGCTGTTCATGTCGCATAGAAACTGGCGATTCAGGATTCAAGACATATTGGATGCAGTTCAGGTGATAAGCGGATATACGAAAAATATGACTTTTGAACAGTTTCAAAAAGATCAGAAAACCGTGGATGCAGTGCTCCAGCAATTGATGATTATTGGTGAGGCTGCTTCACATGTTCCCGATGAAGCGGTCGTGAAAGCGCCGGATATCGATTGGAAACGCATTCGAGGTATACGAAATGTCATTGTGCATGAATACTTTCGGGTGAGCAAGCAGATTGTCTGGAATACGGTGGAGGAAGACCTGCCTTTTATCATTAAGCCTTTGAAAAAGTTGCTTTCACCAGAAGATCAAGATAGTTGACATCGAATTACCAGCAAACAGTCAGGCCAAAATATTGTGCAATCCGCGTCTTGATGGCATCTCTGATTTTTCGGAGCTGTATCAGCTTTTCCCCATGGGAGCCGGTCAGTTTTTCCGGGTCTGGAAAGGGCCAGTTCTCGCGTTTCTGGATGCCGGGATAAATGGGGCAGTTTTCATCGGTTTCCTTGTCACATACCGTGATCACATGGGTGAACAGTTCACCGGCTTTGAAGAGGTCAAATGCGGATTTGGGGGTGTGTTCGGACATATCGATCCCCAGTTCCTGCATCACTGTCACCACCAGGGGATTGACCGCGTCAGCGGGATGCAGTCCCGCGCTTTTGACGGTAAATTCGCTGCCGCCCATTTCGGTGAGCAGCGCTTCCGCCATCTGGCTTCTGCCGCTGTTGTGGCCACAGATAAAAAGAACGTTGTTCATGATGCCTCCAATCATTTTAGTGCCTGCTCTTCATTTCCTGTTAAAAAACAAGAAAATGAAGAGGGTACTGGGGTTGTGTGTTTCCCACGTTAGATTTTTTTGCAAAACTGCTGTTCACTCTTCATTCATTTTTAAATATTACGGGTTTTCAGGCCCGGCTGTTACTTGCCGCCATCATGGCGGACAGGTTGTCCAGGGAGGTTCTGGTGTCGGAAAAATAGCGGCTGCGCAGCTCCATGACCAGCAGCCCGCCATAATCAGGCAGCAGGATATCCAGAATGGCCTGGATGGGGATCTGTCCGTATCCCACAGGCATGTGGGAATCGCCCTTGCCGAATGGCAGCTGGTGGGTCTGCTGCTTTTCCCAGTGGTGCACCGATCCCCCGAAGTTGTCATGCACATGGGTATGAACCACATGGTCTTTTATCTGTCTTACCGCTGCCAGGGGATCAAATGCGTAAAAGCGGGATGCCATGAACAGGTGGCCGAAATCCAGGTTGATGTGCACATTGTCTTTGTTGACCCGCAGGACCTGTTCCTTGAGGGGAACCATACATTCTGCATAGGTGTAAGGGCTCTGGCTTAGGTAGGGCCGGGCATTTTCCAGGGCGATCATGAGATCCGGATTCTTTTTTGCAAGGTCCTGCAAGCGCTGTGCTTCTGCTTCGAGCATCCGGTGCTGTTCTGTTGCTGTCAGGGATCGGGCCGGGGTGACGGCAAATTCCTCTTCCGGAATGAACCGGCCGCTGTGCACCACCACCACGTGAGCGTGGATCTGCCGGGCAAACTCCAGGGAGGCCTCTAACACCGCTTTGTGCAGGGCTGGATCCTTTTGGTCCATCAGGTTCACAGGGTTGGGGGAGTGAATGGAATAGACAAAATCAAAATCCGAGAGCAGGGACATCACCTGGCGGGTTCTGGCCGTGTGAAGGCTGCCGTTTAAAATGGCATCCAGCCCGTGGACCGGCAGCTCCACTGCCTGGATGCCGATCTTTTCAAATGCCTGTAAATCTTTTGTCAGCCGGTCCAGTGATCCGTCGATCCGGACCGGGTCGATACTTGCGCCGATGATATTCATGCAACTGCCTCGTGGATGTGGGTTTTATAGACAGGGCTGCCCTGTATCAGGGTATGGGTGATGTGGGCCC
>DATFJY010000193.1:0-2946 GCA_035268905.1 Desulfotignum sp.
GAAACAATCCCAGCACCAGGGGAAATATCATCTCCATCAACCCGGCATAATGGTTGTGGTTGGCATAAGGCCCCATCACGATGCTGTTGTTGGGGGCATACCGGAACCACAGGGCCATGTCTGTGGTCAGATAAAACTGCAAAATGGAAGAAAAGGCCAGCAGCCCCCCGAAAACAGCCACCACAAACACCGTGGTGCGCAGCAGCTCTTTTCTGGCAAGCAGCTGGACCGTGAGCACATAAAACATCCCATAGGTGGCATACCGGAAAAATTCCGTGACCGTTGATTTGGGGTGCACTGTCAGGGTCATGAACCCGGATGTCTCGGTTACCGCCCGGGTGACCGTATGAATCTCAAAGGCTTTGGGGGATAAAAATGCCACCAGGGCCGGGGGAAGCGGCACCAGCTGAAACAGGATATAGCCCAGAAACACCAGCAGCGGCACCATGCCCGGCACTTGATAAACAGGACCGTTGTGTTTGATGGTAAAAATAAAAAACGCCAGCAGGGCAATGGCAGTAAGGATTTCCATGACAGCATAGGACCAGGGTTCGGTGGTCCCGAAGGCCAGGGGGGTGAACACCAGCAGAAAGAAAAACAGGCGCTTTGACAGGGTATAAGCCATCTTATTCAGGAGGTGGACGCGTAGTAATAATCCCCGTAATTATAATAATACCCGCTTTTTCTGGCATTGAAATAGTTCAACACCACACCGGTCATGGGGGCATCCACCTCTTTAAGCTGCTTGATACCCTTTCCCAGCATTTCATGGGTGGTCTTTCCGGCCCAGGTGACCAGAATCACCCCTGCCACCTGCCTGCTTACAATAACCGGATCTGTGACACTGGCCAGGGGCGGGGTGTCCACCAGGACCATGTCATAGGTATTCACCGCATCGGACAGCAGCAGGGACAGATTTTTGGAACTCAGCAGTTCGGAAGGGTTGGGCGGCACCGGACCGGAGGTCATGATATCCAGATTCTCCAGAACGCTTTCATGCAAGGATGTCGCCAGATCCGACACACCGGCCAGATAGGAGCTCAATCCGGCATTGTTGTCCAGCAGAAAATGTTTGTACTGGGTGGGCCGCCGCATATCCGCATCGATGAGCAGCACTTTTTTGCCTGCATGGGCTATGGAGATAGCCAGGCAGGCTGTTACCGACGATTTTCCCTCACCCGGGGTCACACTGGTGATGACCAGACTCTTGGGCGGGGTGTCTGCCGCAGACAGAAAAATTGCCGTGCGCATGCCTTTGAAGCTTTCCGCCATCAAAGAGCTGGAATCTTCCATCATATCCTGCACCAGATCCGGGTTTTTGCCTTTTACCAGATCAATGGTGGTGATCACCGGCACATCAAATTTTTCTTCCACATCTTCCGGGGTTTTGATGGTGTTGTCCAGGTACTCGAAAAAAAAGGCCAGACCGATGCCGCCGAACAGGCCCAGGATAATTCCCAGGAGAATATTGCGCTTTTTGTTGGGTTTGGCCGGCGTGACCGGCAGTTTGGCTTCTTCGATCACCCAGACATTCACGGACTGGTTTCGTTCCGTGATATCCCGTTCCTTCATTTTTTTCACCAGGGCATCGTACAGAAACCGGTTGGTATCCACATTGCGCTGGAGTATGCCCAGCTGAATGGATTTTTCCCCCAGCTGTTCCGCCTCGAACTGGGTTTTGTCCAAAGCCGCTTTCAAATCCCGCTCATGGGCCTGGGCCAGCCGATATTCATTGCGGATGGTCTGGACCACTTTTTCCAGTTCTTCATACTTGCTGTCTTTGAGACCTTTTAATTCATTCCGGGCTGCTATCATGCGGGGATGTTTGGGGCCGTATTTTTTGGACAATTCCGCAATTTTCTGTTCCGCAGCCAGTATTTTCTGGTTGATGAATTCCACTGATACACTTTCGGCAACTGCCGGAATGGTTTCCAGGTTTTCTTTTTTTACATTGCGCACCTGGTTATAGACGGCTGACAGTTCTTTTCGCGTTGTTTCAGCAGCCGTAAGCTGCCGGGAAATATCGGACAATCTTTCGGGCAGCACTGTGACACGGTCTTCAATGGTGACGATATCATGGTCTTTTTTATACTGGTGCAGTTTTTTTTCCGATTCCTCCAATTTTTTGCGCTGCACTTCCGCCTTCTGGGACATCCACCCGATGCTGTACCCGGACACCGACATCTGCATATCGATCAATTCATCGATATAGGCCTGTGCCAGTGCATTGGCAACGTTCATGGCCACCGCCGGATTCTTTGACAGGAACCCGATCTGAAGAATGCGCGAATTCTGCACCGGGGTAACGGAAATATTATTTTTTATCACACTGCCCAGGATCTGTGCCTTGGTGGGCGGCACCGCATGGATATCCGGCATGGGCATTTCAATCCCATCACCTTCGCCCTCCGTTAGAAGGGCATCGATCCCCATCAGGTTCTTGATGGCGGCCACCCGGTCTTTGACCCATGCAGACACCATGGACAAATAGGAAGGCTTTTCCTGTTTGTCCGGAAACATCACGGCATGCAGTTTTTCCGGATCAAGGGATTTCACCGCTTTTTCCACCACCGATGAACTCATGATCAGCTGGTTCTGGGTTTCTATGAATTCAGGGTCATACGGGGTGTAGGCATAGCTGCTGGTCAGGGCACCGGCGGTATTGCGCTCGATCATGACCTTGGTGGCGGCAGAATACTCCGGGGTTTTGGTAAACGTGGCAATGACAACAATGAGCACGGTTAGAACGAAAAAGCTGACAATGGCCCATTTTCTTTTGCCCACCACCCGCAGATAGTCACGTAAATGTATTTCTTTTTCCGCAATCATCAGAAAAAACTTTCCGGCACCACGATGACATCATCTGGCAGCACAGGTTCATCCATGTTTACATTTTTAAATATTTTCTTTTTTCCGTCCACCACCCGGATAATCCGCACCTTGTTT
>DATFJY010000194.1:0-4417 GCA_035268905.1 Desulfotignum sp.
TTGGGAAGCCAGCATTGAATTCAATCTTATTACGGCGGCAAAAGAACCAGCTACAATTTTCATACCTGCGACTCCCGTCGGGCAAGAGTGCTGAACGGAATACGGACAATTTGAGCTGCAGACTAACAGTCAAAAAATTCAGCCCATGGCTGCGACCAGATACTCTGTCGTCCAGGTGATCCGGGAATTCGGCGTGAGCAGGCAACAGACTTAAAAGGCTTTGGCATCAGGATACCCATCAAAAATAACCCTTGACGTAAAAGGTAAAACGCGGTATACTAAGAACATGATTCAGGGATTTAAAGACAAAAAGACGCGGAATTTATATAATGGAAAAAGCGTTGCTTCGTACCAAGCCTTCGCCGTTCAAGCTGTAAAGCGCCTGTTGATTTTAGATTCCGCTGATTCACTTGATGCACTCCGTATGTTGCCCAGCAATAGATTTGAATCTTTAGGAGGAAACAGGTCTGGATACTACAGCATAGCCATCAACAAGCAATGGCGGATTTGTTTCAAGTGGGGAGAGGCCGGCCCTGAAGATGTAGAAATTACAGATTATCATTAGGGAGGACACATTGATAAAGGCATTTATTCATCCGGGAGAAATATTATCTGACGAGTTAGCGGAATTAGAAATTACCCAAACCCAGTTGGCGCACAATATAAATGTACCGGTCAACAGGATTTCAAAAATAATTGCGGGAAAACGCTCTATCACCGCGGATACTGCTTTGAGATTGGGGAAATGGTTTGGAACGGGTCCGGCTTTTTGGTTGAACCTTCAGCAAACCTATGACATCAATGTAACCGAAAGCCAGATTGAAGCAGACCTTCATAACATTGAAACAAGATCGGTTGCATAGTGGGAAATTTTTGTAACACCGATCATTCAAAAATCCAGTTGTTTTTCTGGGCCAATCACTGCACCTGTTTTTCCTGAAAAAACGGCACATAGGCCTTGTCCGTTTCCAGAATATGGTGCCGCAGCCAGTCGGTGAGGAAATCCATCAAATCCATGGACAGGCCGGCTTTTCCGGCATCGAAACGGGTTTTGAAGTCGGTTACCTTTTCCACCAGGGCTTTGTGGATCTGTTCGTGGTTTTCCCGGTCCGGGTATGCATGGTCGGCAAACAGCTTTTCTTCATGGGCAAAATGGGTCACGGTGTAGTCGGCCAGTTCCGCCAGGATGCGGCCGGATTCTTTGGCGCCTGTCCTGGATTTCAGGGCCCGGTGCAGGTGGTTGACCATGCGCACCAGTTCTTTGTGCTGTTCGTCAATGCTGTTGATGCCCAGCTGTAAATCATCTCCCCAGGGCATCAGGTCCGGGATGTCTGTCGGATCTGTCTGGTCTTTCCGGCCTCCCTGGTCCTGCTCCGGGGGTGGTGTATCATCTGCCGACACCTTGAACACCCCGATCATGGTTCTGAGTTTGGCGGACAGGTCGGCCAGATCTTTTGCACTGGTTTTCATGCGGTCGCTGCGATGGGCCATCTCATCCGATACCTGGTGCACCTGGGAGATCTCAGTGGCAATTTCCGAGGATACCTGGGAGCTCTGGGCCACATTTTCGTTGACCTCTCCTATGCCGGCGGCGGCCTGCTCGATATTTTCCGCCACATCGGCTGCGGAAACCGACTGTTCTTCAATGGCGGCCGCAATGGCGGCCACAATATCGGAGACCTCTGCAATGACAGTGGTGATGGCATCCACATCCTGGACCGTTGCCCGGGAGGAATCCTGGATCCCTTTGATTTTTTCCTGAATATCCTGTGTGGCATCAGCGGTCTGGGCGGCCAGCCCCTTGATCTCTCCGGCCACCACGGCAAATCCTTTGCCTGCTTTTCCGGCCCGGGCCGCCTCGATGGTGGCGTTCAGGGCCAGCAGGTTGGTCTGGGCCGCAATGTCGGTGATGGTTTCTGTCACCTGGTTGATGGCATTTGCGGACATGCCCAGCTGTTCCACCCGGCGGGAGGCGGCATTTACCGTGCCTTCGGCTTTTTCAGAAACGGTTCTGGCCTTGTCGCAGTTTTGGGCCACCTCCCCTATGGTCTGTTTCATCTGACCGGCGGCCTGGGCTACACTTTCCAGGTTGGTGGCAGCCTGTTCACTGGCAGCTGCCACGGAATTCATGGCAGTGCTCATCTCTTCTGCTGCCGTGGCCACGGAATTGGAGCGCCCGGACAACTCACCCGAATCTGTGGTTATCTGCTCTGCCGTCACCAGGAGTTCCCCTGAAGCGGCGGTCACGGTTTCCGAGTTGGCGCTGATATCCACAACAATGTTGTTGAGCCGGGAGATAAACGCATTGAACCATTCCGCCAAAGCACCGATCTCATCTTTCGACCGGATGTCGATGCGCCGGGTGAGATCCCCTTCCCCCCGGGCAATGTCTTTGAGGGCATCCACCACTGTGTGCAACGGACGGATAATGATTCTGGAAAGATATACGGCAATGACCAGGCCGAAAACAAGGGCCAGTACCCCCACACCGGTGAGAAACGCGGTGGAACTGGTGATCTGGGACTGCATCTGCTGCCGCATGGCATCCCGGGCTGTCAGGCTGACGGCCTGGATCCCGGCAGCACTGGCCTCCATCTGGTCCCTGGCTGTCTGCTGGCGGTCCATGAGGGCAGCGTAGTTTTCAAATGCCGCCATGTACGCATGCACCCCCTCCTGGATCCCTTCCAGGGGGCTGGTTTTTTCCGGATCATCCATGGCCTCTTTCACTTCAATGATGGCGGCATCGATGGCAGCGATGTTTTGGCCGATGTTTTCGAACACGCCCGCATCTGGTGAACGGATATACTCTTTTTCCAGAATCCGGGTCTGCAGCAGCATCTTGGCGATCTCATCCGCTCCGGAAGACAGCGCCATCATCCGGCTGGAAAAAATCTGGATATCTTCGACATAAAACTCCAGCAGTTCCTGCATCTCCTGCTGAAATATCTTTGCAGCCCGGGCCAGGTCATCAATGGCCCGGATAAGGGCCTGGTTGTTCTCAAAGGTGCGGTCGGAAAAATAGACCTGTGCGGCTGAAACAGCTTTTGCATGGGCTGCCTGGACCCGTTCATGGCGTTTTTGAGCAATTTCTTCGGTCATCAGGGGGCCGGAGGCATTCAGAACCCGCTGGATATTGTCCATATGCCCCTTCCACTGGGAGATCATGGAGATGTTCTCCTGGTCTGATCCGGAAATCACCAGGTAATACCCTTTGGCCTGCAGCAGGTCATCCTGGATCTGGGCCGCATATCCCACCCGGGTACGCATCAGCCCGGTTCTGGTCTCACTCTGGTCCATGAGGGCATCATATTCCGCTTTTTGCCCGTCCCGTATCCTGGTGGTGATTTCCAGGGCATTGCCAGCTTTTGCATTCATGTCCGCCATCAGGACATCTCTTTCTTCGGCCAGGGATACATAGGTGTCAAATGCAGTTTCATACGCATCTGACTGTGCCAGGATTTTTTCTGCCCGGCCCTGGATCTCCTTGTCCGGATCTGCTTCCGTGATCCGGCCGGCCCCGGTTTTTACAGCCAGAATATTTTTTTTCACCACATCCGCGCTTGTGGCATCACTGGTGAGCACAAACTGTTTTTCATTCTGCCGGGCATCCAGAATCCGGGTCACCAGCACCTGGAAATCTTCTGCCCGGTCCACCTTGTGCACAACCTGTGTCAACCCCATGCGGCCGGCACCTGCCAGCACCACCAGCAATACCAGGATAATGACAAACCCGCCGATAATTTTTTTTGCAAGGCTCACATGTTTCAGCATAATCTTCTCCGTTGTGTGTTCACCTGTGTGTTCACCGCTGCCATCCCCCCATCAGGTGCAGGTGGAGATGGAAAACCATCTGTCCCCCGCCCCTTTCCACATTGAACAGCAATTTGTATCCGGATTTGTCCACCCCCTGTTCTTTTGCCATTTTTGCGGCAAGGGAAAAAAGTCCCCCCACCAGGGATTCATGGTCCGGCAGCAGGTCGTTGATACTCCGGATATGGACCCTGGGAACCAGCAGCAGGTGGACCGGCGCTGCGGGGTTGATATCCTTGAACACCACATAGGTGTCGTCTTCATACAAAAAGCGGGTTTCAACCTTTTTGTTCACAATCCTGCAGAAAAGGCATTCTTCGGGCATTACATCCTCCTTGTAACCGGGTTGGGCTATGGTTGTCGGCGGTCAAGTGCTTTCATCACCCCTTCCATGGCTTCCGTGGCCCGGGCCTCGATGAAAATATCTGTGACATGGTTTGTATATTCTGACGGGGCGGGGTTGATCTCGATGATCTTGGCACCATTGGCTTTTGCCGCACCCGGAATCAGGTTGGCCGGTGCCACGGTGCCGGTGGTGCCGATGAGAACAAAGCAGTCTGCCTGCCGGGTTTCTGCAAAGGCATCGGTCCGGGCTGGTTCAGGAATG
>DATFJY010000195.1:0-7788 GCA_035268905.1 Desulfotignum sp.
TTCAAACTGTTTTCCCCCTGGTTGATTGCCCGTACCAGGCTTTTTCCCACCTGGTGGGTCACATATGTGGGCAGGTTTTTCACACTGGTTTTTGTCTGAAAGACATCTACTCCTCCCGAAGACTCACGGGTTTTAACATCAGCGCCGGATACCTGGTGCTGATCATTTCCCGGAGCGGAAAATGATTTTCCCGGCCTGGTGGTGATTTCTCTTTGAAACAACGCAGGGCTATCCGGACGATCACTGGATTTTCCCGACAAAAGTGCCTGGATCTCCTTTAATGTTTGCTCCGGCTTCATGTTCGGATCAAGGGAAGCCGGTTCCAGAAAAGTGTTGGAAGCCCCTGCCGGCTTTTGATGGGCACCTGGTTCACCAGTCAAATGATCTTTCAAAACCGCATGAACAAATCCTGACTGGGAAACATCTGCCTGATTGATTCCTGCTTGATTGATTCCTGTAAGGGCAGCTTGTGAATTCTGCCCCTGGACCTTTAGATGATTGAACAATGATGCCAGCAGATCATGGGAGGAAGTTTTTTCCAATTGGGCCGGACCCTGTGCCGGATTTTCATTGAAACCGCCATGGGATTTCTGATTGGCAGGGACCTGATTGAACAATGACTGCATTGCTGATTGGGATTGCATTGCCGATTGGTTGCTGCCGTTTTGCTGCATGTCTGCGTATGCCTGAAAAGCGGCTGTCAGATCTTTCACATAAATGGCGGAGCCATCTTTGGTACCGGCTTTGCTGCCGGCCTCGGGCAGTTTCATTCCCAGCGCGTCCAGCAGGGAAACAACCTGGTTATCTACAGTCTTCAGGGGAAAAGAGGTCTGGGTATATTCCGGTTTTTTTTCCAGCGCTGTAAGCTTTTCAATCAACTGATCCAGGCTGATACCGATCCCGGGCCGCTCCGATTCCGATATGATGGTGCTGACGGTTTCCTCGGGGATGGCAAATGACCGGAGCAGAGAAATAACAAAAGGCTGGGCAGAGGTATCAAGCAGAATCTCTTCTGTTGTATCTTCCGGAGAATCTGCCGGCAGGGCGAACAGATGGTGCATTATCTCGTCCATGGGAATTTTTCCGGTTTCCATCCGGGACGGATCTGCCAGAAGATCCGCCACAAGATCTGTCAGATCCTGTTTTTTGAACCCTGCATTTTCCAGCAATCCAGCCAAAATACCGAGACCTTCCGGTTCCAGGGATATGTTCTGGAGATTGCCGCCGGACAATTGCAAAAGCAACTGCTGCAGTTTATCAACCAATGCATGCCCGGTTTCTCCTGTCAGATAATCGGAAACCATTTTCTCCAGTTTCACCGGATCCATGCCTGGAAATCCTGTATCCATGCCTGGAAACATTGTCTTTTGCTCAGCGCCCGGAAAGCCCGGAAACACTGTATTTTGCTTGCCGGCCGGGACATCCGCCGAAGGCAGTGCCTTTTGCAGATAGGTTGAAAAGGCGAATTGTTCCCGGGTCTTTTGTTCCGACAGCGTATTTGACAAAGACGGTATTTTTTTGCCTTGCGCAGGCGGAACCATTTGTAAAAACATCTGGGATATGTCGGCAAAATTCATGTTCATCCAGCACCTGTAATCATTCAATTGTTTTTACAGACATTTGAGCAAGGATTATGCCAGTTTTCCAAAGAATAGAAAAATATCATTATATCAAATAGTTACAATATATTTTTTGGGGTCTTTCACACGGATGGACCGAATTCTGGCATTTCTTTCCCAACCTGATGCCAACATAACGGGAAAATATTACCTACAGGATCTGCAAAAAAAAGATTGCCGCCATCACAGGCAACCATCAGCAGAACACCGGCATGATTTTCAGATTGTCAAACAGGTTTTCAATCGGGGAGGAAAATCAAGGGAGGGAATGGGGATCGGGGCAGGGAAGGAATGGTGAGAAGGCATCCTTGTATCGGTACCGGAAGGCTATGGCCGCCGGAAGGCCAGGCGCTCGCTTATTTTTGCCGCTTTCTGGGAATCCACAAAACTCAGAATCTGGGATGCGGATGTTTCCCGCATCCGGGCAAATATCTCCTGGGCCACCTCCAGGGTCATTTCATCCACAATCTGGGCTGCGTCCTTGGGTTTCATTCCGGCATACATTTTCACCAGGCGGTTCATTTTGGTTTCATAGGCTGCTTCCTGTTCCTGCTCTTTTTCGCTCTTTTTTTCATCCAGCAGGGCCAGATCTTTTTGTATCTGTTCTTTCATGACTTCCAGGGAAGCCAGTTTTTCATCTATCTGCTGTTCATATCTTTGCAGCTCTTTTTTTTCCCGGTCCAGGGCGGTACGCAATTCTTCCAGGGCCTGTTTTTTTTCCGCCAGGCCCCGGAGCACCACCTCGGCAGGATCCGGGCACGGAGATTCATTGTCTGATCCATCATCTGCCGTATTTTGTTCCGGAGCATCCGCTGGTTCGTCTGTATCTTCATCCTGGGAAAACACCACAGAAACGCCGCCAGTGTCAGACACACGGTTCACAAAATAAGAAACCGGATTTCGGGGCACGCCGGCAATCATGAAAAACAACACCATTACACCGGCAAGCAGACATATTTTTTTATTCCGTGTCATGGCGGCGCCCCCCTGCTGTCTTCAGGGTACTGATTTCATCCAGTTCTTTTTGTTCCGATTTGGCCATCTGCTGCCCATATACCCGGGCCTGCCGCTCCCGCAGATGTTCCATGGATTTTTTTTCAACACTTCTTTTTTTCAAAAGGGCCTGCTTTTCCTGCCAGATTTTCTCCAGCATTTTTTTCCGGTTTTTCTCATCTGCAATGCCTGTTTCCACGGCCGTAACAAAGGCCTGGTGCTGCTTGAACTCCCTGGCGGATATGCCGTCGCGCACTTTGCCATCCATCTGTTTTGCAGATGACAGCAACTGCTGCTTCAGGAGATCTATCTGCCTGTCACAATCAACAATATCCAGGCGGGCTTTTGCTGTTTCCTGCTGGGAAAGGCGCTCCAGATATCCTTTATAGTTGAGCACATGCTGCAGTCTGAATGCAAACCGTTTCATATTCCGTCTTTATTTTTTCGGGTTTTCCAATGCCTGTTTCAATGCTGCCACACTGGCAGGCAGGTCCTTTTTTTCCCCCATGTCCTGGCGCAGCACATTGTTGATTTCAGGCATCAGGCGGATGGCCTCGTCCACATCCGGATCCGATCCCTTTACATAGGCACCGATGGTGATCATGTCTTCGGCGTTCCTGTAGGCAGCCATGAGGTTCACCGCCTGTCTGGAAACGGCCAGGTGCTCTTTTCCACACACATCCTGCATTACCCTGGACACACTGGCCATGACATCGATGGCCGGATAATGGCCTTTGTCGGCAAGATCCCTGGACAGCACAACATGGCCGTCCACAATGGACCGGACCGTATCTCCCACAGGATCATTCAGGTCATCTCCCTCCACCAGCACCGTGTAGATACCGGTGATGGAGCCGCTGTTTGCCACATTGCCCGCCCGCTCCAGCAGCACCGGAATCTTGACAAAAAAGGAAGGGGTATACCCCCTTGTGGTGGGGGGTTCGCCGGCAGCCAGGCCTACATCCCGGGAGGACATGGCAAACCGGGTGATGGAATCCACCATGAGCAGCACATTTTTGCCCTGGTCCCGGAAATATTCTGCAATGGTGGTGGCCAGATAGGCTCCCCGCATGCGGACCAAAGGCGGCATATCAGATGTGGCAGCCACCACCACGGCACGTTTCAACCCTTGTGCCTTCAGGGTTTCTTCCACAAAATCCTTTACCTCCCGCCCCCGTTCACCAATAAGGCCTATCACCACCACATCAGCGGCGGTATGCTGGGTCATCATGCCCATGAGCACGCTTTTTCCCACCCCGGAGCCGGCCATGATGGCCACCCGCTGGCCTTTGCCAAGGGTGATCATGGTGTTGATGGCAGCCACCCCCACATCCAGCGGTTCTTTGATGGATTGACGTCCCAGGGGGCTGATGGGTTTTCCGTACAGATAATACTGTTCGGAAGAGGGGATGCTGCCTTTGCCGTCCAGCGGATTTCCCATGCCGTCAATCACCCGCCCCAGCAGCTGGTCAGACACCCCCACCATGGGAGAGGCTGACACCGGAATAATCCGGCTGCCCATGCGCACCCCCCTGATATCGCCGTAAGGCATGAGCAGGGCTTTTTCTTTTTTAAACCCCACCACCTCGGCATTGACCTCTTCCCCCTGGTCCGTCAAGATGCTGCACAAACTGCCGATACCCAGCCCCAGGCTGTCTCCCTGGGCGATCAGTCCCACCACCTGGGATACCCGGCCCTCCGGACGGACCGTTGTCACCCGGTCCACCATACGGGCGTATTGTGTAAAATCTATGCGGGACAGATGGTCCATTTCACATCCTGGCAGACGTTTTTACGGCTTCATATACCGCAGCCAGTTTGGCTTCCGGGTCTGTTGACACGGAAGCGGTATCGGTCTCAATACGGCACCCCCCCCTGGGGATCATGGGATCGGATTTTACTTCAACATGCTGGAGGGATGCCGCAGCCCCAAAAAAACTGTCCTTGACCATTTCGATGTATTCATAGTCTTCAGGGGCAATACACAATGCAATTTCTCTGGGCTGTGACAGGGTTTTCAGGGCATCCAGAACCGCATGGTGCACCAGGTCATCTCTGGTTTCCAGGCCGGCATGAACCACTTTTTCGGCAATTTTGAACACCAGTTCCAGCAGTTCCTGTTCATGGGCATCCACCACATCATTCAGAACACTGTCCACGGCTGACAGAGATTTTTGCAGGCTTTCCAAAATATCTGCCGCCGCTTCCCGGGATATCTTTTCCCCTTGTTTACGGCCCCGGGCCTCTCCTTTGGCAAACCCCTCGGGTTCTGCCTTGGCAAATCCGTCTGCCTCTCCTTTGGCAAATCCCTGCTGCCTGCCCGCTTCAAATCCTTTTTCATATCCCTCGGAATGTCCTTTTTCCATCCCTTGTTCATATCCTTTGGCAAATCCCTGTTCCTTTGCCTGGTCTTCCAGAGAATGGGAAACGATCTGTTCCGGATCATGTGCAGCCGGTTCCGGTGTGCTGTTTTTGGCGATCTCATCTGCATTGTGTGATGGCGGAAATTTTTGCTTTCTTTCAAATAAAGGTTTGAACCTATCTGCTTCGTTTTTTTCTTCTTTTTTTCCCCCTGAATGAAACGCTTTGAATGCTTCCGGTTCACTGGTTGCAAATGCTGAAGGATCGAACAGCAGGGAAAACCGGTCAAAGTCCGGATCTGTTTTGTGATCTTCCCGGGACACCTCCCCGTTAAAATTATCCAGGGATTCAATATCCATGGGGGTGAATGCATTATTGTCTGTATCAGACAAGGACATCGTCTTTTCCTTTACCCAGGGTTATGGTACCATCAGCCTCCAGCTCCTTGGCAGCCCGGACAACCGCCTGCTGGGCCTCTTCCACCTCTGTCAGCCGTATCGGCCCCATGGCCTCCAGATCATCCTTGAGCATCTCACCGGCCCGCTGGGACAGATTGGAAAAGATCTTGTCCTTCATATCTTCGGTGGCGGTTTTCAATGCATAGGTCAGCTGCTGGCCTTCCACCTTCTTGAGGATCTCTCTCATGGCGGTATCATCAATATTTGTGAGGTCTTCGAACACAAACATCAGATTTCTGATCTCATTGGCCATTTCCGCATCATCTTCTTCCACATACTCCATTATGGCGTCTTCGGTTGATTTGTCCACCCCATTGATGATATCCACCAGTACCTGGAGCCCGCCGGCCTTGCCGCCGGGACCCACTGCCCCGCTCATTTCCATTTTCAATGCCCGGTCCACATCCCGGACCACATCTTCGGAAATCTGTCCCAGTTTGGCGATCCGCAGGGAGATATCCCCTTTTTTCTCTTCAGGCAGGCTCATGAGGATTTCCGAAGAAATTTCGGCAGGCATATGTGCCAGGATCATGGCAACGGTCTGGGGGTGCTCCCCCTCCACATAGGTGGCAAGGGTTCCCACATTGACATTCCGGCTCCAGATAAAGGGTTTGTCCTGTTTCTTTTTTTCCAGATCCTCCAGGATCGCCTTGGCCTGGTTGCCTTTCATGGAACGGGATACCACATTCTTGATAAAGGAATCCCCCTCCACAACCATCTTGGTGTCCCCTTCAAACCGTTCCACAAAATCGATGGAAACCGCCTTGAGCATTTCAGGGGAGATGTGCGTGATTTTGGACATCTCGAAAACCACATCTGAAATCTCCTGATCATTCATTTTTTCAAACGCGCCGGAGGTAAAATCTTCCCCCATTGCCAGCAGGAAAACCGCTGCTTTCTGGCATCCGGATATGTTTTCCGGGTTCAACACATCTGCCATGGTTTCTTACTCCTCTTCTGTGTCCACTTCGCCGATCCAGGCCCTCAGAATATTAGCGGTTTTGGCCGGGTCTTTTTCCGCATAATATCTGGCTTTGTCCACCACCGGCATCTTGGCAAGGTAGGCAGCCCGTTCTGCAGGTGTCATTTTGCTGAAAAAATCCTCTTTCTGCTCCTCGCTCATGAGCTGGAGAAATTCTTTCTGCTGGTTCCCGTCCATTTCAAGGAAATCCGGTTCTTTTTCTGCTTCTTCAATCTGGTCCATCTCTTCCGGTTCCGGCAGCATGTCCTGGTCAACCGTGTCTTTGATATCGCGCACGGTTTTGATAACAGGCCGGATGACAAACAAAAAGAGCACCAGCACCAGCAGCATGTTGGCAATGAGGCGGCCGTATTCCTCCTGGACCATGCGCCAGCCGGTGGGGGCGGGTGCTTCCTGGTCCAGATCCGCAATGGAGGCAAAGGGAAACGATTCCATGGAAACCTGGTCATTTCTGTCTTCATTATACCCCATGGCCCGGATCACGATGTTTTCAAACTGCTGCATTTCCGCTTCTGACCAGGGCACATACACCCGGCTCCGGTTGCCCTGTTCATCGGTCTGGTATTCATATTTGCCGTCAACGACAGCGGCAACAGAAAGCCGGTTGAGTACTGCCATGGGTTTTCTGGTTTCCTCTATCCGCCGGCTGATCTCGTAATTCACCGTATCATCACTTTTGTTCACCCGTTCATTGACCGCTTCGCCGGGCGGGTTTTCTTCCACAATGGGGTTGACACTGGAGGGGATGCCGATATCCTCGGTGAGCTGCACCACCTTTTCTGCCTTGTTTTTTCTGCTGCGTATAAATTCCCCGCCCCGTTCAAACGGGTCATATATTTCCTCATTGATGCTGTTTTTTGAAAAATCCATCTCCGAAATCACCCGGACAATGGCCCTGTCTTTGCCCACGATCCGCTCCAGCATGGTCTGAATTCTGCGGGTCAGGTTTTCCTCAAACCGCACCTTGTACTGGTACTGGGCATCTGCCAGGTTCTCGGCATCGATTCTGGCCTGTTCCTCTTCTGATTTGCCTTCAAACAGAATGCGGCCGGCAGTGTCCACAATGGTTACCAGTTTGGGGGTCATGTCCTGTACCGAGCTTGCCACCAGATTGGCTATGGCGGTTACCTCCTCTTTTCCAAGATCGGTGTTGAGTTCCAGCAGAACAGAGGCAGAGGGTTGTTTGGTTTCCTCCACAAAAACAGATTCTTTGGGCAGCACAATCATGACCCTGGCGGTCTTTACCTCATTAAAGGCCGCAATGGTCCGGGCCAGTTCCCCCTGCAGCGCCCTTTTTTTGTTGATTTTCTGGACAAATTCCGTGGTACCGAACGCTGTTTTGTCAAAAATCTCATACCCCACACCACTGCCTTTG
>DATFJY010000196.1:0-19046 GCA_035268905.1 Desulfotignum sp.
GGCGTATCCCGAGGCTTTTGTTTCAGTGAAAAACCCCTTCAGGCCCATATAGAAGCAGTAAATGATGTATAATCCCAGAAAAACCCATACCCATACTTTTGGATCCATAATTTTTTCCCTCCTGTTGTCTCATTTATATGAAATGACCGGATTTTTTTGATTATCAAAAAATTGTCGGATAATCAGGGCATATCACACCACCTCCTCTCCATTTGTATTGGTATTTATATATCTTGCTGGTTATGCATTTTTTCCGTATCCGATCTTTCCCAAAGAGGCTACGATTTCATCCAGGATGGTATCATCATCTATGGTGGCAGGCACTTTGTAGTCTTTTTTGTCTGCAATGGCCCGCATGGTGCCCCGCAGGATCTTGCCGGACCGGGTTTTTGGCAGCCGCTGCACCACTGTGGCGGTTTTGAATGCCGCCACAGGGCCGATGTTGTCCCTGACCAGCTGCACCACTTCTTTGATCAGTTCCGCATGGTCCCGGTCCACGCCTGCATTGAGTACCAGCATCCCCAAAGGCACCTGGCCCTTGAGGCTGTCCTCCACGCCCATGACCGCGCATTCCGCCACATCCGGGTGGCCGGCGATCACCTCTTCCATGGCGCCAGTGGAGAGGCGGTGGCCTGCCACATTGATGATGTCGTCGGTCCGGGCCATGACAAACACATACCCTTCCGCATCGATATACCCGGCATCCGCGGTTTCATAGTATCCCGGGAAGGTTGCCAGGTAGGCGGAAATATACCGATCGTCATTCTGCCACAGCGTGGGCAGGGTGCCTGGCGGCAGGGGCAGTCTGGCAACAATGGCGCCGATGCCCCCCGGTCCTACGGGATCTCCTGCCTCATCCAGCACAGCCAGGTCCCAGCCCGGGGCCGCCTTGGTGGGGGAGCCGGGTTTGACCGGGAACTGGTGGAGCCCCACACAGTTGGCGGCAATGGCCCACCCGGTTTCTGTCTGCCACCAGTGGTCGATCACCGGGATTTTGAGGCTGTTTTCCGCCCAGGACAGGGTGTCGGGATCGGTTCTTTCCCCGGCCAGAAACAGGTACTTGAAATGGGACAGATCAAAGCCCGCCATCAATTTGGCTGCCGGGTCCTGCTGTTTGATGGCCCGGAAAGCCGTGGGGGCCGTGAACATGGTTTTCACCCTGTGCTGGGAGATGACCCGCCAGAACGCCGAAGCATCCGGGGTTCCCACGGGTTTGCCTTCATAGACAATGGTGGTGCACCCCTTGAACAAGGGGGCATATACGATATAGGAATGCCCCACCACCCAGCCGATGTCCGAGGCAGCCCAGTACACATCCCCCTGGGTGACCCCGTAAATGGCGTTCATGGTCCACTTGAGGGCCACCATGTGGCCGCCGTTATCCCGGACAATACCTTTTGGCTGGCCGGTGGTGCCCGAGGTGTACAGGATATACAACGGATCTGTAGCAGCAACCGGCACGCAGTCGGCCGGTGCTGCCTGTTCCATCATCTCTTCCCAGTCAAAATCCCTTCCCGGCTGCATATCCGCCGCAGCCTGGGGACGCTGAAAAATGATGCAGGCTTCCGGCTTGGTGCTGGACAGGTCGACGGCCTTGTCCAGGAGCGGCTTGTACTGGATCACCCGGTTGATTTCGATGCCGCAGGAAGCCGATACGATCACTTTGGGCTTGGCATCGTCGATCCGGGTGGCCAGTTCATTGGCGGCAAAGCCGCCGAACACCACCGAATGGATCGCCCCGATTCTGGCACAGGCCAGCATGGCAAACAGGGCCTGGGGAATCATGGGCATGTAGATGATGACCCGGTCACCTTTGGTAACCCCCCTTTCCTTCAGGACCCCGGCAAAGCGCGATACCTGGTCTTTGAGGTCATTGTAGGTATAGGTGGTGATGGTGTCGGTCACCGGGCTGTCGTAAATGACGGCGGCCTGGTCTCCCCTGCCTTCATCCACATGCAGGTCCACCGCATTGTAGCAGGTGTTGGTTTCTCCCCCCGCAAACCACCGGAAAAATGGGGCGTTGGCATCATCCAGCACCTTGTCCCATTTTTTGTACCAGTGGCATTCTTCGGCAATAGGCCCCCAGAACCCTTCCGGGTCTTTAATGGATTGTTCATACGCCTGGTCATACAGATTGGACATTGTGTTTCCTCCTCACATTAACAGCGCAGCATTATTTTTGGACCATGTTTCTGATCTCTTCCACCACTTCCGGGTTGGCCAGCGTCATGACATCCCCTACATCGCCTTTGTTGGAAATGGCGCCCAGGACCCGGCGCATGATCTTGCCGGATCTGGTTTTGGGCATATCAGGCACCAGCCAGACCCTTCTGGGTTTGGCAATTTTGCCGATCTGGTCACACACCACATCCGAGATTTTCAGTGCCAGTTCCTCTGACGGCTGGATACCGGTTTTCAGGGCGATATACAGATCCGGTTCCTTGCCTTTGATGTCATGGGACACCGGCACCACCGCGGCTTCAGCCACCTCATCCACCACCATGGCGGCGGATTCTATCTCCTTGGTGCCCAGACGGTGGCCGGATACATTGATGACATCATCGATCCGTCCCAGGATCCGGAAATAGCCGTCATCCGCCATCATGGCGGCGTCCCCTGCCAGGTAGGGCCAGTCTTTCCAGTCCGTGCTGTCCGGATTTCTGCACACCGGTGCAAAATAGGTGTCCACAAACCGCTGGCGGTCCCCCCAGATGGTCTGGAACTGCCCCGGCCAGGGGTTGCGGATGCAGATATTGCCGGCAATCCCTGTTTCGGAGATCTCCTTGCCTTCATCATCCAGAATAAAGGGATGAATACCCGGTACCCCGGGGCCGGCACTGCCCGGTTTCATGGGCTTGAGACCCGGTACGGTGGAGCACAGGAACCCGCCGGTTTCCGTCTGCCACCAGGTATCCACGATGATGGCCTCTCCCTTGCCCACAGCGCTTTCATACCATTTCCACACCTCCGGCTCGATGGGCTCGCCCACGGTGGTCATGTGTTTGAAGTGGTAGGTGTATTTGGCCGGTTCTTCAGGTCCGAGTTTGCGCAGGGCCCGGATGGCGGTGGGGGCGGTGTGGAAGATATTGACATCCAGTTCCTGGGCGATGCGCCAGGACCTGCCGGCATCCGGATAGGTGGGCACCCCTTCGTAGATCACGGTGGAGGCGCACAGGGCCAGAGGCCCGTAAACGATAAAGGAATGGCCGGTGATCCAGCCGATGTCCGCCATGCACCAGTACACATCTTCCGGATGGATATCCTGGATATATTTGGACATGGCCGTGACATAGGCCAGGTATCCGCCGGTGCCGTGCTGACATCCCTTGGGTTTTCCGGTGGTGCCGCTGGTGTACATGAGGAAAAGGGGCTCTTCAGACAGCATTTTTTCCGGTGCGATACGGTTGCCGTAGTGGTTTTTCAGCTCTTCGTTCACAAACACATCCCTGCCGTCCTGCATGGGGGTGGAAGCGGAATATTTGCCCGGATACCGCTGCCACACCAGCACCTTGTCCACCACCTGGCCCTGTTTTTCGGAAATGCTGCAGGCTTCATCCGCGTGCTGCTTGTGGTTGAGGAGCTTGCCGGCCCGGTAATAGGCATCCATGGTGATGAGCACCCGGGAATTGGAATCCACGATCCGGTCGGCACAGGCGGATGCGGAAAACCCACCGAACACGACGGAATGGATAACCCCGAGTCTGGCACAGGCCAGCATGGTGATGGGCAGCTCGGCGGACATGGGCATGTGAATGGTGACCCGGTCTCCGCGTTTGAGCCCTGCAAAATCCCTGAGCAGGGCGGCGAATTCATTGACCCGTACATAGAGTTCCTGGTAAGTGATATGGTCGATGCGCTCTTCTTCGAGTTCCGGGACAAAATGGATGGCAGTCTTGTTCTTGTTGTCTTGTAAATGGCGGTCGATGCAGTTGTAGCTTGCGTTGATCAGACCGCCTTTAAACCATTTGAAACAGGGTGCGTCACTGGTGTCCAGAACCTCGTCCCAGTATTTGTACCAGGTGAGCAATTCAGCGTATTCAGTGTAATAATCGGGAAAATTGTCCAGGCTGAACCGGTCAAAGACGGCCGGATCCGTCAGGTTGGCCTGGCCGATGAATTTGGGGGAAGGATAATAATAATCTTCTTCCTTCCAGTGGACAGCAATCTGGGCTTCCGTGGTTTCGACAACATCTTTTTTGCTCATGCGGCATCTCCTTTTTTATGGTGTAATTATCTGAAATAATGAATAATTTTAGTAAACGCAAAGAATGCTATCACCTCCTTTCCCATTGGATAAGCCATTGGTTATCTGGTTTTGTCTAGTTTGTGGCGATATAGCAGCTATTTTGTACTTATGGCGTTGTGTCTGTATATCCTGCAGTTGCTGAAAGCCAGCAATACATATTTTTAAAAGCCGGTTGAGAAGGCGGCAACGTCCAAGATGAGACCCAAAATCGGCATTATTTGCTGAATTTGATTTATTTCACTTTTTCAACACATATTAAGAATATCCGGGTAAGTCAATAAAAAAAGTGTGATTGTTGAAAATTATTTTTGTATGCGCAGCCATTCTTTTGAAAAATTGCCGGCTGTGGAAAACAAAAAATCATTGCCAGATTCCGGCTTGCCAGGTATAGTTACCAAAGATGTAAAATCAGTTATGGACCTTGCTGCTTCCTTTTATATGAAAGCCATCAGCCATCAGTGCTCAGCTAACAGCTAAACGCTAACAGCTTTCATGCTTTGTTGTGCCTGTCAGGGCATGGGGGTTTATTGGAAGCAAACATAAAGAATTTGGAAGTAAACATAAAGAAAGGATTCCCTTCATGAAACATCCCATTGATAATTACTGGCAATTGAAATTACATGCGGTCAAGGAAAAACTGGAAAAAAACAATTTTGAGGTGTTTGTTGCAGATTCCGCTGCAGCGGCCAAAGATCTTGCCCTGGAGACGATCATACCCACCCTGGATGTGAAAAGCGTCTCCTGGGGCGGGTCCATGTCCTTTGTGGCCACCGGGCTTTTCCATGCCCTCATGGAAGACAAAAACCTTGAGATTATAAACACCTTTGACAAAAGCCTTTCCTTTGATGATATGATGGCAACACGGCGCCGGTCCCTGCTGGTGGACCTGTTCATCACCGGCACCAATGCCCTGACAGAAGCCGGCCAGCTGGTGAACCTGGACATGATCGGCAACCGGGTGGGGGCCATGATGTGGGGGCCCGTGCATGTGCTGCTCATCGTCGGCAGAAACAAGCTGTGTCAGGATCTGGAAGATGCCATGTTCCGGATAAAAAATTATGCCGCCCCGGTGAACACCATGAATCTGGACAAAAAAACCCCGTGTGCTGCCACCGGCATCTGCCAGGAATGTGCCAGCCCGGACCGGATCTGCAACTACTGGACCATCATAGAAAAATCGTTTGTCAAAAAACGGATCAAGATTGTCCTGGTCAATGAAGATCTGGGGTTTTAAGCCATGCAGACTATTGCGGTTTTTCAACAAAACGGTTCCGGAAATACCAAGATTGCGGGTATCAACCAGTTCGGGGACCAGCAGTTCCACATACAGATTTTTGACATTGCACCGGACCTGCCGGCGGTGCTGGATGACACCTCTGCATACCTGCCAAAAGAGATTCATGCGGATCTGGTCCTGGATTATCTCAAACACCATGACCTGTCCGAGGATTTGAGCCTTTTGTGCGAAAAACTGGGGATTCCCCTGGTGGCTTCGGGCAAAAAAATCCAATGCGGCAATGCCATCTGCCCGCCCACCTGCTGCACCCTGGCAGGCCACACAGCCTTGGGAGATTACGGCAAACTATTCGGCGCCCCGAAAATTGTGGTGGACATTGCCGATGACTGCATTACTGACATCCGGGTATTGCGGGGGGCCCCGTGCGGCGCCACCTGGCTGGCGGCAAAAAAAACGGCAGGCCTGCCCCTGGAAAAGGCCATGACCCGGTTCGGCCTGGAGGTTCAGTTTTTCTGTTCCGCCAATCCGGCCGGATGGGACCCCCTTTACGGCAAAAGCCCGGTACACATGGCCGCAGACATCCACTCCGCTGCCCTGAAAACCTGCCTGAAAAAGCAGGTCCATCACGCCTGTCCCCAGGATGATCGCCTGTAACCATGTAACAAGTCACAGCTTGTCGAAAAAGGATGCCGCCCCTGCCTGTACCCTGTGCCGTCCCGGGATTACCATCTGACAGTCCGGTCACAGAAGGAAGGGGCTACCCTAAGCAACAAAGCTGGAGCCTCCGGCCGTGCCCTGTATCAGGACTGTCAGAGCCCCTCAGGATCTCAGGCCGGATACAGGGCACGGCCGGAGGCGGCACGCAGATCCCTAAAGCTGGGCACCGTCAATACCGTATTTCAAATGTGCTGAAATCAGGCGCTGACGGCATGTCTTCAGTGACAACCCGATCCACCCGTGAGGCCGGGGCACCTGTGTGACACCATTTTTCCATCTGTGCCAACTGGTCGGGTGTTCCCTGGAACACGGCTTCCACAGAACCGTCAGCCCGGTTTCTGACATACCCGGTGACCCCGTTTTTCTCTGCAGCTTTGCGGGTCTCCATGCGGAAGAACACCCCCTGTACCTTTCCAGAAATCAAGACTTTCATGGATTGTGTCATTTCTCCTCCTTTTGCCAAGGGTTTTGCGGTCAAGGGTTTTAATACCGCCGGTGTTACCATGTCCCGGCCGAATTTTTCATAAATTTTGTCCACAGCCCGGTCCACAGATTCCCACTGTTTTGTAAGCCTGTGTCCGGCCGGCGGGATCAGCATCATCTGGACCGGTGCATCTGCAGATTGCAGATGAGAGACACCCACCCCGAGCAGCCGGATTTTCTTTTTCAGGGGCACCTGTTCAAACAGGGACACTGCCAGATGAAAAATGGCCTCACCAGAGCAGATGGGTGCATCGGTTTTCCGGGACCTGGTGATGCGGGTGAAATCGGAAAACGTGACTTTAATGGCCACGCTCCGGCAGACCAGGTCTTTTTTTCTCAGATCCCTTCCCACCCGCCCGGCATGGGCCAGCAGGATCTCTTTTGCGTCAGAAAAGTCAGCAATATCCACTGCCAGGGTGGTTTCACTGGAGATGGATTTGCGCAGGGCCGGGGTCTGCACCCTGGATTCATCAATGCCCCGGGAAAGCTGAAACAACCTTGTACCGAATTTCCCCAGTTTTCGGGACAAAAATTGTGCATCAAACCGCTGGATATCCCCCAGGGTGCGGATGTTCAGAACAGCCATCTGTTTCATGGCCCGGGCGCCCACCCCGGGGACTTTTTCTATGGGCAGGTCCCTGAGCACGGCCGGCATCTGTTCTCTGGCGATATGGGTCAGGCCGTCGGGCTTGTGCATGTCAGAAGCGATTTTGGCCAGAAACTTGACCGGTGCAATGCCGATGGAGCAGGTCAAAGAGAGATCTGTTAAAATTTGTTGTTTGATCTGCATGGCAATGGCTTCCGGCGGGCCGAACAGGGTCCGGCACCCGGTAACGTCTGCAAAGGCCTCATCAATGGATACCGGTTCCATCAATGGCGAAAACTGTGATATCACGGCCATAACCTGCCGGGAAACCCGGACATATTTTTCCATATCCACCGGTACCACCACTAGGTGTCTGCACCGCTGCCTGGCCTGGAACAGCGGCATGGCCGAATGGATGCCGAACTGCCTGGCTTCATAGCTTGCCGTGGATACCACTGCCCGCGCAGAGTTGCCGCATATTACCACAGGCCTGTTTTTGAGTTTTGGGTTGTCCCGCTGTTCAACAGAAGCAAAAAATGCGTCCATGTCAATGTGCAGGATCATGGGAGCGGTTTCTCAATCTTTTTTTCTGCAGTTCCAGCACATATTTGTGCAGCATCTCATACTGTTCTATGGTGCAGTTTTCAAATATGCAGCGGCAAATCTGTTCAGGGCTGATGAAAAGAATGCGCACAAGGGCGGTAAACAGGGTGCTGCCCCGGTGATTGGGAATATCCAGATCCAGCTGGATGTGATCGGCATCATACTGGGAGAACCCTTGGTTGATAAACGCCATGCCGCCGGCACTGATATCCACCACCGGAACTGTTTTGCCCAGAAAAAGGACAGTTATGCGTTCTTTTTCTTCAAACACATACCGGAAGGCATCCCGCTGGTTCTGATCTTCCCTGGTATCCAGGATATCTGGAGCAGGCAGATGCTCAGATGCGGGTTTGGCTTTTTTCCAGAACAAATTCAACCCTCCTGTTGGCAGCCCTGTTGGCATCCGTGGTGTTGGGCACCAGGGGCATGATTTTTCCGTAGCCTGTGGCAGTCAACCGCTGGGGTGCAATCCCCTTGGACACCAGATATTTCAGGACAGTGGTGGCCCGTATGGCGGACAGTTCCCAGTTGGAGGGAAATGCCTGCGTGGCAATGGGCACATCGTCTGTATGTCCCTTGATGTTGATGGTAAAGTCCGGATAGTCTTCGAAAACAGCGACCATGCGGTCAAAAAGGGGCAGGGCCCCGGGGTTGAGAGCGGCCGATCCGGATGAGAACAGCACCTCCCCCGACACCCGGAAGATAATTTTTCCGCCAAGGGCAAAGGTTTCCAGGCTGCCTGTCTGTCCGGCATTGTCAGCAAGGCGGTTCATATCCTTGAAAAGGGTTTTTTTGCGCAGGGTGAGTCCTGTGACATCCGCGATACTGATTTTTTTGTCCGGAACCTGTGAAACCTCCAGCAACGCCATGATATTTTCAATATCTTTTTCCTGCTGGAGTTCATTTTTCACCGTTTCCATGACAGCTTCCACTTGTTGTTTGTCAAAGGTGGAAAGGGAGTAGAGCAAAATGAAAAACACCAGCAGCAGGGTCATCATGTCTGCATAGGTGACCAGCCAGGTGGCGTCATCATCATAGGTGATGAAACTGTTATGGTACTGGGTGTCTCTCATGCTTTTTTATGCATTTTTTCCATGGGTTTGCGCAGTCTTGTGGATATGAAGCTGGACAGTTTTTCATAAATGATCATGGGGTTGTTGTTGTTGATAATGGAAATGGCGCCTTCCCGCATGATTTCCAGGTTGATGATCTCGATGACGGTTCTGGACCGGAGCTTGCCTGCAATGGGCAAAAAAAACAGGGTGGACAGCAATGATCCGTAAAAGGTGGTCAACAGGGCGGTTGCCATGGCAGGTCCGATATTGGCAGGATCCTGGAGCCGGCTGAGCATCTGGACCAGACCGATGAGGGTTCCCAGCATCCCGAAGGCCGGGGCATATATGCCCATTTTGCGGAACACGTCCTGGACGATGAAATGGCGCATCTGCAGAGACTGGATCTCCGTTGTCAACGCCGCCCGTATGACATCTTCAGAAGACCCGTCCGCCAGCAGGCCGCAGGCTTTTTTCAAAAAAGCGGAACTGGTCTTGATCTTGCCCAGATGCATCAATCCCTGGCGGCGGCTCATGTGGCTGAGCTCAATCATGGTGGCCACGGCATCATTGGGATCCTCCTTGTCCTTGGAGAACACAAAATAGGCGGCCTTGAATGCGGCAACCACATCCCTGAACTGGAAGGTGATGAGGGTGGTGGCAATGGTGCCGCCGAAAACGATCATCAGCCCCGGGATGTTCACAAAATTGTGCAGTTCTCCCCCGAGGAAAATGGCTGAAATTATCAGAGATAATCCTGAAATTATACCGATGAATGAGGCGATATCCATAAAATGTCCGGTTCCTTGGGTTTGCGGGCCAGGTGCACCCAAAAATATGTTTGTATAAAATAGGACGGCAAGGCCCCATGTGTCAAGACAAAGCTCATGTGTCAAATATCCAGATCCAAAAAGAATCATTGTAACAAGCGGTGGCAATCTGATATGATTTAATTTTATGGTAAATCTGGTAACAATATATAGAAAAGCAAAACATATAAGCCCAAAAACATATGAACAGTGCATGTCGGCCATGGACCACCGGAAAAACCATGCTGTGTCATAATCTTTTGCGCATCCTGGTGCTGTTTGTGGTGATAGTGCTCACCTGCCCCGGGTGCGGGGATTCACAAACCGCGAAACCCGGGGCTGAAAAAAAACGCACACTTGATGAAAAAACGGTTCATGCCCCTTTTCCGGCGGAGCGCACATATGACGTACTGCCCGAGAACATCCAATGGCTGACCAACACCACAGACCCTGTGTTTGCATCACCCAAAGCAGAAAAAGGCGGGCTTTTCCGGGCTGCTTTGTCCAGTTTTCCCATGACCTTCCGGGTGGTGGGGCCTGATTCCAACGGCAGTTTCCGGTCCGCCATACTGGACAACCAGCTGTCCCTGATCAATATCCACCCCAACACACAAAATATCATTCCGGAACTGGCCACCCACTGGGCATTTGACCCGGACAAAAAAACCATGTATTTCAAGCTGGATCCGGATGCCAGATGGTCTGACGGCCGGCCGGTAACCGGGTGGGATTTTGCCTATACCCTGAGATTCATGCGCTCGGAACATATCATTGCCCCCTGGTATAATGATTATTATTCCCGGGAGATTGAAAAGGTGATGGTATACGATGATCACACCATCGGGGTGAAAAGCACCAAGGCCGTGCCCGACCTTCATCTGAAACTGGGTATCAGCCCGGTTCCGGCGCATTTTTTTCATCCCCTTGCGGCAGATTTCACCGCCCGGTACAACTGGGCGGTGGTGCCCAATACCGGCGCATACCAGATTTCAGCATTCAAAAAAGGCCGGTATATCCGGTTTGCCCGCAAACACAACTGGTGGGCAAAAGACCGGCAATATTTTAAAAACCGGTTCAATGTGGATACTGTCCAGTATTCCGTGATCCGGGATTCCAACCTCCAGTGGGAGTATTTTAAAAAAGGAGAGCTGGAAACCTTCGGGCTGGTTCAGCCCAAGTACTGGTATGACAAATCCAGAACCCGGGTGGTGGAAAACGGATATGTCCACAGAATCTGGTTTTTCAATGATCTGCCCCGCCCCAGCCTGGGCATGTGGCTGAACCAGGACAAGGAAGTGTTTTCCGAAAAATACATGCGGGCGGCCTTTGCCCATGCCATGAACATTGAAAAGGTCATTGAAAAGGTGCTCCGGGGAGATTATTTCCGGCTGGCCCAGCCCTTTTTCGGGTATGGGGAATACACGGATTACACCATTTCCCCCAGGCAGTATGATATCAAAAAGGTGGAATCTTTGATGACAAACCAGGGATGGAACCGGGGGGATGACGGCATCTGGGAGAAAGAGGGCCGCAGGTTTTCGGTTGCGGTCACCTATGGATATGCAGACCATATGCCCAGACTGGCCGTGCTCAAGGAAGAGGCCCGCAGGGCCGGTATTGAACTGAACCTGGAGAAACTGGACCCATCTGCCATGTTTAAAAAGTTTCTGGAAAAACAGCATGATGTGGCCTGGATGGGGTGGAGCACCAGCATGCGCCCTTCTTTCTGGCAGGGGTGGCACTCGGACAACGCCCACAAACCCCAGACCAACAATATCACCAATACCGATGATCCAAAACTGGATGCCCTCATAGACCGGTACAGGGAAAGCCTGGATGAAAAAAAACGGATCAGGCTGTCCCATACCATCCAGAACAAGATTCATGATATCTGCGCCTATGTGCCCACCTTTATGGTGCCCTATGTGCGCATCGCATACTGGCGGTGGCTCCGGCTGCCTGACAGGCACGGCACCAGAATGTCACAGGACCTGTTTGATCCATTTTCCGCTTCTGTGGGCGGCCTTTTCTGGCTGGATCAGGATCTGTTTGACCAGACTGTTTCCGCCATGAAACAAGATATCACGCTGCCCCCGGAAACCATCAAGAACACCCAATTCAAAGTGGTGGGGGATATGCAGTGAAACCTTTTCCCCTTTTGACGATAATGGATCTGAAGGTGGCATTTGACACGGAACAGGGACGGATCCATGCGGTTGACAATGTTGGATTTTCCCTGGAAAAGGGCAGTATCCTGGGCATTGCCGGAGAATCCGGCTGCGGCAAAAGTGTGACCGCCCTGAGCATTATACGGCTTTTGCCCAAACCCATGTCATCCATTGTGGCAGGAAAGATTTTGTTTCAGGGGCAGGACCTGCTGGCAATACCCATCCGGCAGATGCAGCAGATCAGGGGCAGAAAAATTGCCATGATATTCCAGGAGCCCATGACCGCACTGAATCCGGTGCACAGTGTGGGCCGGCAGATGTCAGAGGTGTTTGCCCTGCATTTTCCCCATATGACCGCATCGGCCATGCAGAAAAAGGCGGTAACAATGCTGGACCGGGTGGGTATCCCTGATCCGGGCCAGGTGTGTAAAAAATATCCCCACCAGCTTTCCGGGGGCATCCGCCAGCGGGTGATGATCGCCATGGCTTTGGGCTGTGAGCCGGATATCCTGATTGCGGATGAGCCCACCACTGCCCTGGATGTGACCATCCAGGCCCAGATACTGGAACTGATCAAAGACCTCAGGGAAAAAACAGGGATGTCCATCATCCTGATCACCCATGATCTGGGGGTGATTGCGGAAAACTGCGACCATGTGGTGGTCATGTATGCCGGCCGTATTGCGGAAACAGCGGATGTCAGGGCCCTTTTCCGCCGCCCTTTGCATCCATACACAAAAGGACTGCTCACTTCGATTCCCTCCCGTGCGAAAACGGCGAAAATCCTTCTGCCCACTATTGCCGGCAGTGTGCCGTCCCTGTCAGACATGCCGGACGGGTGCCGGTTTGCTGACCGCTGTCCCCTGGCAGAAGATCTGTGCAGGCAGGAACTGCCGTTGGAAAAGCCTGTGGGAAAAGACCGGACAGCTGCCTGCCATCTTGTTCCCCGGACATCCACATAAAAATCAAACCAGGGCAAAAAAACCCTTGATTTTTGAAAAAAACCGAATAAGATACATTCAAAGCCTGTATGGTAGGGGCTTTGCAGTTTCGTTCTAAAGGCAAGACCGGTTTATTCCAGTGGCTCGACCTTCAGTTTGAAACTACCCAAATTTTTATTTAAAGTAAGGAGAAAGTCGCAATGGCAAATGGGATTGTAAAATGGTTCAATGATGCAAAAGGGTATGGATTTATCGAACAGGAGGATGGGCCTGATGTTTTTGTGCATCATACCGGCATTAGCTCCACCGGTTTCAGATCACTGAACGAGGGTGACCGGGTTTCCTTTGATGTGGAAGACGGTCAGAAAGGTCCGGCAGCAGTCAACGTAGTTGTCGAGTAAATTTCATTTGAAAAGGGTTCTGCACAGCTTGAGATTGTGCGGAACCCTTTTGTCTTGTGAGGGCACTGAGGGTTTGTTATAGATGAATTGACGGTCTGACTGAATTGTCCGTGGATGCCGATAATTTCCCTGTTTTGTTTGCACAAAGGATATGGTATATAACGGCCTGGTCTGCAACTTTGCTGGGGAACAATGATGCCGATTCTGGAAGTCAGCCGGCTGAAAAAATATTTTCCGGTCCTGGGCGGGGTGTTTCTCCGGCGCACCGGATGGGTATATGCGGTGGATGATGTCTCCTTTTCCGTAAAAAAAGGGGAGACCTTCGGCCTTGTGGGGGAATCCGGCTGCGGAAAGACCACGCTGGGAAGATGCATCATGGGCCTGTATGAAATGACAGGCGGGTCCATCCGGGTCCAGGGCACCTCCATATCAAACCTGTCATCTGTTCAAAAAAAAAACTTGTCCTCCCATCTCCAGATGATATTCCAGGACCCTTATGAGTCTTTGGATCCCAGACAGACTGTCCGGCAGATCCTGGAAGAAAAATACAGGATTCACCGCAAGACCCAGGGGGATTTGTCCATGGATATCCGGCAGCTGCTGGAAAATGTCGGGCTTTCCCGGGACAGTCTTGCCAGATATCCCCATGAGTTTTCCGGGGGGCAGCGCCAGCGCATCGGCATTGCCCGGGCCGTGAGCATGCACCCTGAGATCATCATCTGTGATGAGCCGGTATCTGCGCTGGATGTGTCTGTGCAGTCAAAAATTTTGAACCTGCTGCTGGAACTGCAGAAAACCATGGGACTGACCTATGTGTTCATCTCCCATGATCTGTCTGTGGTGCGGCATATGTCTGACAGGATCGGTGTCATGTACCTGGGCAGGATCGTGGAAATGGGGGATGCCCATGCCATCAACCACCATGCCCGCCACCCCTATACCAGGGCCCTGCTTTCCGCAGTTCCCCTGCCTGATCCGGATGCCGGAAAACAGCGCATTATCCTGACAGGTGAGGTACCGTCTGTGGAAAACCCGCCCACCGGGTGCCGCTTTCATACCCGGTGTCCCCATGCGGATACCATCTGCCGTGAAACAGACCCCGCGCTTCTGGCCACGGAAACAGACCCCGGCCATGTGCGCGCCTGTCATTTTTTCTGACCCCCTTGCGCAATCGGTTCTGTAGTGATAATGTTCTGGATTTATTGAAAGGCATTAGTTGTTAGCTTTTAGCTGGAAGTAACAAGCAGAGAATTGTAATTGTTTACAGGAAGTTGATAACTGAGTACTGACGGCTGACGGCTTTCATATAAAAGATCCATGCCCTGGCGGGCACAACAAAGTATGAAAGCGTTAGCCGGTGGTAACAGCAAGTAAATTTTTGTTTACTGGAAGCTAATAATTACATACTAACAGCTAACAGCTAACAGCTAATAGCTAACAGCTTTCATATAAAACAGAACCATATAAAGGATGCAGATGCCGGGGCATTGGGTAATTTGGGTACTGATTTTTTTGACAGGCCTGCCGTGGACGGGATGCGATCCTGCCCCCAAAACAGGTGTGCCTGAATATATCATCAAAGCAGGGCCGGTGCTTGTCACCCGGACCCAGTTTCTCGAAGAACTGGATCTGAAGTTGTCAGCCTATCCCTATGATATCAAAAACATGCCGCATCAGTATAATGAAGTGGTGGTGGATCTTGTGACCACCCTGTCCGAAGAAACCCTGCTGCTGGCGTATGCAATGCAAAACGGGATCACGGTGACCCAACAGGAGGTGGCATCTGCAAAAGCGGAAATGACCGCATCCTACCCCGGTGACAGCTTTGCACAGATGCTGCTGGAAAATGCCGTTTCTCCGGTGGTCTGGGAACAAAAATTCGAAAAATCTCTGCTGATTGAGAAACTTGTCCAGCAGGAATTGGTGGATACTGTACAGCTTACCCCTGCGGATGTAAAGGCCTTTTATGAAAAACACAAGGCCCGGGCATCAGCTTTAGCAAACAATGCCGGATTTGAAGATGAAACCGAACTGGTGGCGCAGCTGCGCCGTGAAAAAAGTGAGATGCTTTACCGGGAATGGATACAATCTTTACATCAAAAGATTTCTGTGGATATCAACAAACCGCAGATTGCACAGCTGTTAATCGGTGATGAGAAAAAAGGAACTGCAAATGAGTAAAAAGATGTGTGTGGTGCTGGTGGTTGTCTGTCTTTTTGTGACAGGCGCTTTTGTGTATGCACAAGAAGAAATTGTTGACCGGATTGTTGCCATTGTCAACAATGATATTATCACCCTGTCAGAACTCAACGAGGCCACCCGGCCGTATAGGGAACGGATTGATGTATCGGACAAATCCAGGGCGGAAAAAAATGAGATGATCCAGTCTCTTGAACACGATATTCTGCACAAAATGATCGACCGGGTCCTGACCAGGCAGGAAGCTGCCAGGCGGAACATAACGGTTTCTGATGCCGATATCCAGGCAGCCATTGAAAATTTCAAGAAACAGAACAACCTGGACCAGGAAGGCCTGGAAAAAGGCCTGGAAGCAGAAGGGATAACTTTGGCGGAATACCGGGACCGCATCAGAGAAGACATTCTGCAGTCCATGCTGATCAACCGGGAAGTCCGGTCCAAAGTGATTATCACCCGGGAAGATATTGCAGCCTATTATGAAAACCATGCAGATGCATTCAAAGGGGAAAAAAAGTACAAACTGCACAATATTCTTTTGGAAACCAGGCAGGGTATCCAGGAGGTTGAGGCAATGCTTGAAAAGGGGGTGCCTTTCCAGGAAGCGGCCCGGCAGTATTCCGTTGCCCCAAATGCAGATGACGGCGGGGACCTGGGGGTGTTTGATATCGGCAATTTCAATGAAACCATCAGGGATGCGGTCCTGCCGTTGAAAGAGAAGGAATATTCCGACATAATTCAGGCAGGGCGGGGGTATCAGATCATCTATGTAGAAGATATCCAGGAGACCGGCGGCAAAACCCTGGACCAGGCAAAAGATGAGATCCAGGATATACTCTACAAAGAGCAGGTGGAACAAAAATTTGCCGACTGGATTGCATCTTTGAAAGAAAACGCCCATGTGAAAATACTGCTGTAAACCCAAGATGACCGCTAAAATGTTGATAACCGATATCAGGCAGAATTTCACCTCTGGAAACAACCATTGGAAATGACCATGTCTGATTTCAGGACAGATGCTGTTTTACTGCGCAAGGTGGAATATGGAGACCATGACCTGATCATCACCTTTATGACCCGGGACAGGGGAAAAACCACGGTAATGGCAAAAAATGCCAAAAAAAGTGTGAAACGGTTTTCCGGTGCGTTGGACTTGTTTTCTTTGAACCATATCCAGTGTGTTTTTCCCAAAAAAAACAAGGATGCCCTGGTGACCCTGGCCCAGACAGATCTGGAAAACGGGTTTGCCAATATCCGGTATGATATATTCAAGACCGCCTATGCCAGTTACTGGGTGGAAATGATCCATCGGTGGCTGGAAGAGGGCCGGGCCCAGCCCCGGTTGTATGACCTGCTGGTGTTTGCCCTTGACATGCTGAACCGGTCTGATATGCCCAAAGAGGTATTGAGCCTGCTGTTTCAGATCCGGTTCATGAGTATTTCCGGGTTCACCCCCAATATGCACCGGTGTGAAGGCTGCAACACCCTTGTGGACAATATTCCCGTAAAAATGGTGCGGTTTGATTTTCAGGAGGGAAAAATTGTCTGCCCCAGGTGCCGGGTCAACGGGTCCGGGTACGGCATGGATGTGTCCAAGGGTACCTTGAAACAGCTGTTCTGGATGAACAATACCGATATGCAGCGCACCGACCGCCTCCGGTTTTCCCGTATGGCCATCCAGGAGGGCCAGGTGCTGCTGGAATCTTTCATTCCCTTTCATATCGGACGGGAGTTCAGAAGTTTAACCTTTTTACGGCGGTTGCGGCAGGAACAATGGATATAAGCCGGATTCTGGAAAAAAAACAAATTGGTTCCTCGGTCCCCTGCCGGCTGGATTTCGGCGGCACCCTGGATATTTCCACCTTTTATCTGCCCCTGGCACATCTCAATCCTGCAGGGTGTAACATGGCCATTGACCTGCGGACATTTGTCACACTATCCCCCCATACCCCCGGAAAAATCAAAATTTCCTCCAAAGGGTTTGACACGGCTGAGTTTGCCCGGGGAGAAGCCCCCTTTGACCATCCCCTGGGGCTGATGTTTGCCTGTGCCCAGTATTTCAATGCCCATGGCGTACATATCCAGATTGCATCCACCTCTCCGCCGCGCAGTGCTTTGGGCGGATCTTCCGCAGCAGCAGTGGCGGTTCTGGCAGCCTTTTCTGCGGCCCTGGACAAAACCATCGACCCGGAACACCTGGCATGGCTGGCCCATTATGTAGAATCCAGTGTGGCAGGGGTCCCCTGCGGGGTCCAGGACCAGGCAGCCGCCGCATTCGGCGGGGCCCATCTGTGGGAGTGGAAAATGGGGAAAAACGGGCCGGTATTTGAACGGTTTCCCGTGTTTGCATCAGATGCAGACACCCAAGCGTTTGCCTCCCACATGCTGGTGGCCTATTGCGGGATTCCCCATGTGTCCAAAAATATCAACAGCCGGTGGGTACGGTCCTTTGTGCAGGGAAAAACCAGAACTGTTTTTGCCCGGATCATCCACATCACCCGGCAGTTTTTCCAGGCCCTCCAGCACAAAGACTATACCCTGGCAGCGGATCTTATGAACCAGGAAACCCGGCTGCGCCTTGCCATGACACCGGATGTCCTTGACAACACCGGAAAAATCCTGTTTGAAAAGGCAGAACAGCACCATTGCGGTGCCAGGTTTACAGGGGCCGGCGGCGGCGGATGCCTCTGGGGTGTGGGCAATGCAGATGACATATCCGCCCTGAAGCAATCATGGCAGGACCTGCTGCAGTCAACTCCCCATGCTGCGCTGCTGGATACACAGATTGATATCAGGGGGATCATGATTGCGTGACCTTCTGCGTTATTGCAGGCCATATTGATACAGACCATTTTTACAAAACATCACCCAACAAAAAATAAAGGAGCGCACATATGCCGGGCTATGATCCTGAAAAAGACAAAAAGATCAAAGAGTGGAAGAACGAAGAAACCGGGCTGCTGGTGTCCATTCAGCAGTACGGTGATGGCGAGCCAAAGCTGCAGATCGGCCCCAGAATACTCAAGAAAAAAGACGGCACCGACCGGGCCCCTGCCAAGGCGGGCCGTTTGTCTGTGGAAGATGTCATGTGGTTGTACGATATTATTGATGAGGTAAAGGATGAATTGTCCGACCTGGTTGGACCTGAATGAGGCCTCCCTTGTGCCGCCTCTGGGTACCAGACAGGCCCCGGATCTGGGTCCGGTGGCTGTCATGGTTTCCACTCCGGCGGATTTCAAGCTGATTAAATCAGGCATGGGCCGGGACCGGATAATTCCGTTTTTTTTAAGCAGCCTTATCCTGGATCAACAGAAAATAGCAGTGACTGGTCCTTTTGTGGGATCAGCGTATGCAGCCATGCTGATGGAATCCCTGCACGCCAGGGGTGTCACCCGGATAATTGTTCTGGGGTGGTGCGGGTCTCTTACGGAAAGCCTGCAGACCGGGGACCTGGTTTTACCCACCGCAGCGTTGGTGGACGAGGGCACCTCGCGGCACTATGCTTCGCTGGACCCGCATGTGCCGGCAAGCTTTCCTGATGAAGCACTTTGCCTGCGCCTGGCTGACAACCTTTTTGCTCAGGGGGTGGCCTGCACCAGGGAAATGG
>DATFJY010000197.1:0-4379 GCA_035268905.1 Desulfotignum sp.
TCACTTGGCCTTTGTATGCGGAGAGGAACGTTTTACCTACAAGGCATTCAACGCATACGTGAATAAACTGTCCAATGCCCTTATTGCCAGCGGCCTCACCAAAGGGGACAAATTCACCACCATCCTGCCCAACTGCACGCAACTCATGGCGGCCTATTGGGCGGCAGCAAAAACCGGACTGGTCATCGTTCCCAGCAGTACAATGCTCAACGAGGGGGGGCTGACCACCCTGCTGACAAGTTCCGATACGGTCCTGGTAATTGCCCATGAGAGCTTTTCCGACGTTCTTGATCGCTTGAAAACAGACCTGCCGGCAATCAATCAGGATCGCTATGTGCTGGTAGGGTCCAGTGAACCGCCAGATGGATTCATCAGCTATGACGATTTTGTCGGACCTGCCAGTGAAGAAAATCCACCGGAAATCCCCATCGACGACCAGGATATGTACAATATCATGTACTCCAGCGGCACCACCGGAGCCCCCAAGGGTATTGTGCACACCCATTACGTGCGCGCCATGTACTGTACGATCTTCGCTGCCTCATGGCGCATGAAACCGGAAAGCGTTACCCTGCACGCCGGTGCCATCGTCTTCAACGGTGCCATGCTGGATCTGATGCCATGGATGTTTCTGGGGGCCACGTACATCCTGCACAAAACCTTTGACCCCGAAGCGATGATTGCCGATATCGAAAAAGAGAAGGTGACCCACATCGTCATGGTACCGGCCCAGATCGTCGCTATTCTCAACAGCCCGGCCTTTGACCCCAAAAAACTCGAATCCCTGGAAATGATCCACAACGTAGGTGCCCCGCTTCTGCTTAAATATAAACACCGCCTCAACGAAACCCTTCCCGGGCGATTCTATGAACTATACGGCCTCACCGAAGGTTTCATGACCGTCCTCGATAAACATGATGCCATTCGGAAGATCGGTTCCGTTGGTGTTCCGGCACCGTTCATGGAAATGAGAATTCTTGATGGGGACGGTCATGAATGCGCTCCAGGGGAAATTGGCGAAATCTGCGGCAAGAGCCCCATGATGATGCCCGGATACTACAAGCAGCCTGACTTGACGGAAAAAACCATTGTCGACGGCTGGCTGCATACCGGTGATGCGGGCTACGTCGACGAAGACGGTTTTCTTTTTCTCGTCGACCGCATCAAGGACATGATCATTTCCGGCGGGGTGAACGTTTACCCCAAAGACATTGAAGAAGTGGTCATCTGTCATCCGGATGTCAGCGAAGTGGCCGTGATTGGCGTTCCCGACGACAAGTGGGGCGAAGTGCCCATCGCTGCGGTTGTGATGATGCACGGGGCAACACTTGACCCCCGGGAATTGATCGCCTGGACCAACAAGCGTGTGGATGCCAAATTCCAGCGCATCCGGGACGTGGTCATCATGGAATCATTCCCCCGCAATGTGGCCGGAAAAATGCTCAAACGTGAAATGCGGGATGCTTACAAAGAACAATAGACTGTTATCCTCCATCGATTCCAGCACTTTTATGAAAAATGTCTACACAATTCTGCAGAAGGGGTGAAGGTGTGAGGTATATCGTTCTCATCTCAGCGATATTGATGCAAATGTGTCTCGGGGCAACCTATTCCTGGTCTGTTTATGTTCAGCCGTTAAAGGCTCTGTCCGGCTTGCAGCAGGGCCCCGCGCAGGTTCCCTTCACGGTCTTCTATTTCATTTTTCCACTTTCCATGCTCATTGCCGGCAATATGCTGTCCAAAACAGGTACTCGCCGAAGTGCCATGATCGGTGGTCTCCTGTTCGGCGGCGGCTGGATTCTTGCCGGCCTGGGCATCCACAGCTTTGCCTATACTGTTCTGGGCATCGGCGTTCTCAGCGGGGTCGGAGCGGGAATGGCCTATATTGTTCCGATTGCCGTCTGTATTCGGTGGTTTCCAAAAAACAAAGGACTGGTTACCGGAGTGGCCGTTGCCGGGTTCGGCGGTGGGGCCGCTCTGGTCAGTCAGGTCGGCGGATGGTGCATGGGTGCCTTGCAATTCACCCCCTACGAGACCTTTTCCCTCCTGGGGACCTTTTTTCTTGTCACGGTTTTCACCGCCGGTTCGACCATGAAGCTCCCCGATGGTGACCAGACAAAAACAGTGAAAAAAACGTTGGCCCCAGGTCAGCTCCTTTCCAGTCCAGTGTTTCATTTTCTTTATCTGGCCATGTTCACCGGACTTGCTGCCGGTTTTACGGTGAACGCCAACCTCAAGGAAATGTTCACCGGTAACGGGGAACTGGTCCGCGTCGGAGTTAGTGCCGTCTCTTTGTTTGCCCTTGCCAATGCGGCCGGCAGAATCATATGGGGATCTATTTTTGATCGCATGGAAACCCGCAGCGTCATCCAGCTGAATCTGTTTTTCCAGGCAATTACCCTTGTTTGCGCACCCCTTATGCTTACCACCGTTGCCGGGTTTTACCTCCTATCCCTGCTCACCGGGTTTAATTATGGCGGGGTACTGGTTATCTATGTTTCTTCCGCATCACGAATCTGGGGAAGTGAAAATGTCGGACAGGTTTACGGCTGGCTTTTTTCCAGCAACATTCCGGCATCGCTTGCCCCGCTGTTCGCCGGCATTGTCTATGACCATTTCCATGATTTCGATCTGGTGTTCAATGTCCTCGCGGCCATCCTCATTGCCAGCGTTGTGCTCATTGGACTGCAGGGGAAGCAGCTGGTGCCATCCAGGGCGGATTCATCTCTCCTCTAAAAGCATCCAACACCGAAAATTCCCTTACCTACTTGAGTGGCCGCAGTTCTTGATTTTTAGCATGGTAGGGCAAAAAGTCCTCCGACGTTCTCGTTCCTGACCGACCAACCGTTGGGGGCGGGGATATTATAAAAACTGGATCATCGAGTATTATGCTTACATTTATTGGGAAAAGTTCGGTCTCCGGGCCGGGATCTTGTCAACTAGTTTTATGCACAACCACTAAGGAGACATTTTCATGAAGAAATATTATCGGGCTTTGACCATTGCCGGATCGGACAGCGGCGGCGGAGCCGGTATCCAGGCGGACCTGAAAACCTTTTGTGCCTTAGGGTGTTACGGTAGGTCCGTGATCACCGCTCTCACCGCCCAGAACACCAGAGAAGTGACCGGCATCTTTGCTGTGCCGCCCCCCTTTATCGGACAGCAGATGGATGCGGTGCTGACGGATATCGGCACGGATGCCGTCAAGATCGGGATGCTGCATTCCCCGGAGGTGATCTTCACCGTGGCCCGGCACCTGGAAAAATGCCAGTGTACCAATATTGTGCTGGACCCGGTCATGGTGGCCAAAAGCGGGGACAATCCCCTGCAGGAGGATGCGCTGGCAGCTTTGAAACAGGCCCTGATTCCCATGGCAGACATCATCACCCCGAACCTGCCCGAAGCCTCGGTGCTGCTGGGCAGGGACATGGACATACCGGGCGCTGTGAAATCAGCCAAAGCCTATATTACCGGAGCTTTGGCTGCCGGAGCGGATTTTTCCATCGGTAAGGGCCACGGCCCGGTCCACCATTTTTTTAATCACTGGCCCGGTTCCGGAAATACAAACCTGCCGGGAAATGATTGGGTTTGATCATAACGCATGTTTCATGTTTCAACGCGCTAAACACCCCTGTTATAATGAACTGGGCTGATTCGTAGAGTAGGCACCCAAAACGCAATATGAGCCTTTTTTAAAGTCAGCGGTGATTAGCCGTTGATTTTTATATGTATGGTGTGTATTTATAAATATGAACAGTAGACAGGTCATAAAAGAACTTAAAAAAGCTGGATTTGTATTGGTTAACGTGTCTGGTGATCATCACAAATTCAAGCATGAAAATGGCAAGATAGTAATTGTTCCTCATCCTCAAAAAGATCTGCCTATTGGGACAGCCAGGAATATTTATAGAATGGCAGGATTAAAATGGAGAAAGTAAAATGAAATATCCGGTAATTATTCATAAGGACGAAGACACCGGTTACGGGGTGACCATACCCGATATTCCAGGATGTTTTGCATATGGTGATACCCAGGAGGAAGCCATCCTCAATATACAAGAAGCGGTGGAATTATATTATAACGGAGAAGACATATCGGAACCTCCGGCGCCCTCTAACATGGAAGACCTTTTAGATTCAGATCTGTATACCAGGGACAGCTTTTTGTATCTTGCTGATATTGATTTTGCCTTCATAGCTCCCAAGACCCAGAGGGTAAATATCACGGTGCCTGAGTATAAACTTGTCAGGATTGATAGGGCAGCAAAAGCCAGGGGGATTTCCAGGTCTGCTTTTTTTGTGGAGTCTGCTGAACAATTGATCAGGAATTCAGGTATTGCGAATACTGTTGGAAAAAGGCGGTCATTCGGTTGGTAATT
>DATFJY010000198.1:0-2005 GCA_035268905.1 Desulfotignum sp.
GGATGTGAAAATCGTCATCCTCAACAACCGGTTCCTGGGCATGGTGCGGCAGTGGCAGGAATTTTTCTACAACAGGGCCTATGCCTGTACCAATATCGAAAATGCGCCGGATTTTGTCAAGCTGGCAGAAGCCTACGGTGCTGCAGGATTCCGCTGCACAGACCCTGCCTGTGTGGAAGACACCCTGCGCAAAGGGCTTGATACGCCCGGTACCGTGATCATGGATTTTGTGGTGGAGCGGGAAGAATCGGTATATCCCATGGTACCGGCCGGGGGGGCTATCACGGAAATGCTTTTGGTATAAAGGAATATGCAATGGAAACCAGCAGATATTTACTCTCTATACTCGTGGACAATGAACCAGGGGTATTGTCCAGGATTGCCGGCCTTTTTTCCGGCAGGGGCTTTAACATCGATTCGTTGAGCGTGGCCACCACCGATGATCCGGATGTATCCCGGATCACCATGGCCACCACCTGCGATGCCCAGGTTATCGAACAGATCAAAAAGCAACTCAACAAGCTCATCAATGTCATCACGGTGAATGACCTTACCGAAAAAAAATATGTGGAACGGCAGCTGGCCCTGGTCAAGGTCCATGCCAAACCGGAAAAACGGGCCGAAATCCTGCGCATTGTGGATATTTTCCGGTGCCGGGTGGTGGATGTGGGGCACTCCCACTATACCATCGAAATCTCAGGAGACAACGGCAAGCATGAGGCATTTCTGTCCTTGCTCAAACCCGTGGGAATCATTGAAATCGCCAGCACAGGCGCCATTGCCCTGGCAAGGGAAACGGGGAAATAACATGGAATCGGTATTACTGTACGACACCACCCTCAGGGATGGCATGCAGGGAGAAAACATCTTCTTTTCTCCGGAGGACAAGGTAAAAATAGCGCAAAGACTTGATGATGCAGGCATCCACTATATAGAAGGCGGATGGCCCGGCTCCAATCCCGGGGCAGCCCATTTTTTTGAACTGGCACAAAAAAATTCTTTTAAACAGGCGAAAATAGCAGCCTTTGGAGCCACCCGGCGGCCGGGCACAACCTGTGACACAGATGACAATCTTGCCGCACTCATCGACTCGGCCGCCCCGGTCATCACCATTTTCGGCAAGTCCTGGGACCTGCATGTCACCGAAATCATGAACAACACCCTGGAAGAGAACCTGGCCATGATCCGGGAAAGCGTGGCCCACCTGCTCTCTCATGACCGGGAGGTGATGTATGATGCAGAACATTTTTTCGATGGATACAAAGCCAACCGCCAGTATGCGCTTGATACTTTGTCAGCGGCCCTGGAAGGCGGCACCCGCACCCTGGTGCTGTGTGACACCAACGGCGGGTCCATGCCCTGTGAAATCGATGAAATCGTCAGGTCTGTGATGGACCATTTCGAGGACCATCCCGGCATCTGTTTCGGCATACACACCCACAACGACTGTGCCATGGCCGTGGCCAATGCGGTCAATGCCGTTCATGCCGGTGCCGGCATGGTCCAGGGCACCATCAACGGATATGGAGAACGCTGCGGCAATGCAGATCTCACCGCCATCATCCCGATCCTGGCCCTGAAAATGAAAAAACACTGCATGTCTGAAGAAAACCTGCAAAAACTGCTGAACCTGTCCCGGTTTGTCTCGGAAACCGCCAATGTGCCGCCGGTAAGCGCCCGGCCCTTTGTGGGCAAAAGTGCCTTCGCCCACAAAGGCGGGGTCCATGTGTCGGCTATCATGAAAAACCCCAAAGCCTATGAACACATTGACCCGGCACGCGTGGGCAATGTCCGGCGGGTGCTGGTATCTGAGCAGTCGGGCAAAAGCAATATTATCTTCAAGGCTGAGGAACTGGGGGTGGACCTGGGCGATGATGCCGTCAAACAGCGGCAGATTGTCTCTTCCATCAAGGATTTAGAAGATGACGGATTTGAATTTGATGCAGCCGAAGGGTCCCTCAAGCTGATCATGGAAAAACTCACGGAACAGTACAAAAGCTATTTT
>DATFJY010000199.1:0-18446 GCA_035268905.1 Desulfotignum sp.
AAAAGGGGTATTTAAACTGGCCCTGTCCACCATCCTGGTCAGCGCGTTCATCATTTTTTTCATCATTTTCACCTTTGTCAAAAAACCCATACTCAAACTGGTGGAAGGCACCCGCCGCATTGCCCGTGGGCAATATGACGCTGATATCGAAATTGGATCCGCCCATGAGATCGGGTTTTTAGGGGAGGCGGTTCAGGAGATGGGCCGCAAGATCGGCAAGCACCAGGCGGAATTGAAAAAACAGAAAAATGAATACCAGGCCCTGTTTGACAATGCCCCCTGCATGATTGCTGTACAGGACAGAAATTTTCGCCTGAAGCAGTATAACCGGGTGTTCAAGGAGCGGTTCGATCCCCGGCCCGGAGATTTCTGCTACACGGCCTACAAAGGACGGGAGGAAAAATGCCCTGACTGTCCGGTGGAAAAAACCTTCAGGGACGGCCGATCCCATTATGGTGAAACAGAAGGTATGGGCAGGAGCGGTGAAAAAAAATACTGGTTTTTTATCACCGCTCCTGTCATGGATGCAGACGGCAATATTGCAGCAGCCATGGAAATGAGTATTGATATCACCCGGCGCCGGCGCCTGGAAAAAGACCTGCAGAAATCCGAAGAAAAATACCATGCCATTTTCAACAACATCTCCAATCCGGTATTTGTCGCGGACCAAACATCTTTGAAAATCCTGGATTGTAATAAAAAAGCCCTGGAACTGTATAAATTTTCCAGAACAGAAATGATGGAAAAAACGGTTACAGATTTTTTTCTGCCCGAAGAAAAAGAGGAGATGGCCGGGCAGGTGAAATCCGTAAAAGAGATATCCAAGGCAAAACACATAAAAGCGGACAACAAACAGATTGATGTGGACATGTGGGTGGCGCCGGCAACCTATTCCGGTCAGCGGGTGTTTCTGATTACCATCAATGATATCACGCGGCGCCTGGAAACAGAACAGCACCTGCTTCATGCCAGCAAGATGGCCACCCTGGGGGAGATGTCCACCGGGATCGCCCATGAGCTGAACCAGCCGTTGTCTGTCATCAAATCCTCCTCCAGTTTCTGTTTGAAGAAAATCGACAGGCAGGAACCCATACAGGAAGATATTCTGAACAAACTGGTTACCAAAATAGATACCAATGTGGACCGGGCGGAAAAAATTATCCAGCACATGCGGCAGTTTGCCAGAAAATCCGACATCCGTCTGGTGAAAACCCGGATCAATCAGGTGCTGCAGCAGACCTTTGAGATGTTCAACCAGCAGTTGAAAATCCGGGGTATCCAGGTGGTATGGGAAAAAAACAGGGACCTGCCCGACATTCTGGCAGATCCTGACCGCCTGGAACAGGTGTTCATCAACCTGGTCATGAATGCCAAGGATGCCATTGAAGCCAAATGGGCGGCCCGGGGCGGCAGGGACACGGAAGATGACCAGATTATCATCCAGACACGCGCCACAGATGACCAGGTGGAAATTGTAATTGAAGATACCGGTCCAGGGATCGAAAAAGGCACAGAAGACCGGCTGTTTGAGCCGTTTTTCACCACCAAGGAGGTGGGCAAGGGCACGGGCCTGGGCCTGTCCATCTCCTATGGCATTGTCAAAGACTGCAGCGGTGATATCCGGGTGGGCAGGGGCCGGCAGGGCGGAGCGAAATTTACCATTGTTTTTCCGGTGCCGGAACATCCGCCCGATGATATCGCATATGAGTGATATGCAACGCCGTCAATAACCCCCATGTCCTGACGGGTACAACAAAGAATGAAAGCGCTAGCCGGTGATAACAGCAGGGAAAATTTTGTTTACTGGAAGCGAATAATTGCATACTAAGCGCTAACGGCTAAAAGCTAAAAGCTAACAGCTAACAGCTAAAAGCTTTCATATAAAGGCAGGGAGGACCCATGGACAAGACACAATTTGCCATCCTGGTGGTGGATGATGAAGCAGATATCCGGGATGTCCTGGAAATTGCCCTCACAGACATCGGTCACCAGGTGTTTCTGGCCAAAGACGGCAAAGCAGCCCTGGAACTGTTTGAAGAAAAGCAGCCATCCATTGTGATAACAGACATTAAAATGCCTGTCATGGGGGGGATTGAACTGCTCAAACAGGTAAAACAGCAGGCGCCTGATACCCAGGTGATAATGATCACGGGGCACGGGGACATGGAACTGACCATTTCCAGCCTGAAATTCGGGGCTGCGGATTTTATTACCAAGCCGGTGAATGTCGACATCCTGGAACTGGCCGTTTCCAAGGCAGTGGACAAACGCATCGCAGACCAGAAGCTGGCGGAATACACCCATAAGCTGGAAATGCTGGTGGTGGAAAAATCCCGGCTGAACAGCCACCTGTCTTCTCTGGGCCTGATGATCGGCACGGTTTCCCATAATATCAAAGGGCTGCTCACCAACCTGGACGGGGGGCTGTACATTGCCCGGTCCGGCCTGAAAAAGAAAAACGATACAGATGTGGCGGAAGGCCTTGACCTGCTGGCCCAGAATGTGGACAAGATCAAGCAGATGATCATGGATATCCTGATGTATTCCAAGGACCGGCAGATGAACAGGCAGCCGGTGCCGGCCAAAAAATTTCTGGCAGATATCCGGGAAACCATGATAATGAAACTGGCACATCATGACATTGCGTTTTGCCTGGATGCAGACCAGGCCCCCCAGACCCTGGACATCGATGCGGCATTCATGATGTCCGCCCTGGTCAATATTCTGGACAATGCGGTGGATGCCTGTCTGGAAGACAAGGACAATACCGACCATACCATCACCCTTACACTGGAAAAAGCCTGTGACACCCTGGTGATAAAAATTGCAGATAACGGCTGCGGCATGGATGTGGAAACCAAGGAGAAAATTTTTGATCTGTTTTTTTCTTCCAAACAGGTGAAGGGCACAGGGTTTGGTCTGTTCATTGCAAAAAACATCATAGCCCAGCACCAGGGAACCGTGGCGGTGGATTCCATCAAACGCCGGGGCACCACATTTACTATCTCTTTGCCCCAGGGGGATCAGGTGCGCCAGTCAGATGAGATGTCCGAATCAGATGAGATGTCCCAATCAGATCAGGTACCCCGGTCAGATCAGAACTGAATTTTGTCCACAACCTTTTTCACCACCGGTATCTGGAAAACGAGGCCCAACCGTCCTGCCAGGTTATAACGGGTTATAACGGAAAATACAGGGGGGATGGCCATGATCCTGAGCAGGGTATATGCGGTTTTGCAAAACCGCTTTTTTTGGGCAGCGATATTGAAAAGCCACACAATCATGGCATCATTGTCCATGTCCTCTTTGTGATGGCGCAGGGTGCTGCGTTTGAGCAATACCTTTTCCACGTAATCACAGGGAATGTGGCGGTCTTTCAAGGCCCTTTCATACAAAGGCGTGCCGGGAAAATACATCAGCTTGTGGTCATAGATTTTGACCGGCTGGTCAACGGTGCTGCGGTGCAGGATGATGTTCAGGATCTTCAGGTAAAATTGCAGCACTGCCTGTTTGTCTTGTGCTGTTTCATAGGGATTGGCGGATATTACATCGATCATGACCCGGATTCCGCTGTCCACAACCAGGGCGAGTTTTTCCAGATAAGCGGCTTGGTTCAGGGGCCGGTTGAAAATATCGTTGCTGATGCGCGGGCTGGCAGATTGGAGCCCGATTTTCAGGTACCGCAGAACAAGGCCGCTGTCTGCCAGAATTTTCAGTTTTGCCCGGGTGATCTGCCGGGTGTTGGCCTGGATATAGAATATTGGCAGGTGGATGGTTTCCATGTACCGAACAAGAAATTGCTGCATTCTGTCTTCTGAGTTGAGGAAAAAATCATCATCATCGACAATGATGCGTTTCAGATGGGGAATATTGTCCCTGGCCCACTCCAGCTCCTGGATCACCCGCTCGACAGCAACTTTGCGCACATAGGGGCCTTTTTTGCGAAATGCTGCCATAAGGCGGTTGTTCAGGCAGTAGGAACACTGGTAGGGACATCCCCTGACCAGCAGCACGCTGTAGGTGGAAAGAGTTGCCGGAATATGGTTTTTCAGGGAGACCAGACCGGATTCTGTCAGCATATATCCATCATCCAGATCCACCCGGGCAATGGGCAGCTGGTTCACATCCAGCATGGGGGGCAGGGGGTTGACCTTTGGCATGCCCTCCGGGGTCCTGTATCCCAGGCCGGGTATGTTTTCCAAGGAAACATCTGCCAGCAGCTGTTCCATGACCTGTTCGCCTTCTCCGGCACACACCAGATGGCTGAACTGCAGAAAAAAGGCCGGATCTGCTATCACAGGGGGACCGCCCCAGATGATGGGGGCGGTGATGCGGGCTTCAAGGTATTGGGTGATCTGGATGGCCCGGGGCAGCAGATGGGTGGTTAAAATAGTGATTCCCACCAGATCACAGGTTTTGCATTCTGCTGCCAGGGTCGACAGGGTCTGTTCTGAAAGCGGTGTGAAAACCGCTTCTTTTCTGCTTTCATGGTGAATGGTGGTCACCCTGTATCCGCAGGATTTCAGGTATGCCCCAAGGTTTCTGACACTGAAGTTTTCCAGATGTGCATTATTGATGAGCACTGCATGTTTCATGAAATTGGAATCTACCAGATGCCGGCAGATATCTCAAGGGATATTCATGACCGGCATCTATTCCTTGTGTGAAAAAAGGTGCCGATTTTTGATCTGACAAACAGGCATCATATTTTGTGCTGCACTATGTCCCGGGCCCCGCCCCTGGTGGTGTCCTGTGCCCGGCCCGAGACCCTTCGGGGCTGGTTACCGGAATTTTTTGGGTTAAAGAACTGCTTACCCGTGTGCGGTCCTGTTGTTCCGGCATGTCTGCGGGCCCCTCCGGCTCTGATGGTCCGTTCACAGGACACCACCAGGGGCTCCCCCATAGAAGCGCGTAACTATTGCAAATATCTATATGTCAGGCCAGCCCTTGCCTGTGATGTGAAACCCTGGTATGAATCTAACAAGTGAAACCCGTAACCAAAATACCCATCCGCACTTTCTTGTTTTTTTTGATAGGAACTGAGGCGTAAGGCACTACGCTTTTTCCAAGATTCCACTTGGAAAAAGGGGCCCTTTCAGGGCAGTTGAATCAACAAGTAATTATTGACAAAATTTTGTCGATATGGCGCCGATAGGCGCCTAAGAGGAGGTGATGCCATGACAGACAAAACAGCATGCGATTACAGTGCACTGGACCATCCCGCAGTGCTGGCCCGTATCTTTCATCCCGGTTCCGGGGGGGTGACAGGGCCTGCCAGGCCAAATGAGCTCTTGATTCCGGTGGATGAGAATGTGCAGATCGGGGCCTGCTTCCATGTGGAGGACAAACAGGCCCCCACCATTTTATTTTTCCACGGCAATGGCGAGGTGGTTTCCCATTATGATGATCTCGGACCGGTGTACAACCAGATGGGCATGAATTTTTTTGTGGTGGACTACAGAGGGTATGGCCGGTCCACAGGATCTCCCACTGTCTCCCATATGATGGCGGACTGCCACATCATATGGGATTTTGTGCAAAACCTGCTGCACAAAAATGGGTTCACCGGCCGTCTGGGTGTCATGGGCAGATCCCTTGGCAGTGCATCTGCCATTGAACTGGCATGGGCACGGCCCGCTGATATCGCTTTTCTGATCGTTGAAAGCGGGTTCAGCCACACGGAAAAACTGCTGAAAGTTTTGGGCATAGATCCCGCAGCTGGGGGGGGTGCACCCACACCCGGATGTGAAAACCATGAAAAAATAGGGCACTGGTCCGGTCCTTTGCTGGTGCTCCACGGGGAGTTTGACCAGATCATCTCCTTTTCCCAGGGAAAGGACCTGTTCGATGCCTGTCCTTCCCTGGAAAAAACCCTGGTGAAAATTCCGGGTGCCAGTCACAATGATATTTTCATAAAAGGCCTTGATCTGTATATGCAGGCAGTAAAAACCCTGATCATGCAGTGAAACAATATCAGATTACAGCCGCTTGTGGGCACAGTTGATCAGGGCGGTTGTGGTTTCCCAGGAAATGCATTCATCGGTAATGGATACCCCGTACTTGAGGGCACAGCCATCCCCCGGGCATTTCTGGCTGCCCTCAAACAGGTTGCTTTCCAGCATCAACCCCACGATGTGGGGATTGCCATCCATGCGCTGGTCCAGGGCGCTTTTGAACACAAACGGCTGGCCGGTGAATTTCTGGCCGGAATTGTCATGGGAGCAGTCGATCATGATGCTGTCCGAAAGGTTTCTTCCGTTGAGAAGGGCCTGGGCTTTGCCCACGGAAACCGGGTCGTAGTTGGGCGTGTTTCCGCCCCGCAGAACCATGTGGCAGAATGGATTGCCGGTTGTGGAAACAATGGATGAGCGGCCTTTGGGATCGATACCCAGAAAATGCTGGGGAGCGCCCGCAGCCTGCATGGCATTGATTGCAGCAGTGAAGCTGCCGTCGGTGCTGTTTTTAAATCCCACCGGCATGGACAGGCCTGAGGCCATTTCCCTGTGGGTCTGGGATTCCGTGGTCCTGGCACCGATGGCCACCCAGGAAAGCAGGCCGGCAATATACTGGGGGGTGATGGGGTCCAGTATTTCCGTGGCCGTGGGCAACCCCATGTCATTGATATCGATGAGCAGTTTTCTGGCGGTTTCAAGCCCTGCATTCACATTGTAGGAGGCATCCAGGAAAGGATCATTGATCAATCCTTTCCATCCTACGGTGGTCCGGGGTTTTTCAAAATATACCCGCATGACCAGGTTGATTTTGTCTGCCACTTCCCGGCGCAGGTGCATCATCCTGCCGGCATATTCCAGGGCAGCATCCGGGTCATGGATGGAACAGGGGCCTGCAATGACCAGCAGCCGCTTATCCTTTCCCGTCAGGATATTTTCCACATCTTTGCGGCCCCTGACAACAGTCTTGGCTGCAGTGTCGGACAACGGCAGTGCCAGCTTCATCTCAGCCGGCGGGATGAGGGGTTTGAATTCTTTTACGTTGATGTCAAAGGTTTTTTTCATGGCGGTTTCCTTTGCAGGAGAAAAATCGCCGCCCAAAGCCACAAAAAAAGCCGCAGGCGGTTTTTTCTGCCTGCGGCTTATGGGTTATGGGAATGGTCTCATGGCAGCCCAGGCAGATGGGTATAAAAATAATACCAGAAATAAAAATAGGATCTGTCTGTTTTGCCAAAATGCATTTTTGTGGTCTCCAACGTGTTTATACAGCTAAACCATATTTGGTGTTATTAGTCAAGGAATTAAACACAGTAAAATCATTTGTTTTTTCAAAGGGTAACAATATTTTTTTGTCTGGCGGCTGTTTTTTTATCTTGACAGCAAATGCAATAAACCAATATGACTGGAATTACGCATCTGACAATCAGCTGTTTTTCCAGCAGGGGGTTTTGGTCCATGGATATGAAGCGCACCTATTATGAAGATGTTCAGCTTGTCACTTCCCCGGTGGTTTTTTTCTGGCTGGTTCTTCTTTTTGTTTTTCTGGTGGTGTTTCCCTTTGTGGTGGGCAATTATTATGTGTATGTGGCCAATTATATTGCCATCAACATCATTGTGGCAGCCGGTCTGAACCTGCTGGTGGGATATACCGGCCAGATCAGCCTGGGCCATGCCGGTTTTTTTGCCATTGGTGCCTATGGCACCGTGATTTTCATGGCAAAAGCCGGTTTTCCTTTTTTACTGGCACTGCCCTGTGCCGGACTGGTGGCGGCCGTGTTCGGATTTCTGCTGGGCCTGCCGGCCCTGCGCCTGGAAGGCCCGTATCTTTCCATAGCCACCCTGGGGTTCGGTCTGACCATCACCCAGATTATCGGCCGCATTGGATTGTTTGGCGGCAGGGAAGGGCTCCATGCACCGGATATTGTCATCGGGCCATGGACCATTGACACGGACAGGCAGTTTTATTTTCTGCTGATCTGTATAACCATTGTGCTGTTGACAGGCATGCGCAACCTGATCAGAACCCGTGTGGGACGGGCGTTTATTGCCATCCGGGATGCAGATATCGCCGCCCAGACCATGGGGGTGAATATTGTTTTTTACAAAACCCTGGCTTTTGCGGTTTCCGCCTTTTACGCCGGCATCGGCGGTGGTCTGTACGCTTTTGTGTTAAAATTTATTGAACCGGAAATATTTACCCTGATGATGTCCATCATGTTTCTGGCCATGGTGGTGGTGGGCGGCCAGGGCTCCCTGATGGGGCCGGTGGTGGGGGCCGGTCTGCTGTGCTGGCTGGATTTGAAGCTGAGAAATATCCTGGATATCCCTTTTCTGGGGGACTGGCTGGAAATCTTGTCCAGGTCCTGGTTTTCCATAACCGGGGTATCCAATATTCAGTATATCGTGTTCGGGTCCATCATGGTGGCCATCATGCTGTTTGAACCTTTGGGCCTCTACGGTGTATGGCTGAGAACCAAACGGTATTGGCGCACCTGGCCGTTTTAAAAAAATCGGGTAATGGGAAGAGAAAAGAGGGAAGTGGGAAGAGAGAAGTGGGAAGAGAGAAGTGGGTAGTGGGTAGTGGGTAGTGGGTAGTGGGAAGTGGGTGATGGCGAAGGGATGGGGGATGAAAGGGAAAAGGTATGGTTGATTTTATTCAGATGGTTGTGAGCGGGGTGGCTGTGGGCAGCTCCTATGCCCTCATGGGCCTTGCCATGGTGATCATCTACAAAACCTCTGAAGTGCCCAATTTTGCCCAGGGGGAAATGGCCCTGGTGACATCGTTTTTTACCATGATGCTGCTCACCACATTCGGCTATCCGGTCTGGCTGGCTTTTGCCCTGGCGTTTGTGTTTGCTGCAGCTCTGGGGGCGTTTCTGGAGTTTGCCATACTCAGAAGGGCCAAGAATCCCAATATTCTGGGTACCATTGTCATCACCATCGGCCTGGAGATGGTGCTCCTGGGACTGGTTTCCTGGAAGTTCGGTGCGGAACATAAAACCATGCCGTTTCCCATCGGGCCATATGACAGCTTTATCATCGGTGATATTTTTATTTCCAAACTGGAAACCCTGACACTGTTTTCAGCCCTCGGCCTCATGATCCTGCTGTTTTTCTTTTTCCGGTATACCCGGCTGGGACTGGCCATGAAAGCCACCCAGCAGAACAGTGTCGCTGCAAAAATTGTGGGAATCCGCACCAACCGGATCATGATGATGACCTGGGGGATCTCTTCGGTGGTGGGGGCAACCGCCGGACTGCTGATATCCCCTGTGATCATGCACCCTTTCATGATGTGGGACCCCCTGCTCAAGGGGTTTGCCGCCGCAGTCATGGGGGGGATGACCTCTTTGCCCGGGGCCGTGGCAGCTGCCTATCTGCTGGGGATCATCGAGAACCTGTTCGGCGGTTACGTGTCCATTGAATTCAAATCCGTGGTGGCCTTTGCCATCATTGTGCTGGTGCTGTGTTTTAAACCCAGCGGCCTGTTTGCCAGGCATTATGTGAAGAAAGTGTAACAGCGGTTATGGGGGGATGGCATCATTGCTTTCACCCCTGCATGACCCGATAAAATAAGGAGGATGTCATGAAAAAGGGTTTGATGGTGTTGTTCGGGTGTATGGTGTTTTTCCTGGGATTTGCCGCATTTGCCGGGGCCGAAGAAGGGGTGACCGACACCGAGATCCATATCGGCCAGTGGGGCCCCCAGACCGGACCGGCAGCTGCCTGGGGATCTGTTGCCAGGGGAACAGGCGACTATTTTAAATGGATCAATGCCACCGGCGGCATTCATGGCCGGAAAATCGTGTACCACATGTTTGATGACGGGTATAATCCGGCCAAAACCAAGGCCGGGGTCAAGGAGCTCCAGGAAGGCACCGGCATATTTGCCTGGGCATCCGGGGTGGGCACTTCCCCTGGTCTGGCGGTCAAAGATTATCTCATGGAAAGAAAAGTTCCCTGGGTGGGGCCGGCGGCCGGATCTCTGCATTGGGTGTCTCCGCCTGAAAAATACCTGTTTGGTGTGTATCCGCTGTATTATAACGAGGCCCGGGCCCTGGTGCGGTATGCCGTGGAAACCATGGGCAAGAAACGGGTGGCTGTGGCCTATCTGAATGATGAATACGGGAAAAACGGCCTGCGGGGGGCTGTCAAGGAACTGGAAAACCATGGCATGGAATTGGTGGCCCAGGTGCCTGTGGAAAAAAGTGATTCCGACATGAAACCCCATGTGATGAAACTGCGGAAATCAGATGCAGACATGGTGCTCTTGTGGACCACCGTCAGCCATGCGGTGCGGATTGTGGGAACCGCCAAAGCCATGAATTTTGCCCCCCAGTTCATGAGTACCAGTACCTGTTCGGATTTTCCCCTTATGACCCATATCTCCAAAGGGTTGTGGGAAGGGGTGATCTGTGCCACATTCGGAGAGCTGCCCGATTCAGACCACCCGGGCATGCGCCATTACAAAAAAGAGGTGTTTGACCAGTTTGCTTCCAAAGATGAGCGCTGGGGCATGTTTTATGCGGCTGGTATTATTTTTATCGAACCCATGATCGCGGCGTTGAAAAACGCCGGCCCGGAACTGACCCGGGAAAAATTTGTGGCGGAGATGGAAAAAATAACCGGATTCAAAGGTATCGGACCGGAAGTCAATTTCAAACCCTTTGACCCGGATGACATGTACAGCCGACAGGGCACCCGCCAGACTTTTCTGGTGCAGTGTCTGGCCGATGGCAAGGCCAAAAAGCTCACCGACTGGATAACCCTGGAATAGTTTTCGCCGGACCATGCCGGTATGTGCCGGCATGGTCCGGATATTGACGCTGGAGCCGACTTCTTTATGAAATCAGCATTTTTGGCCATCTCCAACCTGTTCATCTCCTTTGGCGGCATCAAGGCCCTGCAGGATATCAGTTTTTCCCTGGCACAGGGGGAGATATTTTCCGTGATCGGACCCAACGGGGCCGGAAAAACCACCCTGTTCAACTGTATATCCGGCCTTTACCGGCCGGATACCGGATCCATCCGGTTCAAAGATACGGCCATCGAGAAAAAAAAGCCGGATGCCATTGCCCGCCTGGGGGTTGCCAGGACCTTTCAGAACATTGAACTGTTTTCCCATATGAACACCATGGAAAATATCATGCTGGGCCGACATCTCCATATGCGGACCGGGCTTTTCCGGGGGATGTGCATGTGGGGCAGAAAATCCGCTGCAGCAAAAGAAGAGGTTCTGCACAGGAAAAAAGTGGAACAGATCATCGACCTGCTGGAACTGCAGAATGTCCGGAATACCCCTGTGGGGGCACTGCCCTACGGCACCCAGAAGCTCATCGAACTGGCCCGGGCCCTGGCCCTGGAACCGGAACTGCTGCTCCTGGACGAACCCTGTGCCGGCATGAACCAGGAGGAAAAACAGGACATGATTTTCTGGATAAAGGATATCCAGGATGACATGGGCATTACCATCCTGCTCATCGAGCACGACATGAAGCTGGTCATGGATATTTCCGACCGGGTACTGGCTATCAACTTCGGCCAGCCCGTCACTTTGGGCACACCCGAAGCGGTCCAGCAGAACAAAGAGGTGCGCAAGGCCTACATTGGAGAGGAGGAGCAGGATGGCCCATCTGCTGTCGGTTAAAAACATCGAGACCTATTACGGGCTGGTCTATGCCATCCGGGGGGCATCCTTTACTGTGGAAGAGGGCAGCATCACCGCCATTTTGGGCAACAACGGCGCCGGGAAATCCACGGTTCTCAAGACCATCATGGGCCTGATCGAGGACCAGCCGGACAAGGGCATCATTGAATATGACAGCACCGCCATCCAGGGATGGGACACAGACAGGATTGTCCGTCAGGGAATCGCTTATGTACCTGAGGGGCGGGAAATTTTTGAAGAGCTCACGGTTCAGGAACATTTGATGATGGGGGCATATACCTGCAATGACCGGGCCGGCATCCCCCGGGACATGGAACAGGTATATGGGTATTTTCCGGTGCTCGCGGATCGGACCCGCCAATGGGCCGGTACCCTGTCCGGCGGAGAGCAGCAGATGCTGGCCATCGGCCGGGCCCTGATGCTCAAACCCCGGCTTTTGATCCTGGACGAACCCTCCCTGGGGCTGTCTCCCATCCTGGTCAAGGAAATTTTTTCCATCATTCAACAGATCAACCAGAAGGGTACCACCATTCTGCTGGTGGAACAGAACGCCCACATGGCCCTGTCCATTTCCCATACCGGTCTGATTTTGGAAAACGGACGGTTTGTCATGAAGGGCCGGTCTGAGGATCTGTTGCATAACAAAGATGTCCAGGAGTTTTATCTGGGCATTAAATCAGAAACATCTGCCAAAGGGTTTCAGCGGTGGAAGCGCAAAAAGGCATGGCGATGAACCAAGAAAGGCTTGATACCGTTCCCCGGGTGTTCTCCCGGACCGTGAAAAACAATCCTGAAAAGGTGGCCCTGCGCACCAAAAAAATGGGGCTGTGGCACGACATCTCTTTTGGCCGATTTTACGACCAGGTGCAGAAAATCGGGTGTGCCCTGAAGTCCATGGGATTTGAAAAAGGGGATGCCGCCTGCATCATCGGTGACAATGCCGTGGAATGGGTGGTGGCGGATTTGGGAATACAATGTGTGGGGGGCGTTTCGGTGGGCATTTATGCCACCAATGCCTGGCAGCAGGTGGCATATGTGGTATCCCACAGCGATGCAAAATTTTTGTTTGTGGAAAACGAGGAACAACTGGACAAGTGGCTGAACTTCAGGGATCAGACACCGTTGCTCAAGCAGGTCATTGTCTGGGATACCCGGGGGCTGACCCGGTTTGCCGATCCCATGGTCACCACTTTTGCAGATTTTCTGGAAAAAGGGGCCCGGGTGCAGGAACAGAATCCCGGCCTGTTTTCCGGTCTGGGGGAGCAGGTGGCAACACAGGACACAGCCGTGATCATCTACACCTCCGGCACCACAGGGCCGCCAAAAGGGGCCATGCTGTCCCACGGCAATGTCACCTGGATGGCGGATGCCGTGGCCGCTGCCAACCAGGTGTATGATACCGACCAGGTGTTGTCGTTTCTGCCCCTGTGCCATATTTTTGAGCGGCTGTTCACCGTATTTATCCAGATCCGGTATGCCTATACTGTCAATTTTGTGGAAAAACCGGACACGGTAATGCAGAACATGATGGAGGTATCCCCCACTGTGGGGTATGCCGTGCCAAGGATATGGGAAAAATATTATTCCAATGTCATGATCAAAATGGCGGATGCGGACTGGTTCAAACGAACCGTTTTCAGTGCGGCCCTTAAAATCGGGGAACGCAGGGCCGATAAGGTCATGCATTTTTTACCGGTGCCCCTGTATCTGCAGTCACTTTTTTATCTGGTTGATTTTGCGGTGTTCAGAAAACTCAGAGAACGGCTGGGATTTGAACGGATACGGATAGCCTATTCCGGGGCCGCCCCTATTTCCCGGGAGGTGCTGCGGTTTTTCCAGTCCATCGGCATGAACCTGATTGAAGGGTATGGCCAGACAGAAGGCACCGGGGTCACCACCCTGTCACCGGAGGGCCGGGTCAAGTTCGGCACCGTGGGCCAGGCTTTGCCTGATACCGATATCAGAATCGCTGAAGACGGCGAAATCCTGGTGAGATCCCCCGGGGTGTTCACAGGCTATTACAAAGGGGAAGATGCGACGGCCCACACCATACAAGCGGGCTGGCTCCTCACCGGTGATGTGGGAAAAATGGATGCAGATGGGTTTTTAACCATCACGGACCGCAAAAAAGATATCATTGTTACGGCCGGCGGCAAGAACATCACGCCCCAGTATATTGAAAACAAGCTCAAGGCCAGTGTGTACATCAATGATGCCGTGGTCATCGGGGACCGCAAAAAGTTTTTGACCTGTCTGATCATGATCGATGAAGACAATGTGGTCAAGTATGCCCAGGACAACAAAATTCAGTTTTCCACCTACAGGGACCTGACCGAAAGCCCGGAAGTGATCCATCTTATCGACAAAGAGGTGGCAGCTGTGAACCAGACCCTGGCCCGGGTGGAAAACATCCGCAAATTCACCATCCTGCCCAAACGCCTCTATGAAGAGGACGGAGAGGTCACCCCCACCATGAAAATCAAGCGCAAGATTGTGCATGAAAGGTTTGCAGATATCATTGCGGGTATGTACCGGTGATCCCTTTTTTTCTGCATCTGGATATTTGCCATAAGCATGCCAGGGTTTCGATCGCTCTGTGCAGCACTCTGTCCTAAGCCCCGCCCCTGGTGGTATCCTGTGCCCGGCCCGAGATCTACGGGGGCTTTGTTTGCAGAAGAACAATGAAGTGCAGCAGCCCGCCCTCTGTCTAGGAAACCATCCCGGCATATCCTGCCACGCCCCCTCCGGATCTGACGGTCCGTTCACAGGATACCACCAGGGGCTTTGCACAAAGCACATGCTGTTATAACAAATATTCAATCCTGCATGCCGGGTCTTTACACCGGAAAAGGTTCCTGGTACAAAGATACTGGGAGATAGGGCCATTGCCGGAACAGGGCAAATGGTAAAGGGGTGTTTGGTATATCTGTAAAAAGGGGTAAGGATATGGATATGGCTGGGGAATATGTGGATGATGGCAGTGCTTTTGTGCCCATTGATCCATTGTCCATCAATCCGGATTCGCTTGCTGATTTCGCGCTTTTTGAGCGGACTGACGCCGGCAGAGAGGGCAAATACCGGTTCCGCTGCCTGTTAAAAGATCCCTCTTCCATTCCCAGGCAGCGGCTGCTGGATCTGCTGCGTGCCTGGGATGTGGTGTATATCCACAGGAACCAGCGCGAAAAGTATAATGCATATGTGAAAAACAATTTGGAGTTCATATTAAAGCATGATGAAATAGATGACAAAAAAAAGAGCGCTGCCCTGATCCAGTTGTCCACAGATGTGGTGAAAGAAGCGTTTCAGATCAATTTTGCCTCTGTCCGGGAATGCCGCAATATGGTGGAAAACATCCAGCACCTGATTTCCCGGGCCGTTGATTATATTTCCAGCATTGCGTCTTTAGAGGGCATTGCCGAATTAATTGGCCATGATTATGAAACCCACACCCACTCCATAAAGGTGGGGTGGCTGATGGCCACATTTATCAATTTCAACCAGGACCTTTTTTCCCTCTCCACAAAATCAGCGGTAAAAGAGTTTATGATCCAGGCGGCAGTGGCTGGATTCCTGCACGATATCGGCAAGGTGAAAATTCCAAAGAATGTCATCAACAAGCCGGGAAAACTCAATAACCTGGAATATGTCATCATACAGTCCCATACCGCGTATTCCATCAGCCTGCTGTTTGAAACCAAACTGCCCAGATCCTTCATTGAGATGATTCTGTATCACCATGAAAATGAAGACGGCAGCGGCTATCCCCGGGGACTGAGCAGGGATCAGATTCCGGTTTTGGCCAAGATCTGTCATATTATCGACGTGTTTGATGCCCTCACGTCCAAACGGCCCTACAAGCCGGCCAAAAGTCCGTTCGAGGCCCTCACGATCATGGCAGGTGACAACCCGTATCTGGAAACACTGCAGAAGTTTGAAGCAGAGGCCACTGAAAACAAACGGGTGCCCGTGTCAGCCATTGTCCGGGATGATTATGAGGCAAAACTCAGACGGCTCCGGGAAAAAGAAATGCTGGAAGAAGAGGCACAAAAAAGGGTGGAAGCCAGGATGCGCCTGCGGGACCAGGGTATGTCCCACTGTTTTAACAAGGAACTGTTAAGACGGTTCATTCTGACCATCAACAGTTCAGGCAGCTTTGATCTGTCCGGTTTGTTATGATTTTTATGGTATGTATGCCCTTTTGTCAATTATGGCTTTCATCTTCTGGATATTTGCTATAGCAGCGCCCACGCTAGGGAAAGCCCCTGGTGGTATCCTGTGAACGGACCGTCAGAGCCGGAGGGGGCCTGGTAAAATATGCCGGGAAGCTTTTTATCGGCGAATGGTTTGTTGAAAGCCATTATTCACTTGGACCCCGGCCCCCGCAGGGTCTCGGGCCGGGCACAGGATACCACCAGGGGCGGGGCCGGCGACAGAGTGGTGCAGCAAAGGGTGAAAACCTGGGATGCTTATAGCAAATATCCAGCTCATCTTGTTCTGTTCATGACGTCTTACCTGTGATATAGTAGCTTTTTTAAAAATTGAGGATGTAAGGAAAAACACGTGATGCAATTAACCGGTGCCCAGCGCAAATACCTGCGGGGACTTGCCCACCATTTGAAGCCCGGCGCCTTTGTAGGCCAGAAGGGCGTGACCCCGGCGCTGCTGGAAGAAATTGAAACAGCACTGGACGGGGCGGAACTGATGAAAATCAAATTTGTGGACCACAAGGACAAAGAAACCAAAACCAGCCTTTTGGATGACATTGTCCGCCAGACCCGTGCCTGTCCGGCAGGCATGGTCGGTCATGTGGCGGTGCTTTTCCGGCAGCATAAAGATCCTGAAAAGCGCCGGATAAAGCTGCCCTGAAAAAAGTTTTATTTGCAAAGCGTTTGGTGAGACTGGATGCTAACCCAAAATCAAGGATGAACATTTTCACATGAAAGTCGGCATCATCGGCCTGCCCCAGACAGGCAAGAAAACCCTGTTTCAGATTTTAACGGGAAATGAGATCACCGAGCCGTCAAAGGCAAGTAAACCCGTACCCGGGGCGGCTGATATACTGGATTCCCGTTTCCATGCCCTGGTGGAGATGTATGCACCCAGAAAGCAGGTGCAGGCGCGCCTGGAACTGGTGCTGCTGCCCAAACTGGAGGCGGAGACCATCTCCAAAGGGGATATTTTCAGGGACATTGCAGACATGGATGCCATCTGCCATGTGATCCGGGCTTTTGAAGATGATGCCATCTACCATGTTTCAGGCGCTGTGAATGCATTGAGGGACTTTGAAGCAGTGAATGCGGAACTGCTCCTGCATGACCAGATTTTTGCGGAAAAGCGGATCCAGCGGTTGGAAGAGGAGGTCAAGAAAATAAAGGATGAGGCCCGGCAAAAAGACCTGGCACTCATGTTCAGAATCAAAGACCACCTGGAACAGGAATCCCCGCTGCGGCTGATGGCCCTGACCGGGGATGAAGAAAAGATGATCCGCAGCTATCCGTTCATCACCCGGAAAAAAATGGTGATCGCCGTGAATGTGGGCGAAGAGGATCTGGGCAGCCCGGATCTGCTGGCCGGGTTCACAGACAGCTGTGACAGCCAGCGCATTGCCGCCATGATGGTGTCCGCCAAGGTGGAGGCCGAGATTGCCCTGCTGGATACAAAAGAGGAAAAACAGGCGTTTCTGGCGGATCTGGGTATTGCAGAAACCGCACTGGAAAAGCTCACCCGCCTGTGCCTGCAGTCCCTGAATCTGATTTCCTTTTTCACCGTTGGAAAAGATGAGGTCCGGCAGTGGCTGGTACGCCAGGGCAGTACCGCACCGAAGGCTGCCGGGGTGATCCATTCAGATCTGGAAAGGGGTTTTATCCGGGCGGAGGTGTTTTCCTATGAAGATCTCATGGCAATGGGATCGGAAGCCGCCCTGAAAAAAAACGGGAGGCTGCATGTGGAGGGCAAAGACTATATTGTCACGGACGGGGATATTGTAAATATCCGGTTTTCCGTGTGACCATGCTTTGCGGTGTGCTTTTCACGCAGGTATACCCCACAAAACCGTTTGGGTTTCCATAGGTGGCTTTAACCCGCGTTTGGCGCTTGATTCGTGGGGCAAAACCACTGTCTTTCAGATGTTTTCTCTTTCAGTCAATGGCTGCGCCTGCTGAGATTTATACCCGCCGGCGGTCGTTTAGTCCGGTGCATTGCCATGGGCCTGGGTCAGGCGCTGTTTCAGGTATGCCATCTCCTGGTCATCATATGCATCCAGGTCAAAGCAGTATCCGTCTTCTCCCAGCAGGCCCCCGGGGATGAGGTCACCCGTCTCTTCCGGATCTGTGATCATATCACCGTAAAAACAGATGGACAGCCATCTTTCTTTTGGGTTGTCATCAATGACATCCACCATGGCAAACAGAGACCGGTTTTTCTGGTCCTGGTGCCGGGGCCGCACAGAATAGCTCACATCGGGTCTGGCCACAAAAGCCAGTTCGGTTTTTTCAAGGGCTTCCACATGGGTGAGCAATTCTTCAAACGCCTGTTTGATGCGGGTATCGTTGTCCTTCCAGTCTGCAATAAATTGGTCGAGTTCGGTCATGTTGTTATTCCTTCATATGTTTGAGCAGGTGTCCGAGTTCCGGAAAGATCAAGGCGTTGCAGGCAAGTTTGCAGGCCTTGATGCTGCCGGGGATGCAAAATACCACTGTGTTTTTCATTATGCCGGCCGTGGCACGGGACATGATGGCTGCTGAATCGATCTCTTCAAAGGAGAGCTGGGCAAACAAAGGGCCGAATGCGGTGAGGTGTTTTTCAAAAAACGGCTGCACCGCTTCTAT
>DATFJY010000200.1:0-7396 GCA_035268905.1 Desulfotignum sp.
GTTGGCGGTGAATATGTGACATCAAAAAAACGTAAATTTTTCTCACGTTTTTGAAAAACAAAGCTTATCGGCTTGGAGAACTTTGGACTGTCAAGATATAACTTCTCTTGAAGTTACTTGCGCGTTTGGTCTGGGCGCACCCAGGAGTGGACTTCCAAACCCCCATGGCCTGAAAAACCACTTGAACAGGTCCTGGTTTATACCTGGATAACGCCTTCAAACACCAGGCGGGCCGGACCGGTTTTATACAGGTGATTGGTTTTTTTGTCCCAGAAAATGGACAGATTCCCGCCATCCAGACGTACTGTGACCTGATTTTTTGTTCTCCCGGTAAGATGGGCCGCCGTAAGTGCCGCACAGGCACCGGTACCGCAGGCCAGGGTGATGCCGGCCCCCCGCTCCCACACCTTCATCTGCAATGTCTGCTCATCCATCACCTGGATGAACTCCACGTTGGTTTTTTCCGGAAACCGGGGATGGACTTCCAAAGCCCGGCCCTGTTTTTGGACATCCACTTCAGCCAGATTATCCACAAACACCACGGCATGGGGATTTCCCACCTTCACCACCGTGGCCGTCACCTGGTGTTCATCCCCCATATCCATGACCGCTTCAACAGCGGTGTCTGCATCATTTTCAAAAGGAATGTCTCTGCATGCCAGCACCGGCACCCCCATATCCACCATCACGGAGATCACCCGGTCATCTGCATCCACCTCCACCCGGGGAACGACCGTGCCGGCAGCCGTCTCCACACGGACCTGTTTTTGGGGGAGAATATTTTTTTCATACACAAATTTGGCAAAACAGCGCATGCCGTTGCCGCACATGCCGGCTTCAGACCCGTCTGAATTGTAAATCACAAACCGGATATCATGATCCGCGGAAGTACGCACCAGGATAATGCCATCCCCGCCGATACCAAAATGCCGGTCACACAATTTTTCTGCAAGCTCAGGATAGGGCATGCACGCTGCAATAACGCCATCCCGGTCATCCATGACAATAAAATCATTACCAAGACCTTCCATTTTTGAAAACGCAATCTCTGCCATACACAGCACCCTTTCATATTTTCCTTTTATTGCAGCGCGTCAGTTACCGACTCTCAATGGGCAATCCCTGAAGGACTTTTTATTGCTGTTCTATAAAAAAACCGCCGGTTATCAGCTTCCAATATACTATTCCCCATCCTTCTCTGCTGCCTGCCCACACCCATCTGGCTACAGCTAAGAGCTAACCGCTAACCGCTAAGAGCTAACCGCTAACCACACCTTGCCAGGGTTTCAACAATCGCCTCCCCCAGGACATCCTTCTGCCAGTTGCGCAGCACCCCCATGGCATCCAGCTCTGTCATGGTGGCGGGTTTTTCCAGGGCCAGGTCCGTAATGGTGCTGTTGTTGAACAGAAATCCCGGCTCCATTCCCAAAGATACGCTTTTCTTTTCCCGCAGTTTTTTCAACGCGTTGATGCGGTCCATGACCGCCGGGGTTTTTTTGGGCATAACGGTTCTGGGATAGGACGGCAGTTCCTTGTGGGGAAGGGCCATGGCCCGGGATATGGCCTTTTGACACAACTCCCCGTACATCTGTGCCTGGCGTTTGCTCAACATTTTTTTTGCCACCATTTCCTTTGCAGATGCGGGTCGGCTGTTTGCCATAGCCAGCAAAGACTGGTTGGACATAATTTTAAACAGGGGCACATCCTTTTTTTCAGCCATGTCCATGCGCACTGCCAGCAGATGTTCCAGCACCGCCAGGCTGCGGTTGTCCAGCTTGCCTGCACCTTTGAATTTTTTAAAAAACGGCGGCGCATGGTTGTTTTCATACCGCACCAGCGCCTGGGCCTCACACTCCTCTTTTGCCCAGTGCAGGCGGCCCACGGCGGCAAGGCTGTCAACCAGCCTGGTGTGCAGGGCGATCAGATAGGCCACATCCCCCACGGAATAGGCAACCATGTCTGATTTCAGAGGGCGTTTGGACCAGTCCTGTTTCTGGAATTTTTTGTCCACATACACATCAAAATGGGCTTTGAGCAGGGCGGCCAGACCCCGCTCCCGCACATTGAGAAACCGACAGGCAATTTCCGTGTCAAACAAATTTTCAATTCTGGCGCCCATTTCCCGGTCAAGGCTTCTGACATCAAAATCCGCGCCGTGAAACACCTTGATGATATCGGGATTTTCCAGAATCTGCACAAAAGGGGAAAAGTTGTCAATGGTAAACGGATCCACCAGAAAGGCCTCATCACCGGTGGCGATCTGGATCAGGCAGATCTTTTCCTTGAAGGAATGCATGGAGTCAGCCTCCAGATCCACCCCGATAATGGGGTGTTTGCTGATCCGGTCACAGGCGCTGGCCAGATCTGTATCAGACGCGATAAAGGTAAATTGCAGCATCTTTTCCCTTGATTGTTGACTGTTCTTTATTTAAAATCTGTATCTTTATATACCAAACCTATTACATACAATGGAAAATTAAGATGGTAACCATAACATTTCCAGATGACAGTATAAAGCAGTTTGAAGAATTTCCCACCGGCATGGACATCGCAGAAAGCATTTCCAATGGTTTTGCCCGAAACTGCGTGGCCATGAAAATCGATGACCAGCTGCTGGATCTCAGCCGCCCTGTTGAAGCCGATACCCGGATCAATTTCCTTACAGTGAACGATGACCAGGCCCTGGAGGTGCTGCGCCATTCTGCAGCCCATGTCATGGCCGAGGCGGTTCTCAACCTGTATCCGGAGGCAAAGCTCACCATCGGCCCTGTGGTGGAAGACGGATTCTATTATGACATTGACATGCCCCCGATTTCCGAAGAGGACCTGGGTAAAATTGAAGCGGAAATCCAAAAAATCATCAAGTCCAAAGCCACATTTGAACGCCGGGTGGTGTCCAGACAGAAAGCGCTGGACATTTTCAAGGACAACCCCTTCAAACTGGAATTGATCAATGAACTTGCCGACCAGGAGATCTCCCTTTACAAAAACGGCAAATTCATTGACCTGTGCCGGGGCCCCCACATCCCCCATACCGGCATGATCAAGGGTATCAAACTCATGAAAATATCGGGTGCCTACTGGCGGGCGGACCAGTCCAGGGAACAGCTGCAGCGCCTTTACGGCACCGCTTTTTTCGACAAAAAGAAACTCAACCAGTACCTGCATCTCATTGCAGAAGCCAAAAAACGGGATCACCGCAAACTGGGTACCCGGCTGGATCTGTTCTCCTTTCATGATGAAGCCCCGGGCATGGCTTTTTTTCACGCCAAAGGCATGGACATGTGGAATGCCCTGCTGGACTACTGGCGTGCGGCCCACCGGGCGGCCGGGTATGTGGAAACCAAAACCCCGGTCCTGCTCAACCGCAAACTGTGGGAAAAAAGCGGTCACTGGGACAATTACAGAGAAAACATGTACACATCGGTCATCGATGATGAAGAATATGCCATCAAGCCCATGAACTGCCCCGGCGGTATGATCCTGTTCAAGACCCGGTCCTATTCCTACCGGGATCTGCCGCTGCGGGCAGGGGAAGTGGGTCTGGTGCACCGCCATGAACTGTCCGGCGCCCTCTCCGGCCTGTTCCGGGTCCGTTCCTTTCACCAGGATGATGCCCATATTTTCATGACCCCGGACCAGATCGAAACAGAAGTCCTCGGGGTGCTGCATCTGTCTGAAAAAATCTATCAGCAGTTCGGCCTGACCTTTCACCTGGAACTGTCCACCCGGCCGGAAAAATCCATCGGCACGAACGCCCAGTGGGAGGAAGCCACCAGCGGCCTGGAAAAGGCCCTGAAACAGTACGGCCAGGAATACATCATCAATGAAGGAGACGGCGCGTTTTACGGTCCCAAGATCGACATCCATATCAAAGATGCCCTGGGCAGAACCTGGCAGTGCGGCACGGTGCAGCTGGACATGGCCCTGCCGGAACGTTTTGATCTGACCTACAAGGGCAAAGACAATGAAAAGCACCGCCCCATCATGATCCACCGGGTGATTTACGGCTCCATGGAGCGGTTTTTCGGCATACTGGTGGAACACTTTGCCGGAAAATTTCCTTTGTGGCTGGCACCGGTCCAGGCGGCTATCCTGCCCATAACCCAGGATCTGGTCGACCATGCAGACACGGTGAAACAGCAGCTGGAGAGCCAGGGTATCCGGTGTGAGGTGGACCTTCGCAATGAAACCTTAAAAAAGAAAATCAGGGAAGCCCAGGTCAATTACGTCCCCCTGATCATCACCATCGGTGAAAAGGAAAAAGAAAACCAAACCCTGTCTGTGCGTACCCTGGACGGCAAGGTGAAAATGGGGGTTGGACTGGAAGCGTTTGTAAAGCCGGTGTTGCACCACATCAAAGAACGGACGTTGGATGACATTGTTCTATAGCCATGACCCGGGCCGGGCAGGCTCCCTGAACAACCCGGCCCCTCCCTTGCCGCACACCCTGTTTTCTCGGGTGCCCGGGACCCGCATCGAGGTGGACCTGGATGCCATTGCCGGCAACACCCGGCTGCTGCACCAGGCCTGTGCGCCGGACACCGCTTTGATGGCGGTGGTCAAGGCCAATGCATACGGTCATGGTGCTGTTCATGTGGCACAGACGGTTCTGGCCCACGGTGCGGATTTTCTGGGGGTGGCCCGCATGGCGGAGGCAATTCAACTGCGGGAAGCCGGCATCCAGGCCCCCATCCTGTTATTCGGCAGCACCCTGCCGGCCCGGGCCCTGCAGGCCGCCGGGCAGGATATCCGGGTCTCCCTCACCGGTCTTGATGCGGCAAAAACCCTCAATCACGCAGCAAGGACCGCCGGAATCCTTGTCACCGCCCATATCAAGATTGACACCGGCATGGGACGGCTGGGGCTGTGCCCGGGCCTGGACATGCCCGGAACCCTTTCAGACATCAGGTCCATGATGCAGATGGACAACCTGGTCATTGAAGGGATCTATACCCATTTTGCCAATGCCGATGCCGTGGATCACGCCCATGCAGAACAGCAGCTGGCCCTTTTTACCGAAGTCCTGGACCGGCTGGATGCAGACAACCGGCTGCCGAAAATCATCCATGCCGCCAACAGTGCCGCCACCCTGACCCTGCCCAAGAGCCATTTCACCATGGTCCGACCCGGCATCGCCCTGTACGGGCTGTGTCCGGGCCCCGGGGTCGACTGCACAGATCTGACGCCGGCCCTGTCCATCATATCCTTCATCACCCAGGTGAAACAGGTGCCCAAAGGGTTTGCCGTATCCTATGGCAGCACCCATGTCACGGACCGGCCCACTGCCATTGCCACCGTACCCGTGGGGTATGCGGACGGCTATTCCCGGCTGCTTTCTGCAAACGCCCATATGCTGGTGAACGGGCAGCGGGCCCGGGTGACCGGACGGGTATGCATGGATTTTACCATGATCGATGTGGGCCGTATCCCGGATGCCGCTGTCGGGGATGAGGTGGTGGTGCTGGGAACCCGGGGTAATCAAACCGTATCAGCTGATGAACTGGCGGATCTCACCGGCACCATCAATTACGAGGTGGTGGCCGGTCTCACCAGCCGCCTGCCGGTTTTTTACCGCAAACAGGCCGTTGACCTACCCCGGCATCCCCCCGGCCCTAAAAACACAACGGTTTCGGAAACATCCCTGGAAACCCCTGAGAAATGCCAGAAAGGGCGTTGCACCCATGACACCTGATTTCAACTGGGACAAAGGTATCTGGGATTCGGGCCGGACCCATGACCGGGTGAGGGTGTGCATTGCCGGGGACTGGGCCCCCATCCGGAAATTTGCCCCCATCATGGCACAGGATCCGGCAGCTGTTTACGGTGATCTGTTTGACCGCCTCATTGCTGCCGACCTGAAAATTTTCAACCTGGAAGCCCCCCTGGCCCGCACCGGCACCCTGGCCGTAAAAAGCGGGGCTGCCTTTCGGGCAGAACCCTGCCATGCCGCAGCCCTGGACGTATTGTCCGTGGATGCGGTCACCCTGGCCAACAACCATATCTGGGACTGCGGTGTATCAGGGTTCAACCAGACCCTGGAAACCCTGGCACACCACAAAATCCGGTGGACCGGTGCCGGCCGGAACCTGGCCGTGGCCGCCACCTCCCTGGTTCTGGAAAAAAACAGCCTGAAAATCGGCATTCTCAATTTCAGTGAGGGGGAAGACCTCACCTGTGCCGCCCCCCGGACCCCCGGGGTCATGGGATGGGAACCGGCCCTGGTGGAAACACAGATAAAAACCCTGCGCAGCACGGTGGACCTAATTGTGGTGATTGCCCACTGCGGCATAGAATATATGCCGTTTCCCCCCCCCTATGTGACAGCTGTGTTCCAGAATCTGGCAGCAGCCGGGGCCGACCTGGTGGTGGGTCATCACCCCCATGTGCCTCAGGGGCTCCAGATCCACAAAAACACCCCGTTGTTTTACAGCCTGGGCAATTTTGTGTTTTTCCAGCCCACAGATTTTTTGTTCCGAAAACAAGGATTTGTCCTGTTTGCCGAAGTGGATTGCCAGGGCCTGGCAGGACTGGAGATGGTGCCCTACCAGATCCATGACCAGGGCCTTCGCAGCCTGACCCCAAAAGAAAAACACCATTTTTTCACCGCCTTCAGACAGGTGTCCAGACAAGTGCAAACCCCCGGTGGCCGGAAACAGGCCTGGTATGCCCTGATCCAGTATTACGCTGCCCATATGCTGGAACCGGAACTGACAGCCATTTTTAACACACTCAAAACAGATCCCCCCAAAGGGGCTGCCATGTTGCGAAACCGGCTGACCACCCTGCAGCACAAAGAACTGCTCACTGACACCATGACCCGGATCATGGCAAACCGTCTGGATGAGGTATCTGCCCGGGCAAAAACCCTTGTTCATGAATGGATGACCCGGAAAACCGGCACATGAATCTTGACGTATCAGACCCGGCAACCATTGTGGTTACCGATTCAGGCCTGGGCGGATTGTCGGTATTTGCCGCCATGGCGGACCAGGATTATCAGGAGCTGCTCCACTGCATTGTGTCTTCCGCCCTGGAACGGTATGGCCCGGCATGAAAACAGCCTTTCAGAAATTGGATAAAATAATTGTCCATCCCATTACAATTTTATGGTATATTCTTAAAACAGCGTCAAAAAAAATGTCCGCCTTTGATACCATCAAAAGAAAGGACCTGATCCGTTTTCTGAGAAAAACTGCACTTGAGGGACCTAATTTTTGATACCCTGAACATAATTTCTGGAGGCACTTATGACAAAGACATTACAGCCGGGGGATGCCCTGATCATTGTGGATGTACAAAATGATTTCTGCCCGGGCGGAGCGCTGCCCATTGAAAACGGTGACATGGTGATCCCTGTTCTGAACCAGTGGATTGCCGATGCTGCCGCCGCCGG
>DATFJY010000201.1:0-12662 GCA_035268905.1 Desulfotignum sp.
TGCGGACCCGGGAGAGTTCCTGCAGAAATGCATCCTTTTCCATGATGGTGTTGGGGGCGAGAGGCTGGCGGTCCACCGTGATCAGATAGTGATCCAGTTCATGGTCCGGCAGAAAGGCCAAAATGGATTTTCCCAGCCCGGTGCAGTAGGCCGGGGCCTTGTCGCCTAAGGCAGAGTCCATGCGGAGCACCTCCAGGCTGTCGATCTTGTCGATGTGAATGATTTCCTGGTTTTTGAACAGACCCAGGTTGATGGTTTCTTTGTAGAGCATGGACAACCGGTGCATATGGGGTTTGGCCATGCGCCGGATTTCGAACCGGTCCGCCACCTTCTGGGCCAGTGCCATTATTTTCAACGTGGGCTGGTATTTGTTGCTGCTGTTTTTTTCCACATACCCCAGGTCCTTGAGGGTGGAGATGAACCGGTGGCTGCCGGCCCGGTTGGTGTCCATGAGCCGGGCCGCTTCGCTGACGCTCAGCTCCCCGTTGGCTGCCAGAAGCTCCAGCATCCGGATGCCTTTTTCCAGGGAGGCAATGTTGTAATATTTTTTTTCAGCCATGTTTTCCTTTTATCTGTTCAGGTTTCTGCCAGATAGGCGAGGGCGGTACGCACATAAAGTTCTGTTCCTTTGGGCAGAATGGCTTCATCAATGTCGAATTTTGGGTGGTGATGGGGAAAGATAATGCCTTTTGTCGTGTTTCTGATACCGATGAATGCAAATGCCGCAGGTACCCGGGCGGCGAAATCGGAAAAATCTTCCCCTGCCATGGTCCGGACAGTCCCGGTCACGCGGTTCCGGTTGCCCAGCACCTCCTTGGCTGCAGCCTTGACAAAGGATACCATGGCATCATCGTTTGACAGCAGATGATTTCCCACTTTGAATGTAAGGTGGTAATCCGCCCGGTGGGCATGACAGGTATGTTCAACAATACGCTCAAACCGGTTTCTGATGTCTTGCTCTCCTTTTTCATAAAGTGCCCGCAAAGAGCCTTTCAGTGTCATTTCATCAGGGATAATGGTATTGCTGCTGCTACCGGCAAGGGCAGAAGTGAACATGACCACCACCGGATCAAGGGCATTGATTTCCCTGGATTGAACTGCCTGGACCGCCTGGATAACGGCGGATGAAACAAAAATCGGGTCGATTGATTCATGGGCGAATCCGGCATGGCCGCCTTTCCCTTTGATGGTCAGAGAAAAGTAATGGCTGGCAGCCATCACCGGTCCGGGTCGGATGTCAATAGTACCGGCATCAATCTGGGACCACAGATGACATGCGAATGCAGCGTCCACACAAGGATTTTCCATGACGCCCTCTTCGATCATGAGCCAGGCGCCGGCATCTTCTTCATTGGGCTGGAAAACAAATTTAATCCGGCCCTGTATACGGGATTTGAGCTGGCTGAGCACTTTGGCTGCACCCAGCAGCATGGCGGTGTGGCCGTCATGGCCGCAGGCATGCATCACCCCTTTTTTTGCTGACTGCCAAGGAAGGCCGGTATCTTCTATCACCGGCAGGGCATCCATGTCTGCCCGGAGCAGAATGGTTCTGCCCGGTCTGTCGCCTTCAAGCAGTCCCACAACACCGGTTTCTGCTATCTCTTTAACCGGGATGCCGGTTTTTGTCAAAAAATGTTTCACCAGGTCCCGGGTGCGAAATTCCTGAAAACCCAGTTCCGGGTGCTGGTGAAAATCCCGGCGCAGGGTTATGATTTCAGGTGTCAGTTTTTCAATGTGTTTTTTGATTTCCATTTTACAGAATATTTCGCAAAAATCCTTGGGTGCGGGGATTTTGGGGGTTGGAAAAAATTTCTTCGGGGGTATTTTCTTCGACAATCACCCCTTCGTCCATGAAAATGACCCGGTCAGCCACTTCTCTGGCAAAACCCATTTCATGGGTCACCACCACCATTGTCATTCCCTCCCGGCCCAGTTGCTTCATCACTTCGAGAACCTCTCCCACCAGTTCCGGGTCCAGGGCACTGGTGGGCTCATCAAACAGCATTGCTTTAGGACGCAGGGCAAGGGACCGTGCAATGGCCACCCGCTGTTTTTGTCCCCCGCTCAAGTGGTCGGGATAGGTATCGGCCTTATCAGCCAGCCCCACTTTTTCCAGCAGCTGCCGGCCCAGTTTTTCCGCATCCGGTCTGGACATTTTGCGGACCTTCAAAGGGCCCAGGGTGACATTTTCCAGGGTGGTTTTATGGGGAAACAGGTTGAACTGCTGAAATACCATGCCGGCTTCTGTGCGGATCATATTGATATTGGTGTTTTTGTCCATGATATCCTGCCCGTCCACGATGACGGTTCCTGAAGTGATCTCCTCCAGCCGGTTGATACAGCGCAATAGTGTGCTTTTTCCGGATCCGCTGGGTCCCATGATAACCGTTACTTCGCCCTGGGAAATATCAAGATCGATGCCTTTGAGCACCTCAAGCGTGCCAAAATTTTTATGTAAATTTTTGATTTTGATCATTTATTGATATCCATCTTTTTTTCAAAATAATTCAGCAGCCGTGACAGGGACAACGTCATTACAAGATACAGCAGGGCGACCGTGAGCCACACTTCAAACGCCCTGAAATTGGCGGCTATGATCTCCTGACCGGTGCGGGTCAGTTCACCTACCCCCACCACCACCAGAAGAGAGGTATCCTTGAGGCTGATAATAAACTGATTTCCCAAGGGAGGGATCATACGTTTCAAGGCCTGGGGCCAGATTATGTAATACATGGTCTGGAAATGGGTCAGTCCGATGGATCTGCCGGCTTCGGTCTGTCCGGTATCAATGGATTGAAATGCCCCTCTGACGATTTCAGCGATATATGCGCCTGAATTGACGGCAATGGCAACGATACCGGCCACCATGGGATGAATCCGCATTCCCAGAGCCATTGGAAGCCCGAAATAGATAAACATGACCTGCACCATGATGGGGGTGCCGCGGATACTTTCGATATATACCCCTGCCAGCTTGCGGAACACGATATTTCTGGATATTTTTAAAAGCCCGTTCAAAGCACCTAAGGCAAAACCGATCACAAGGCCGCAAATGGTAATCAGAATGGTGAGTTTCATGCCCACCAGCAGCATTGGTACCGATTCCCACATGACATTGTATTTAAAATCAAAACCCATAAAGATATGATTCCCTTAAATAAGAGAAAAGCGGAAACTGAATTCAGCTTTTCTTCGTATCTGCCTGTTTTTGATGCAGGATTTTACCAAAATCATATTTTTTGCATACGCAGCTTTTGGATTATGTGTTCTCCGGCAGCGTCAGGCTTGTTTTATTATGCGAGCCTGACGCTGCCCTGGAACATGTAAAATATAATTTCGGGGTCGCGTGTTTTATAAACAACTGTGCCGGTTATTTTGATGGTGCGCCAAACCACCTTTCATACAGTTTTGCGTAGGTACCGTCTTCTTTGAATTTTAAAATAGTGATGGTGAATTTTTCTCTCAGTTCACTGCCCTGGGGGAAGGCGATGCCGTAGGATTGGCCTTGGTACAGAGGACCAACAACTTTGACCTTGCCTTTTCCCTGGTTCTGGGAATAATACATCAGGGGCGGGGAATCAAAGAACACCGCATCCACACCGCCGGTGAGCAGTTCCATGAACAGGTTGTCGGTATTGGGAAGCAGCTTGACATCTGTAATATTCTGGGATTTTAAAAAATCAACACTGGTGGTGGCCAGTTTTGTGGCCACTTTTTTGTCTTTAAGATCATCAATGGTCTTTATGTTGTCATTGTCTTCCTGGACCAGCATGACCAGGCCGGCATCATAATAGGGATAGGAAAAATCTACCACCTCTTCTCTTGCAGATGTGATGGTGATAGCGGCTATGGCTGCATCAATGCTGTTGGACTGCAGGCCCGGGATAATTCCGTTGAAATCCATGGTCTGCCATTTATAGTCAAGTCCCAGGTCTTTGGCAATGGCATCAAAAAGTTGTACATCAAATCCGGTGAATTCCCCTTTTTCATTTTTGAACTCAAACGGCCGGAAATTGGCATCAACCCCCACAATAAGCTGTTTTGCCTGGACGGTTCCCAAAGCGATAAATGAGCAGATGATAGCACATAGAAACGATTTGAAAAATTTTGTCATTTTTCCCTCCTTTTTCAGGTTGTTAAAAAAATCATAAATTGTGTGACAACTGTTTTAATAGTGTGACAGTTATGTCATAAAAAAAAACCCTGACGATTGTCAAGGATTTTTTACACAGGGTGCCGGGGTGTATTGCATTGTCCATGGTTTCTCCTGTGAATATTTTCATCATGTGGGGCAGCCGGAACCGCCCTCCACGGGTATGAAGACAAAAATGACCATTGAATGGTGAAAAGCTCGATGCTATAGTACCTGCCTGCGGGACATGCTTGAAACCGGGCAATTTTTTATCTGAATCAAATTTCGGAGGCACGTCGGCAGCATGGGTGAAAAAACAGACAATCTGGTGGTACTGGCGGGAAAGAGCGCCTATGCACATATACGGAAGAACGGGCTGTCCCCGGATGATATCCGCCTGGTGCTGGGGGCATCAGGGGCTGCCAAATGGCTGGTGCTCCATGGCCTGGACAATGCCATTTTCTCCCATTGGTTCAAAGACCGCAAAGATCCGCTGCTGGTTCTGGGAACCTCCATCGGTGCCTGGAAATTTGCCGCAGCTGCCCAGAAAAATCCGGCCCTGGCCTTTGATGCCTTACAGCATGCTTATATCCATCAGTATTACCAGGGCCGGGTGACCCCTGCCCAGGTCACCCGGGAATCGGTGCGTATAATGAAGGCATTTCTGGATCAGACCCGGGTGGATGAGATCCTGGGTCATCCCTTTATCCGCATCGCTTTCGGGGCGGTCCGGTGCCGGTATATGCTGGCTTCCAGGCACCGGCCGGTCCAGTTGCTGGGCATTCTGGCCGGTGCCGGCGTGAACCGGGTATCCCGAAATCTGCAGCAGATCTATCTGGAACGGTTTGTATTTCACCACCCGGAATTTGACACCCGGGCCATGGATTTTTCTGATTTTTCCACCCGGTTTGTGCCCCTGGGAAAGCAGAACTTTCAGCCGGCCCTGACTGCATCCGGTGCCATTCCTTATGTCATGGAAGGGGTAGCTGGTATTCCCGGCGCACCGTCTGGTATTTACAGAGATGGCGGCATCCTGGATTATCATCCTGCCTTTGCTCTGTCTAGCGGCCGGAAGGGATTCATCCTCTATCCCCATTTTTATCCGTATCTCATTCCGGGATGGTTTGATAAAAAAAATGCCAACCGCAGGATCAGCGGATCAGCTGCCGACCGGATCATTCTTATGGCACCGTCTGAAAAATTTGTGTCACGCCTTCCTTTTGGGCGGATTCCGGACAGAAAGGATTTTATCAGGCTCATGGGGCAGGATGGGGTGCGGGTAAAGGCCTGGGAAAAGGCGGCAGACATGAGCCGGGTGCTGGGGGATGCATTTCTCGAGGCCACACGCACCGGCCGCATACAGGACCTGGTCCGCCCCCTGACCTGAGTGGCCTTTCCCGGCGTTATCGTGCCGATCAAATGACCTGATAGCAATAACGCGTTTTAAAAGCATACAATAATAAAAACCTACAGCTCAGAAATGGTATCTGGATATTTGCCATAGCAGCGTACCCGCTATAAGGAGCCCCTGGTGGTATCCTGTGAACGGACCGTCAGAGCCTTAAGGGGGCTTGGTAAAATTTACCGGGATGATCCCAAACAGAGTGCGGGTGGCTGCACTTCATTGTTTTTATGCAGACAGGCCCCCGCAGATCTCGGGCCGGGCACAGGACACCACCAGGGGCGGGGCCCGGGAAAGCGAGCTGCATAGAACAATCAAAAACCTGGCATGCCTATGGCAAATATCCAGATGGTATCATTTCAGTCGACCGGAACTATACAGAATTATAAATGCCTGTTCAGAGACTGGACAACGCCGCGAGTATAGCCTGACAGGCCATGTCAGCGCCACCGGACCGGGCTGATACATAAGCCAAAGCGTTTTGTCGGCGGATCTGTCTGTCCCCGGTCTGTTTCAGGTGGTGCACCATGGCATCGGCTGCTGCATGCCAGTCGGTTTTTTTTTCCACAAGACCGGTATCAAACACGGCTTTTCCCACCCAGAAAAAATCATCCCAGAAGGGCCCGGTTACCACAGGTGCCCCCTGGAGAAGCGGTTCCATGAAATTCTGGCCCCCCAGAGGGGCAAGGCTGCCGCCCATGAATACCACATCAGCATGGCCAAATGTGCTGCGCATCTCTCCAAACCTGTCCCAGAGGATGATGCCGGGACCCGACAGCGGTGCTGTGATCCGGGAGCGCAGAAAAAACCGCTGGCCGGTTTTGTTGAGCCGGTGTTTCCAGGCGGTAAGTCTGTGCATGTGCCTGGGAAAAATGGCCACCACCTGACGGGGAAATCTGTCAACAAGGTGATGGACCATCTGCATGACCTGTTTTTCCTCCTGGCGGCGGATGGAGGCAAAAATGGACACCGGCAGGGGGCAGGGGAACAGGTCTGGCAAAGGAGGCGCTGTTTTTTCGAAAGGCAGGGGCGCAAAGGATTCAAATTTGATGTTGGGCATGGTGGACACCGCTGCGCTGGCAAACAATCTACCGAACCTCTCAGCATCCGACCCGGAAACAGCCAGGATATGATGGGGGCTGACCCGGGACCACAAGGGCTTTGTCCATTGGTAGCTGCGGCTGCTTTTTTTTGACATTCGGGCGTTGACCACCAGTATCTGTGAGCGGTTCTGCCGCAAATAATACAAAAGGGCCGGCCACAGTTCGGTTTCCAGCAGCACCATGGCCCCGGGGTTTACCTGTTTTACCGCTGCCTGTGCCACTTTTGGCATATCAAAGGGAAACCATGCCAGAGACACAGATACATGGGGATGGCAAAAAGCCTTGGCCTGTGCTGTTTTCAGGATCTGCATGCCCTGGTTCGTGGTGGTGGTGACCAGTACCCTGACAGGATAGCCGGGGCTAAGATGCCGGATCAGGCGGACCGCCAGCAGGGCTTCTCCTGCCGAGGCGGCCTGGATCCAGATATCCGCCGGCGGCAGATGGGAAGCACAGACCCGCCTGGTAAAGGTGCCAGCCAGTCTCGGGCTTTTTTGCAAAAAAGGCAGGACAGCGGCCCAGAGAATATTGTAAAATCCCAGAAAATTGGGTATAAAGGCGGTCTTTGTCATGGGAACATATGCTCTCATGTTTTTAAATGATTGACAATAGGTCTGGAACCAAAGATAAAGGTTTATGGAGAAAAGACACCCCGGTCTGTCCAGGTCCCGGCGCAGAAAGATACTGGATCTGGTATTCACCTTTCGGATCCAGCTGATCATGGCAGCCTTGTGCATGGTTGTGGTGGCGGCCGCCAACGGGTCCATGGCATTTCTGGTCAAACCGGTGATAGATGATATTTTTGTGGCCCGAAACAGGGAGATGCTGGTTCTGATTCCGGGACTGGCTGTGCTGGTGTTTCTGCTCAAGGGCATGGGCACATTCGGATCGGAATATCTCATGAACCATATCGGAGAGCGTATTATCCGGTTTTTCCGGAACGCGTTGTATGAAAGGATCACAGACCTGCCCCTGGCCTTTATCCACAAAGAAAAAACAGGGGCCCTCATGTCCAGGATCACCAATGATGTGAATATTGTCAAAGGCATGGTCTCCACTGCCGTGATCAATATATTCCGGGATTTTTTTTCCATTATCGCCTTTTTGTTCGTGATATTCTACCGGGACTGGCAGCTGGCCTGCGGTGCCTTTGTTGTCCTGCCCCTGGCATTCTATCCCATCCTGGTGTTCGGCCGCAAGGTGCGCAGATTTTCCACCGGGACCCAGGAAACCATGGCGGACCTTAATGCATTCCTCCAGGAAACATTTACCGGCAGCAAGATCATCAAGATTTTCAATCTCCAGGCATTTGAAAAGCAGCGGTTCAGGGAAAAAACTGGCCGCCTGTTTTGGCTGGAGATGAAAAAAGTGATGGTCAAGGCCCTGTCCTCCCCGGTCATGGAGTTTCTCGGGGGCCTGGGCATTGCCTTTATCATCTGGTTCGGGGGACTGCGGGTCATTAACGGCACCTCCACACCGGGGGTCTTTTTTTCTTTTTTAACCGCGGTCATGATGCTCTATGACCCGGTGAAAAGAATATCCAAGCTCAACAATACCATTCAGGAAGGGGCGGCAGCAGCCTCCCGTATTTTTGATGTGCTGGAGGCGGAACAGGCCATACAAGAAAAGCCCGATCCCGTGGTTCTCAAGGGCAGAACCCTGGAGGTGGCATTTGAAGATGTGTGGTTCAGCTATGGCCCTGATGAAGGCCCGGCATTGAAAAACATTTCCCTGACAGCGGCACCCGGGGAGGTGCTGGCCCTGGTGGGCATGAGCGGTGGCGGCAAGACCAGTCTGGTGAACCTGATTCCCCGGCTCTATGATGTGACCGCAGGCCGGGTGACCGTGGGGGGCAAAGATGTCCGGGACCTGTCCATAGCCTCGTTGCGGGACCATATTTCCATTGTGACCCAGGAACCCATTTTGTTCAATGAAACTGTGCGGGACAATATCCGGTACGGCCGTATGGATGCAACTGATGCACAAATAGAGGCAGCGGCAGAATCCGCCTATGCCCATGACTTTATCACAGGGTTCCCCAGGGGATATGACACCCTGATCGGAGAACTGGGGTCCCGGCTGTCCGGCGGAGAAAAACAGCGCATATGCATTGCCAGGGCACTGATCAAGGATGCGCCTGTGCTGATTCTGGATGAGGCAACCTCTGCTTTGGATTCCCAGGCGGAACAGGTGGTGCAAAAGGCGCTGGAAAATCTTATGAAGGGCAGGACATCCTTTGTCATTGCCCACCGGTTGTCCACCATTGACTATGCCTCCCGCATTGTTTTATTGAAAAACGGTACCATTGCCGAACAGGGAACCCCGGACCAGCTCATGGCGCGCAAGGGGATGTTTTACACATTGATCACCCTGCAGGCTGCGCCGGGTACCAGAACCTGAACCGCAGCATCAGAACGGTTGAACCAGAAAATGCAACACCAAAAGGAGAAAATATATGGCTATTTCCAAAGACCTGCTGGAAATCCTGGTCTGTCCCAAATGCAAGGGACCTATCAGGGTGACGGAAAACCAGGACGGGCTGGTGTGCGACACCTGCCTGCTTATGTATGAAATCAAAGATGATATCCCCATCATGCTTGTGGAAGAGGCAAAGCCAGTCGCCCCATGAGTGTGCCGAAACCACCAGATCCCGCCAAGCTTGTGATGTCGGTTTTCATGAAAGAAAAAGCGCTGTTTGGACAAGTGTTCGCTTTTCTGGAAACCATTGGCGGGCCAGTGGATCTGATCTCCCGCTGGCTGGATTTCAATTATACCGGCTATTACCACAAAGAAATGGGATCTCCCCTTTTCAGGCGGGTGCTGGCCTTTAAGCCCCTCATGGAACAGGCGGGTCTGGCATCTGTAAAACTGGCAACCAATGCAGTGGAAGTGCGTTTCAGCCGTGAAAATCTGCGCCGGGTCAATATCGATCCCGGGTATCTGCTGCCCTCCCGGTTTGTTCTGGCCACGGGAAAAGACTATTCCCACAGAATCTATATCGGGGAAAACATGTATGCAGACCTGACCCTGATGTATACGCGCCAGGGGTTCATCCCACTGGAATGGACCTATCCGGATTATGCCGGACCGGACATCATCCGGTTTCTGGAACAGGTCAGAGACAAATATATGCGGGATCTTACATTCGCAAAAAGGAACCATTCATGATAAAAAGCATGACCGCATTTGCAAAAGCCGGCCACACCCGGGAAACCATCACAGCTGAAGTGATGGTACGTTCCTTCAACGCCAGGCATCTGGATTTTCAGGTGTACCTGCCCGAAATCTGCCAGGCCTTTGAAGACGATATCAAAAAGATCATCACCCGATACCACCAGCGGGGCCGCATGGAAATCCGCATCACTGTCCAGGATGATTCTTTGGAGCCGGATCAGTTTGCTGTGGATGAGAAAAAGGCCACAGCCTATTTTCAGGCCCTGCAGCAGATAAGCAGATGCCTGAACCTTTCAGATGAACCCAACCTGGACCAGGTGCTGTGTGCAAAAAATATAATTGTACCGGCACCCAGACAACTGGACCCGCAGCTTTTGTGGCAGGTGGTCTCGGCTGCTGTGGAAAAGGCTGCCCGGGAACTGGACCAGATGCGGAAAAAAGAGGGTGCCAACCTGTACCAGGATCTGGCGGCCAGACTGGATGCCATTGAAAACCGGATGACCCTGGTAAAGGACCAGGCAAAAGAGATCCCCGTGATTTACAAAAAACGGCTGGAGGCGCGCCTGGAAAGGCTGGTACCGGAAAAAGAGGGCATTGATCCGGTCCGACTGGCCCAGGAAGTGGCAATGCTTGCGGATAAAAGTGATGTGTCCGAAGAAATTGTCCGCATATTAAGCCATATCAGGCAGTTCCGGGATGTGATGAACGCAGACCAGTCCCAGGGGCAGAAAATGAATTTTCTGATCCAGGAGTTCAACCGGGAATTCAACACCATCGGGTCCAAGGCAGGTAATGCACAATTGTCCCACATGGTGGTGGACCTGAAATCACAGCTGGAAAAAATCAGGGAGCAGGTGCAGAATATTGAGTGACAATTATCAGCGGTGATATGCCAGGGGGGCGGACCTGCTCAATAAAAAGGCCCGTCTCCGGTCCAGCCGGGACATATGCGCGCAAACGGGACATATGCGCGCAAATCAGATGATTATCATAGATGGGGAAATTGTTATGGAACAGGTGCTGTTAAATATTGGTTTTGGTAATACAGTTGTGGCGGAACGGGTGGTGGCCATTTTGTCACCCAATTCAAGTCCCATGAAACGTATCAAGGATGAGGCAAGGGATGAGCGCTGCCTCATCGATGCCACCCACGGCAGAAAAACCCGCGCCATCATTCTCATGGACAGCAACCATGTGATTTTATCAGCCATCCAGGCCGAGACAGTGGCTTCCCGGTTTGCGTCCCTGATAAAGGACGGGGAGACACAGGAAGAGGAATAGCATGACAAAAAAAGGCCGCTTGTTTGTGATATCCGCTCCGTCAGGTGCTGGTAAAACAACACTCATAAAACAGGTTTTAAAAAAATATCCAGCGGTTTCCTATTCCGTGTCCCATACCACCCGTCCCCCCAGGCCCGGGGAGACCCATGGAAAAGATTATTATTTTATCAATGAATCTGAATTTGTGGATATGCTCGATGCAGACCTCTGGCTGGAATGGGCCAGGGTCCATGGCCATTATTACGGCACATCCCGCACCTTTGTGGCAAACCACCTTGAAAAGGGCAACCCCCTTTTGCTGGACATCGATGTCCAGGGGGCTTCCCAGATCATGGCATCCGGCCTGGATCCGGTATCGGTGTTCATCATGCCCCCTTCCCTTGAGGCCCTGCGCCGCCGTTTGGAAAACCGGGGCACGGACACGGCCCAAACCATTGCCCGGCGCCTGAAAAACGCAGAACAGGAGATCAGCCAAAAACATATGTTTCAGTATGTGCTGGTGAACGATGATCTGGAGACCGCGTCTGCACAATTGTGCCGGATTTTTGAAAAAGAGATGGCAATCAAGTGAAAATATCTGCAGGCAGCCGGGATATGGGCAAAAAGAACACAGAAATCCTTTATGGGTTTCACAGTGTGGTTGAGGCCCTCAAGGCAGGAAGACGGCGGTTTGAAACCCTGTATATCACCCGGAACCGGTCTGGTAAAAGAGGAGACAAGATAGTGTCCCTGGCGGCAGCTGCCGGCATACCGGTATCGGTTACAGATGCCCGGCACCTGGAAATGCTTTCACAGTCGGATGCCCACCAGGGCATAGCGGCCAGCACATCTGTATTTCCATTCGGAAGGGGATCTGATATCCTGCCCTGGATCCAAAATCGGCCAGCCCCTTTTTTTGCCCTGGTGCTGGACCGGATCGAAGATCCCCAGAACCTGGGGGCCCTGGTTCGCACGGCCCTTTGCACGGGGGTGGACGGCATCATGATCCCCAAAGACCGGTCGGCCCTGCCGACCCCCGGGGTTTCCAGGGCCTCTGCAGGCGCAATGGAACATGCACAGATTTTTATCGTGACCAATACAGCGGCCACCCTGCGTACCCTCAAGGAAAACAAGGCCTGGACCGCAGGCCTGGATGCCGGGGGGGACACAAAGCTGTTCCAGGCTGATCTTACAGGGCACCTGGCCCTGGTGGTGGGGGGAGAACACAAGGGGATCCGGCCCGGGGTCAGAAAGGAATGTGATTTTCTGGTATCCATCCCCATTACAGGCCCTGTAAATTCTTTGAATGCCTCGGTTGCCGGGGGTATGGCCATGTATGAGGCAATTCGCCAGCGTACCATACATCCCGGCGGATAATGTTGCCCGGCTTTGGTACACACAGATATGTCCGGGATTAGAGGCGGTCGCATGCACCAGATTTTCACATATCATAACCAAAATGCTTGTGGCCGGTATCTAAAAAAAACCGTCCGTTTTTTTCAGGAGCTGGTGTTTCCCTGCCAGTGCCTGAACTGCCGGGTGCTGCTGAATACCGACACTGCAGACCCCGGAACCAGCGAGGTATCCTTCTGTC
>DATFJY010000202.1:0-42715 GCA_035268905.1 Desulfotignum sp.
CCAGTGTCCGGCGCTGTTTTTCAAACCGGTACATGCCAAGGATCGCGGGCAGGCCCAGCACATCTGCCCGGTCTGCATGGGGTTTCAAAAGGGTAATAAACCGCCCGAGCATCTCCGGGTTTTCAAGGTCCCAGGCAAGGCGTTCACACATGAGATCTTTGGCGGTTTCCCGGCCGGGAAATGCAATGGTGGCACTTGATACACGGGACAGCTGCGGCTGCAGGGTCTGGGCCATCTGCCTGGCCCCGAATCCTTTGAGGCCCTTGACATCAACGATGCATATACGCTGATTACGGGCAATGGCAAGGCTTCCGCCATGCATGGCTGCAGGGACCTGCCAGGTGGGCTTCAGGGTGCCGGCCGGGGTGATAATATGCTGATTTTTCGCGGTGTTTTGACCATTCTGCTCCGGGCCGTGAAAACAAATGCCGGCAGATCCCATAAAACCGGTGAATTCGGCAAACGCCTCCCGAATCATGGGATGGGTCATCCGGCTGTAGGGGTGACGGGGCCTTTTTTCTTTCAGGGCATCGATGCCCGCGAATGGATCGGCAAACTTTTTGGGAAATCTGCCGGGCAGGATGCTGAAAAGGTCCAGGCACCCGCTGGAAAAACCAAGTTCTGATGCCTGTCCCACCTGTACAAAGGAGATTCCCCGGTTGTATGCAAATATGGCTGCAGCCATGCCGGCCATACCTGATCCCACCACAACCAGTCCGGTATGCAAAGGGTTGGGGGTCACGGCTCCACTTCCATATGGAACAGGCCGCATAAAAACGCCTCCTGCATCTCCAGGCGCATCAATTCCCTGTCCCGCACCAGGGGCATAAACCCCTTCCACCGTTCATTGACAAAGTCCTTTACCTGAGACACCCCCTGTTTTTTCTCCAGGTGCCCGGTACGGTAGAGATAGGCTGCCAGCCGGAAGGAACAAAAAGTTCCCTGGCAGGGGCCTTTGCCGATGCGGCTTCTGCGGCCCACCTCCTCCAGTGTGGGGGCCCTGCCTTCTGCCAGAAGGGTGTCTACAATGCGGTCCACCATGGATTCAGACACCATTTCACACTCACAGATCAATGTATCCTTTGGCCGGGCAGCCCAGGCCTTGGGAGATCTGCCCGGCTCTGTCCATTCCCCTTTTTGGCTGGCGGGCAGGGGCAGGTGCGCGGTCTCACAAGGTGAGCTGTTTTTCAGACGTTGTGCCACGATATCTGCGGTTTTTTCCGCCATGAGCCGGTAAGTGGTCAATTTGCCGCCGGTGATGGTGACAAAATTGTGCAACCCTTCTGCTTCATGATTTTTAAGCGTATAATTGCGGCTGATTGTCCGGCCCTTTTCGCTGCCGTTTTTCACCAGGGGCCGGACACCGGCATAGGCACGGATATACCGGGTGGTGGCAAGCTCCGGGACCATGACAGCCCCCTGCTGGATGATGGTATCCACTTCATCCATGGTGGGCCGGATATCATCCAGATTATCGATTTCCAGAGAAGTGGTACCGATGATGGATACCGTGCCCCCGGGGACCAGGATATCAGCATCCGCAGCCGGGCGCAGCCGGTTGATCACCCGGGTATTGATACGGCTCTGGGTAATGAGCAGGGAGCCTTTGGAATACATCATGGAAATATGGGCCCCTGCCATGGCAGCCACCTTATCAGCCCAGGCCCCTGTGGCATTCACAAACTGCAGTGCTTCGATCTGAAAGGTTTCATTGGTAATGGTGTCCCTGACCCTGGCCGCCTGAACCCTGCCCTTATGGGATATGAACCCTTCCACCCGGGTATTGCGCAGGATACGGGCCCCGTTTGTCTGGGCGTCTGCTGCATTGTCCAAAGAGAGCCGGAACGGATCCACCACCGCATCCTGGACAGCAAACGCGGCTTTGACATCCGGGGCCAGGCAGGGTTCCATCTGCAGTACCTGTGCAGCATCAACCGGCTGACAGACAATACCGCATGTGCGGCACAATTCGGGAAACCTTGCAACATAGGCATCATCATCTTCCGGCAACGCCACAAACAACCCGCCGGTATCTTCCATACACTGGGGGGCCAGGCGTTTGAGCAGCAGGCTTTCCTGCCGGCATTCCACAGCGGTCTCACTGTCTTTTAAAATATACCGGGCACCGCTGTGGAGCAGCCCGTGGTTGGCACCCGAGGCACCGGCATTGAAATCTTTTTTGTCCATGAGAATACAGCTGATACCCCGCAAAGAAAGATCTCTGGCAATGCCTGTGCCGGTTGTCCCCCCCCCTATGATCAAGACCTGGGTTTCCACATACCCTCTTTTTGTATCCTCCTGAAGTGAAAAAAACCGCCCCCTGTTCAAGAACAAAGGCCATTTTTGATTGCAAATGTTTCTTTTTTATTCTTTTTGCCGTTCAATTTCAACACATTTTATTCTTTTTTAACTTTTTTTATCTTTTTTTCTTGACTTCCCCATGGAAGTCTAATAACAAATCAACACAATGGAAACATTCATTTCCGAACAATCGTGTATCACCACCGCCTTTGCAATTGTTCGGACCCAACCCCTTTTCAGGAGGCATCAGCAGACGTATGGGGCTTATTCTTGACCAGGTGAACAAATATGTGGAAGGCGAGATGCACCTTGCCGATATCAGTCTTGACCTTGCATCCGGATCCAGGAATGTCATCCTCGGCAGGACCCTTGCCGGAAAAACCTCCCTGCTGCGCATCATGGCAGGCCTGGACCGCCCCTCCACCGGGAAAATTGTAATGGACGGCAAGGACGTCACCGGCATATCGGTGCGCAAACGGCAGGTGGCCATGGTGTACCAGCAGTTTATCAACTATCCCTCCTTTAGCGTTTTCCAGAACATTGCCTCTCCTTTGCAGATCAGCGGGGTGCCCAAAGCAACCATCACAGAAAAGGTGATGGAAACCGCAAATCTTTTGCACTTGGAAGAGATGCTGGACAGAATGCCGGCAGAGCTGTCAGGGGGACAGCAGCAGCGGGTGGCCATTGCAAGGGCGTTGATGAAAGACAGCCAGCTGCTGTTGCTGGATGAACCCCTGGTCAACCTGGACTACAAACTGCGCGAAGAACTGCTGGAAGAACTGACCGCCATATTTAAAAAACGGGACTGTGTGGTGGTGTACACCACCACTGAACCATCAGAGGCGTTAAAACTGGGGGGCAATATCGTGGTCATGGACCAGGGCCGGGTCCGCCAGACCGGGCCCACCGCACAGGTGTACCGCAACCCTGCCACGGTGGAGACCGCCCAGCTGCTCTCGGACCCCCCCATCAACCTGTTTGCGGCAAGACTGAAAGACGGGCACCTGACCCTGGGGGATGACCTTGCCATTGCGGTTACCGGTTCCATTGCAGCCCTTTCTTCAGGTAGGTATCACATCGGGATCAGACCCAACCATCTGTATCTGCACCAGCAGGAATCCGGGGATATAAAGATTCATGCAACCGTGGAGATATCAGAGATAAACGGGTCGGAAACCTTTATCCACTTCCAGTACAGCGGTTACAAAACCGTTCTCCATGAAGTGGGCATCGATGCCCGGAAAATCGGTTCTGATATCACCGTGTATATGAACCCGGCAAATTTTTTCGTGTTTGCAGAAAATGGGGAATTGTTGATATCCCCGGGCGCAGCCGACACGGCTGAAAATCAAACAGCGTAAAGGAGATCTGGATGGCACAAATAAGTCTGGATGAAATCGCCCACAGTTACCTGCCGTATCCAAAAACCGATGCAGACTATGCATTGAAACGCATTCACAATATCTGGAATGACGGCGGGGCATATGCCCTATTAGGTCCTTCGGGGTGCGGAAAGACAACCCTGCTGAACATCATATCCGGCCTGCTCAAACCCAGCAAAGGACGGGTGAGGTTTGGAGAAACCGATGTCACGGACCTGCCCCCGGAAAAACGCAACATCGCCCAAGTGTTCCAGTTTCCGGTTCTCTATGACACCATGACCGTATTCAACAACCTGGCCTTTCCCTTGAAAAACCGCGGCTTTGACAACGCCTATATCAAGACCCGGGTAAAGGAAATTGCCAGGATACTGGAACTGGAAACCGTGCTCCACAAAAAAGCGGAAGGGTTGGGGGCGGATGCAAAACAAAAAATTTCTCTGGGCAGGGGACTGGTGCGGGAGGATGTGGCAGCCATTCTGTTTGATGAACCCCTCACGGTCATCGATCCACAGCTCAAGTGGCAGCTGCGGTGCAAGCTCAAGGAGATCCATGAACAGCTCAAACTGACCCTGATTTATGTCACCCATGACCAGGTGGAGGCATTGACCTTTGCCGATCAGATCATTGTGATGTATGAAGGAAAGATCGTTCAGATCGGCACGCCCCAGGAATTGTTTGAATATCCCAACCACAAGTTTGTGGGGTATTTCATCGGCAGTCCGGGCATGAATTTTCTGCCCTGCACCATGGAAAACGGCAGGGCCAGGGTGGGAAAATTTCACATTCCACTGGACGACCGCACTGCAGCGCTGGGAAACCGGGCCACAGGATCCCTGGAAATGGGCATCCGGCCCCTTTATCTGAAAATTCATGGTCAGGAAACAGCCGGCAGTTTCCAGGTACCGGTACAGTCCGTGGAAGACCAGGGCAGCTACCGGGTGGTGGCCCTGTCATTCAACGACCAGACCATCAGGGCCAGGATCGCTGAAAATGAACCAGTTCCCGGTTCCATGGCCTGGGTATCATTTCCGGAAAAATGGATCCGGCTGTTTGAAAACGACCAGCTCTTAAAATAAAATCCCTGAAATGCTAAACTAAGGAGACCTTCAAACAATGAAAAAATGGCAGGACAACAAAGGGTGGCTGTTTATCTTACCGGTCTTTATCATTGTTGCCTTCAGCGCCATTATCCCTTTGATGACCGTGGTCAACTATTCCATCCAGGACATATTCGGTCCGGGCCAGCGGATATTTGTGGGAACCGAATGGTTCAAGGAAACCCTGACCGACCCGCGTCTCCATGAAGCATTGTGGCGGCAGCTGCTGTTTTCCGGACTGGTGCTGCTCATAGAAATGCCCCTGGGCATTGCCATCGCCTTGACCATGCCCACCAAAAAAGGACTGGGATCATCTGTGTGCCTGGTATTGATCGCCCTGCCCCTCCTGATCCCCTGGAATGTCATCGGCACCATCTGGATCATCTTCACCCGGCCGGATATCGGGCTGATGGGCGCGTTCATCAACAACATGGGAATCACCTTCGACCATACCGCATCCGGACTGCATGCCTGGATCACCCTCATGCTCATGGAGGTGTGGCACTGGACCCCCCTGGTGATCCTGCTGGCCTATGCCGGGCTGCGCTCCATCCCGGAAGCCTATTACCAGGCGGCCCGAATCGACGGGGCCTCGGCCTGGGCTATTTTCAAATATATCCAGCTGCCCAAAATGCGCGGGGTTCTCACCATTGCCCTTTTGCTGCGGTTCATGGACAGCTTTCTCATCTATGCGGAACCCTTTGTTCTCACCGGCGGGGGACCCGGCAATGCCACCACGTTTTTGTCCATCTACCTGGTCAAAATCGCGGTGGGCCAGTTTGATCTGGGACCGGCCGGGGCATTTTCTTTGATCTATTTTCTCATTGTCCTGCTGTTCTGCTACCTGTTCTACCAGGTGCTGCTCAATGTGGGGAAAGGAGAATCATCATGAAAAAACGCTATTTCATCCTGGCTGCCTACCTGGTGCTGATCATGCTGCCCATCTACTGGATGCTCAACATGTCTCTGCGCACCAACGCCGATATCATGGCCAGACTGGTGTTCATTCCCACGGAGATCACCTTTGACAACTATATCACCATCTTTACCGATTCTGCCTGGTACTCCGGGTATATCAATTCCATCATCTATGTGGTCTTGAATACCATTATCTGCCTGGTGACGGCACTGCCGGCTGCATATGCATTCTCACGCTATTCCTTTATCGGGGACAAGCACGTGTTTTTCTGGCTGCTCACCAACCGCATGGCACCGGCCGCTGTTTTTCTGCTGCCGTTTTTCCAGCTGTACTCCACCTTCAACCTCATCGACACCCACATTGCCGTGGCCCTGGCCCACTGCCTGTTCAACCTGCCCCTGACGGTATGGATTCTCGAAGGATTTATTTCAGGGGTGCCCAGGGAAATTGATGAAACCGCCTTTATTGACGGGTACAAATTTCCCCGGTTTTTCTTTTTTGTGTTTATCCCGTTGATCCGGTCCGGCATCGGGGTGGCGGCCTTTTTCTGTTTCATGTTCTCCTGGGTGGAACTGTTGTTTGCCCGGACCCTGACAACAACAGCAGCCAAACCCATTGCTGCTACCATGACCCGCACTGTCAGTTCCTCAGGCCTGGACTGGGGACTTCTGGCTGCAGCCGGCTTTCTGACCATCGTTCCCGGTGCCCTGGTCATCTGGTTTGTGAGAAATTATCTGGCCAAGGGTTTTGCCCTGGGACGGGTATAAAAAGGAGGCGATATGACTCTTGAATGGATGGCCTGGACAGTTCCCACGGCAACCTTTTTCTCATTTATCGCCCTGATGCTGGTGGGCATGACCATCTGGGAAATCAAATGTCCCACCATCAAACGCAAAGGCTTTCTGCCCATTGCCACTACCCGGGGAGACCGGCTTTTCATCGGCCTTCTGATTTCCGCCTATATCCATCTGGCCTGGATCGGTCTGACTGATCTGGCCATCTGGTTTGCGCTGGGTATTGCCGTCCTCTGGATGGCGGTGGTGATGCGCTGGGGATAGCAGTTCCCGGAAAAACACCGGCTCCAGGGCTTTTATCAAAGGCCTTCGGTTCTGGACCGGCCCTTGCTTTATCCATCACAATGAAGGCCTGGGAGGAATCACGCATGAAAAAAGTATTAGTTGGAAAAGGGTTGGGCAATGGTGCCCTGGCATGCCTGCTGGGCATGGCATTTCTGCTGCTCTCACTGCCGGCCCAGGCAGGGATGGACGCAGCAAAAAAATGGATTGACGCGGAATTCACGCCTTCCACCTTGAGCAAAGAAGAACAGCTTGCGGAAATGGAATGGTTTATCAAAGCGGCCGAGCCTTTCAAGGGAATGGAAATCAAAGTGGTGTCTGAAACCATTCCCACCCATGAGTATGAATCCAAGGTCCTGACCAAAGCCTTTGAAGAGATCACCGGCATCACGGTCACCCATGACCTGATCCAGGAAGGGGATGTCATTGAAAAGCTCCAGACCCAGTGGCAGTCGGGCCAGAATATTTATGATGCCTGGGTCAACGATGCCGACCTTATCGGTACCCACTGGCGGTATGGCCAGACCGTCAATCTTACCGACTGGATGGCCGGTGAAGGCAAAGATGTCACCCTGCCCACCCTGGATATTGATGATTTTTTCGGCAAGGACTTTGGTACCGGACCGGACGGCAAGCTGTATCAGCTGCCTGCCCAGCAGTTTGCCAACCTGTACTGGTTCCGGTATGACTGGTTCAGCAGGGAAGATTTCAAAAAACAGTTCAAAGAAATTTACGGATATGACTTAGGGGTTCCCATCAACTGGTCGGCCTACGAGGACATTGCGGAATTTTTCACCGAACATGTCAAGGAGATAGACGGGCAGCCGGTTTACGGGCACAACGACTATGGCAAGAAAGCCCCGGATCTGGGATGGCGGTTCACTGACGCCTGGCTCTCCATGGCCGGTGCCGGGGACAAAGGGCTGCCCAACGGCCTGCCTGTTGATGAATGGGGAATCCGGGTGGATGAAAACAACCGCCCGGTGGGCTCCAGTGTCAGCCGGGGCGGGGCCGCCAACAGCCCGGCAGCCAAATATTCATTGCGCAAATACATGGAATGGCTGCGCAAATATGCACCTCCCGGCGCACTGGGCATGGATTTTTACCAGTACCTGCCCTTTCTGGCCAAAGGAAACGTGGCCCAGCAGATTTTCTGGTATACCGCGTTTATCCCTGACATGGTGGCGCCCGGACCAACAGTTAACGAAGACGGGACCCCCAAATGGCGCATGGCCCCTTCCCCCCACGGACCTTACTGGGAAGAGGGCATGAAGGTCGGTTACCAGGACTGCGGGTCCTGGACCCTGTTGAAAAGCACCCCCGTGGACCGGCGTAAGGCAGCCTGGCTCTATGCACAGTTCACCGTGGCCAAGACCACCTCCCTGAAAAAAGCCCATGTGGGACTGACACCCATCCGGGACAGCGACATCCGGCATGAGTCCTTTACCGAACGTTCTCCCAAACTGGGGGGCCTTGTGGAATTTTACCGCAGCCCTGCCCGCCATGTCTGGACGGATACCGGCACCAATGTCCCGGATTATCCGCGGCTGGCACAATTGTGGTGGCAGAATATCGGGGAAGCTGTGGGCGGTGAAGTAACCGTTGAAAAAGCCATGGACAATCTGGCCCGGGAAATGGACAGGGTTTTGGAAAGGATTGAAAGATCAGGGGTTCAGGGAGATAAAGGCCCCAAAATGAACCCTGAAAAAGAAGAAGCCTACTGGCTCAACCAGCCGGGGGCACCCAAGGCAAAACTGGCCAATGAAAAACCCAAAGGCCAGACCGTGGATTATGATGAACTGATCAAAACCTGGAAGGAATAATCCTACCCTTGCACGAACTTACCTGTTTGATTCGGATTCCCTGCATAAAACACCATGCACCGGGGACCCATATCGAACATGGACCATGAGCAGCGTGCAGCTGTTTGGCCGGACTTATCATCCGTGAGAACGTCCTGTCCGGCCCTTGAACTGGCTGCTGCCAAGGGATTTTTAGTAAAAAAACAGTGCACACAACCAGATTGCGTGCACTGTTTTTATTGGGATTTCGGATGAATTATGGGACAAACCTATATACCGGCAGACAGACAGACCCGAATACAAAACCTGATAAAAAAAAAGGGGGTTGTCAAGGTACTGGACCTGAGCCGCAGGTTCAATGTAACCGAGCTGACCATCCGGCGGGACCTGGATCTCCTTGAAAAACAGGGGATTCTGGACAGAACCCATGGCGGGGCTATCCTGCGCCACCGCATGAAAACCGAACCCCTGTACACGGAAAAAGACCAGATAAACCGGCTGGAAAAGGAAGCCATCGGCAAAAAAATCAATGAACTGGTGGAACAGGGGGACACCCTTCTTGTGAATACCGGATCCACTACTTCCCAGGTGCTGCGGCACCTGGCAGGAAAGCATCTGCGGGTCATCACCAGCAATGCCAATGCCCTGCTGGAAGTCACCGATCCTGAGATAGAACTGATCCTTACCGGCGGTGTTTTCAGACGTCAGTCCAATTCACTTATCGGATCTCTTGCCCATTCGGTTTTGGAAAAGGTGTGCGGCAGCAAAGCCATCATCGGGGTGGACGGATTGAACATCAAGTTCGGACTGACCACCCCGGTCCAGCAGGAAGCCGAGGTGACCCGCCTGATGATCGAAAGAACCCAGGGGCCTGTGATTGTGGTGGCGGATCACAGCAAAATGGGTGTTGTCTCCAATTTTGTCACCGCTCCCATCAGAAAAATCAATATGCTTGTCACTGATGCCGGCATTGCACCGGATTTTACAAGAATGATACAGGAACTGGGCATCCAGGTGATCATTGCCAATGACAGCCGTTGACCGGAAACCAAAGGCATGGCCGGAAATGTTCATGAACAGCCCTGAGATTCTCTTTCCATATTCGTGGCAGATAAAAACCAGATTTATACCAGGGCAGTCAACACTAAGGGCCCAAAGGTGAAATCACGGTGGGAGCCCCTGGTGGTGTCCTGTGAACGGACCGTCAGAGCCGGAGGGGGCCTGGTAAAAAATGCCGGGGTGTTCACCCTTGAACAGGCTGCACGCTTGTTGAAAAATTGATTCTCTCAGCAACAGGCCCACTCAGGATCTCGGGCCGGGCACAGGATACCACCAGGGGCGGGGTACGGTCCAACGGTATGAATTTAAAATTTTTCTTGTGTATATGGCCAATTAATTTTATAAGATACACTGTTTTAAACCGGATATACCCAGTTTTCTCCCGGTAACAAGCTGGCCTGACATGTAATGATGACTGCCGGAAAAAGGCATCATCCCTTTGTATAAATATGACAATAATTATGTAAGGAGGATTATTATGACAACATTGGTATTTGGCCACAAAAATCCAGATACAGACTCTGTGTGTGCAGCCATTGCACTGGCGGATCTCAAGAAAAAACTCGGCGAAGACATTGCCCCGGCAGTACAGGGGGAACTCAATCCTGAATCCCGGTTTGTTCTGGACAAATTCGGTGTGACCGCCCCTGAAGTGGTAACGGCTTATGCAGGTAAAAATGTGTACCTGGTGGACCATTCCGATCTAGCCCAGAGCCCGGATGACCTGGCAGAAGCCAATATTCTGGGAATTGTGGACCACCACAAACTGGGGGATGTGACCACCGGCCAGCCTTTGGAATGCTGGATCTGGCCGGTTGGCTGCACCTGCACCGTCATCTCCCGCATGTACAAATACCTGGGGATTGAGATCCCGAAGGATATCGCCGGCATCATGCTCTGCGCCATTCTTTCAGACACGGTCATCTTCAAATCCGCCACTTGCACGGATGATGACAAAGCCGTGTGCGCAGAACTGGCAGAAATCTGTGGCCAGGGTGACCTGGAAGCCCTTGGTATTGAAATGTTCAAGGTAAAATCTGCAGTGGAAGGCACCCCTGTCCGTGAACTGGTTTTCCGTGACTACAAAGACTTTGACATGAGCGGCAGCGGTGTCGGCGTGGGCCAGCTGGAACTGGTGGACCTGTCCATCGTGGACGGCATCAAGGCGGATCTGGAAAAAGATATCCAGGATCTCAAGGCGGAAAAAGGACACCACTCTGTACTGCTGATGCTCACAGATATCATGAAAGAAGGCACGGAACTTTTGATTGCATCTGAGGATGAATCAATTGTACAAAAGGCTTTCGGCGTGGCACCGGCCGGTGGCAAAGCCTGGCTTCCCGGTATCATGAGCCGCAAAAAACAGATCGTACCGGATCTGGAAAAAGCATTCAAATAACGACCATGCCCTGACGGGCACAACTAATTATGAAAGTTATGAGTGGTGAGTGGTGAGTATTGAGAGAAGCTAATTTGATATTTTTTTCTCACTACTCAAACCTCATATCTCACTACTTTCATATAAACCCACCATGCCCCCGCGGGCACAAAAATGCATGAAAACTGTTAGCTGTTAGTTTTTTAGCTGATGGCTTTCATATAAAGGGATAACCGGCTGAAACGGACTGTCAGACCATTGTAAGCCGAAAACAGCCCGCATACAGCCAATGCAGCTAAAGAAAAGGGGCCGGCAGAAATGCCCGGCCCCTTTTTCATGCAGTTTTTTTGATACACTCAGGCGATTTCCGAACAATTGTTGAAAATGGAATTGATCTTTTCCGAAAGCATGGCCACATCAAAGGGCTTGTAAATGAAATCCCGACATCCATTTTTCATCATCTGCTTGATCTCCTTTTCCTTGTTGTGGCCTGACGTAACCAGAACCCTGACATCCGGCTGAATGCGCCGGATATTTTCAAACGCCTCTTTTCCGCCCATCTCAGGCATTACCATATCCAGAATCACCAGATCGATTTTTTTCCCGGCCGAATGCACGATTTTGAGTGCCTCATTACCGCTGAAAGCTGTCTTGACATCATACCCGAGTGATTCCAGCATCTCCGAACACACCTCAATCACCCCTTTTTCATCATCCACCAGCAGAATGGTGCCTTTTCCGTTGAAGATTCTTTTCATACAATTGTTATTTTTCCGGGCTGCCACACTGGTTTTTTTGGCCGGCAGAAAAAACATGAAGGCACTGCCGTCTCCAGGGGTGCTTTCAACCCGGAACATGCCTTTATGGCGTTTGATGATGCCGTATGCCATGGCAAGCCCCAGTCCGGTGCCCTGACCCCTTTCCTTGGTGGTAAAAAACGGGTCGAAAATTCGTGTCATGGTCTCTTTATCCATCCCGACACCGGTATCTTTCACCGTAATTTTTACAAAAGCCCCGGTTTGGTCAATTCCAAACCTTTCCTTTTTCTCCTGATCGATCCATACATTTTCAGATGTAATGGATATTTTTCCGCCATCAGGCATGGCCTGCCATGCATTGACAAACAGGTTCATGAGCACCTGCTTGATCTGGGCCTCATCCACCAGTGTCCCCCACAATTTTTTCTCCAGCACTGGTTCGATAATAATATCTTTTTTGGTCCTGCCAAACATTTTTGCCGTCATCTTCAGCAAAAAATTCAGATTGATAAGACAGGATTCATGGCCGTTTTTCTGGGCGAAACCCAGCAGTTGCCGGGACATTTCAGCACCTGAAGACACATATTCATCAATATTGGCCAACCGCTTGAATTCAATGCTCTGCCGGTCAAAGCCGGTTTTGACCAAAGAGGCATATCCCTGAATTCCCATGAGAATATTGTTGAAATCATGGGCAATACCGCCGGCCAGGGTACCGATGGCTTCCATTTTCTGGGCCTGTCGCAGCTGGGCTTCCAGATTGACCCGTTCGCTCACATCCCGGGCCACACAATACACCCCCTTTATCTCCTTTCGGTCTCCACCTGCCGGCAGGTGCATGGGGGAGGCTTTCAGTTCCATGAATGCATAGGCCATGAACATATCATGGCAGGTGTCGGTGCAACCAGCTTTTTTGAATCGCAAATTCATCTGCAGGTCACCGGTCGGACCGAACTGTTCTTTCCCCGGCCATATCAGCTGTTGTGCCTTTGCCTGGTCCCGGGTATGGACAAAATTTTCAAACCGGTGACCCAGGATATCGTTTTTAGCAATTCCCAGCAATTTTTCGCACTGGTCATTGATAAAGGTAACACACCCGGGCTCATCCAGGGTAAAAATCAGATCCGGAGAATTGTTCACCATGTTTTTATATTGCTTTTCAGATGCTTCCAGACGGGCGGAAACCGCTTTTTTATCCGCCAGCAATTTTTTCTGGGCCAGACCGTTCTTGACTGTTTTGACCAGGTCGCTATATTCGAAAGGTTTTTTGATATAATCCCAGGCCCCTTTTTTCAGGGCTTTGACAGCGGATTCCACAGATGCGTAACCGGTAATCATAACGATCAGCGCTTCAGGGTATAGATTCAAAATCTGTTCCATAACCTGATACCCATCCATATCAGGCATGCTGATATCCAGCAGAATCAGGTCAAATTGATGCCGGGCAAACATGGCAACAGCTTCTGTACCGTTATACGCTCCGGCAACTTCCAATCCCTCACGGTTCAGGCATTTCGAAATATTTTCAACAATCCGCCTTTCATCATCAACCACCAGTATCTGTTCAAGGCCCATAATACCCCGTTACCCATCTTTGCTTGCTGTATAAAAACCTTCTCATTTGGAAAACCCGCAACCCAATTGCCTTTTCTCATTTTCTTGTTTTTTTGACAAAAACTGAGGCTAAGGCCTTAAGGGGTTTCAGGAGACCCGGTTGTTTTTTCATAGCATATCAATCCGCACTGCAGGCAGCGCCCTGCCTCGTTACGGGCATTTTTTTCAGAAAAACCGGTTGATCCGGCATCAACCCGGTCGGATGCCGGATCAACCCGGTCCTGTTTGTTTTTTTCCATGTCAAAAACATGCTGGTGGGATGTTTCCACCTGGTGCAGGGTGCTGACATCCTGGAGTTGGGTCCGGGGAGTGACCATTCTGGCCGGATCCTGAAACGGCAGGCCGTACATGAGGTTGTGCATGGCAGCCGCCGCTTTTCTGCCACCGTTGATGGCTGATACCGCAGCCGGATATTCAGAGATAACATCCTGGTCTGACAGCAGACCTTCCTGAGAACGGGTGTCCGGTTTTTTGGGCAGTTCCACCCCTTCCCAGGAAAGGGGATGATCATCAGCTACCGGGGCTGCATCGACAGCCGGCACCTGGTCTGTCCGGGTATCCCCCAAGGGGACAAATACCAGTTCCGGGAACCGTCCCGCCCCGATAACCAGGGTATCGGCAGGAATTCGAGATGCCTGTCCCGAGGACAGGTCTGTGGCTTCCACAGCCGAAAGGGTGTCTTGTTCGCCCATCACCCGGGTGATGCCTGCGTTGCAGACAAGGGTTACCGCATCTTTTGCTGCCGGGTCCAGCCCGGACAAATCAAATCCGGTATCCGCTTCCGAATGACGGGACACAATGGAAATCTTTTTTACCCCTTTTTCAATCAGGGCATTGACAGCAGTGGCCAGGTATCTCTCCCCCCCCCCTGCGATCACAGCCTGTGTACCGCAGGCGACCTGAATATTTTTGTCCTGGCCGGCCCGCACAAGGTCGATGAGCAGCATGCTCCCCGGAAAAACCGGGACAGGCTGGTCTGCCGCGTTTCTGGACATGCGGGAGTCCCATCCGCCGGTGGCGACGAACACCGCATCAAAGCCCTGGCGCAAAAGATTCGGGATGGTGATGTCAACCCCCACGCACACACCGGTGTTCACGGTTACCCCCAGGTCCTGGATGCCCTGGATATCCCAGTCAAGAATATCCATGGACAGGCGCTGTCTGGCTATGGCTTTGCGCAGCAAACCGCCCACCTGGCCGGTGGTCTCGAATACCGTTGCCCCGTGGCCAAGGCGGGCGGAAAAATACGCGGCTGACAGCCCTTCCACACCGCCACCGATGACTGCCACCTTTTTTTCTGTTGCCGGGGCCGTATAGGGCTGGATTCGCTGGTCCAGGGTCATCTCATAATCACATACAAAGCGTTTCAGGCCGTTGATGGCCACGGTGTCATCCTGTAACAGCCGCCGGCAGTCAAATTCGCACAGGGCCGGGCATATCCGGGAAATCACCGTGGGAAAGGGCATCCTTTCCTTGATCACAGACAAAGATCCAGCATAGTCTCCTTCTCTGATCAACCGGATATATTCTTTGATATCTATGCCGGACGGGCAGGCCCGCTGGCAAGGGGTGGTGCAGTCCGCCACCGTGTATTCTCGCATGATGCGCCGGGTCACCGATGTCAGACGGATAATATTCTTGGGACAAATTTTTTCGCAGGCACCGCAACCGGTGCAGTTCTCCTGGTTCACCTTCGGCAATCCGTCCGGCCCCATGGACAGGGCATTGAACTTGCAGGCGGTTACACAGGTGCCGAGCCCCAGGCACCCGATACGGCACACCTTCATGCCGCCCAAAAGCATGGCAGCGGCCCGGCAGTCTCTCACCCCCTGGTAGGTGTAATGCAGGTCTGCTTCTGCGTTACCGTAGTAACATCCGGGTTCTGCAAATTCCGGTTCCGTGTCTGATACCGACACCCCCATGATACCGGCTATGGCCTGGGCCACATCCTCCCCGGCCGCCACGCAGGAATTGACGCTTGCCTTTCCTTCCACAATGGCCTGGGCATTGGCTGTACACCCGGGCAAGCCGCACCCCCCGCAGTTGGCACCGGGCAGCACATCATCTATGGCCACCACCTTTGGGTCTTCATACACATAAAATGCCTTGGAAGCGATCACAAGGGCTGTGCCGATAACCACCCCCAGCCCCCCCATCATCAGAATCGATTGAATCATGCTGTATTCCTCATGTCTGCAATTGTCTTGATCTGTTCAGGTTTCCGGTCAGGTCCGGACAAATACTTCTCTCTATAACCATCTGTAGAACAAAATGTCAACCATATCCCTGTATTTTCAAAAAAAAATAACAATTATTTAACACGGTGTACTGACGGATCCGTCACCTTCATGTGCCGCTTCTGTTTCCACAGCAGTGGCAAAATCCTGCGGCGGATCAGTTGTGAACCGCATTTTTTGGCCGGAACAGGGATGCTTGAAAGCTATTTTCCAGGAATGCAGCATCTGCCTGGGAAAAACCTGTTGTTTTCTACGGTTTCTGCGATACTGATAGACCGGGTCCCCCAGCAGCGGATGGTCCATGGCATAAAAGTGCACCCGGATCTGGTGGGTACGGCCGGTATGGAGCTGCACACGGACAAGGCAGGCACGGGAAAATCGCCGGCATACCTGCCAGGATGTATGGGCGGGTTTTCCGGTTTCATGGATGACAGCCATGCGCTTGCGGTGCTTCGGGTGCCGGCCGACAGGAAGCGTTATGTTTCCTGCATCCGGAAGCGCTGTGCCTGCCACCAACGCCAGATACGTCTTTTTCACCCGGTGGTATTGAAACTCTTTTTGCAAAAAATCAAGGCTGTGCGCTGTTCTGGCCACAAGCATAAGTCCGCTGGTGTCTTTGTCCAGGCGATGGACAATGCCGGGGCGCAACGGATCATCCCCCACATCTTTGATCTCTGGATAATGGAAAAGCAGTCTGTTCACAAGGGTATGGCCCTGGCAGCCTGCCCCGGGGTGAACCACCAGGCCAGGGACTTTGTCCAGGACCAGGATATGGGCATCTGCATACACCACAGACACCGGCCCGGGTTCCGCCGCCACAGTTAAAGGCTGTCCCGGCCGGGAAACGGTGCCGGTGATCCGGTCTGATTTCTTAACCCGATATCCAGGCTGTTTCTGCTGCCCTGATACCTGGATATTTCCCTGTTTGATCCATGCAGTGGCCAGGGATCTGCTGCAGCCTTCCACAGCCCGGGAAAGCAAAAAATCAAGGCGCCGGCCGGTGGCGGCACCATCGACAATCCAGTCTATTTTCATTGGGTGCCAATAAAAAGCCGGTGAACACTGTCTGTCCGCCGGCTATTTATACAAAATCCTGTACAAAGGTTATTGAAACAAATTTTCAATTTCTTTCATCATGGACAATTCATCAATATCCTTTGCGGTTGACAGTTCCTGCACCAGAAGGTTCTGGGCTGTATCCAGCAGCTTGCGTTCCCCGAAGGAAAGATCTTTTTCCAGCTTGAGCTGAAAAAGGTCCCGGAATACTTCCGCAACATCATAAATGGAGCCGGTCTTGATCTTGTCCATGTATTCCCTGTATCGCCGGTTCCATGTCTGGTTGTCGCCATTCTGTGCCTTTTCCTGCATCACCTTGTAAACTTTCGGAATTTCAGTCTCAGGGATGATCTCCCGCAATCCCACTGATTCAACATTGGAGGTAGGAATCATTATCACCATGCCGTTTTCCACAATTTTCATCATGTAAAAATTCATGGTATCGCCGTTGATCTCCTTGCTTTCTATTGACTCGATACAGCCGACCCCATGCGCGGGATAAACAGCCAGGTCCCCTTTTGCAAATTCTGTTTTGGTTGATGTCATTGCTCTAGCCGTTGTGTTCTTGGATTTTTCACCCATTGGATAGCCCACCTTGATTAGTTAGAAACAATCTGCCCATTTCAGGCACATAATCATATCTGAACAAGATTGTCAACCATAAATATTTGCAAAAGGCGCCTTCAAAGGCGGTTTCAGATATTTTTTTCCTGAAGCCCGCAGCGGTTTAACCCGGAATGGAAAACCGTACAAGAAAAAAAAATCTAAATAATGATACGCAGCCTGACCAGTGTTCAGCGTCTGGCGTTAACCTGATTCATGGCCTGAACAAGGCCTTTGGAAAGGATAAGGCCGCAGGCATCTGCGGCATCTGCCACAACATCTTTCAAGGCAGCCTGTTCATCCGGGGCGAAACCGCCCAGCACATGCCCGGTAACCTGGCCCTCATCAGCCGGATGCCCCACGCCGACCCGCACCCGGATACAGTCTTTGCGGCCAAAGGCATCCATAATGGATCTTACCCCGTTATGGCCCCCAGGCCCCCGGTCCTGAACAATTTTGATGGAACCGAATGCAAGATCCATATCATCATGGACCACGATAATGTCAGTGAAGTCAATTTTAAAATATGCGGACAATTTCTGGAGGGGAAACCCGCTGCGGTTCATATAGGACAACGGCTTGACCAAAAAAACGTCCCGGCCATGGCTCCGTGTCTTTACAAAGGCAGCGTCAAAACGGTTCTTATTGAAATCCATACCGGCCTTTTCTGCAATGGCTTCCACCACCAGAAAACCGATATTATGGCGGGTCCGGGCGTAGGTTTGACCAGGATTTCCCAGACCCGCTATAAGTTTGCTTCCTGCATCTGTCATAAAGCAGGCAACATGTTATTCAGCAGGTTCTTCTGCCGGAACGTCTTCTGCTGTCTCTGCCAGTTCTTCTTCCATCATCTCGTCTTCTGCCAGTTCCTCTTCCTCTTCACCGGTATCAGGCGGGACAATGGTTATAACGGTAAAATCCACCTCATGGGGAATTTCCACTGCCTCTCCGAGATCAATCGCTTCCACATGGATGGCATCCCCGATATCCAGATCTGAAATATCGATCTCAATCTGTTCCGGTGTATCAGCAGGCTTACAGACCACTTCCAGTTCACGGCGGATAATCTGGAGCATCCCTCCCCCGTCCTTGACACCTTTGCTGACACCAACGGGCACAATCGGAACCGATACAGTCACCAGGGTGTCCATATCAATCTGATGAAAATCCGCATGCAGGTATTCGATGCCATAGGTGTCCATCTGCAGGTCCTTGAGCATCACCACCTTGCTTTTGACCTCTGCCTGCCCCTCAATTTTCATATTCAGGAACAGGCCGGATGTACCCCTTTCCCTGATTATTTTGTCAAATTCACTGGTATCAAGGCACAGCATCATGGGATCTATTTTGGGTCCGTAAATGACTGCAGGAAAGGTTTTGTTTTTGCGCATTTTTCTGGCAGCACCCTTTCCCTTTGTGCTGCGTTTTGTTGCATGTAGTTTAATTAAATCCAAAGTGCTTTCCTCCATGTCCGCTATTTACGAAAAGACAAACAAAATTGCGCGTATAAGTGGACTGTTAAAATAAATTGTTCATATAAATAGGGAATTGACCGAATCGCCTCTGTAGCTGCGCATAATAGCCTCACCCACAAGCTTTGCAATGGACAACGTTTTGATTTTTTCACATTTTTTTGCCGCGTCAGACAAAGGAATAGTGTCTGTGGCAACCAGAGAATTCAGTGATGAACTGATGATTCTGTCGATTGCCGGCCCTGACAACACCGGGTGTGTGCAATAGGCATGCACCTGTCTGGCGCCTTTTTCACGGATCACGCCGGCTGCCTCGGTCAGGGTTCCGGCGGTATCCACCATATCATCAATGACAATGGCAATTTTGTCCTGCACATCCCCGATAATAGCCATGGCCCGGGCCTGGTTGGGAGCGCTTCTGCGCTTGTCAACAATGGCCAGACTGCAGTTGAGGCGTTTGGCATAGGCCCGGGCCCGCTCCACACCACCGGCATCCGGAGAGACCACCACCAGATTTTCAGGGTATCTCGTTTTGATATCATCTATGATGATGGGCGCTGCATAGAGGTTGTCCACAGGCACACTGAAAAACCCCTGGATCTGGCCGGCATGCAGATCCATGGTAATCACCCGGTCAACACCGGTATTTTCCAGGATATCTGCCACCATTTTGGCGGAAATGGGAACCCTAGGAGACACTTTTTTATCCTGCCGGGCATAGCCAAAATATGGAATAACCGCTGTAATACGGCTGGCAGAAGAACGTTTGAACGCATCAATCAGCAGCAGCAGTTCCACCAGATGGTCATTTACAGGCTTGCACGTGGACTGGATCACAAAGATTTCCTGCTTGCGAACATTTTCAAGGATTTCGACCTGGGTTTCTCCGTCGCTGAAACGATTGACCTTCAATTTACCCAAGGGTTTTGCAAGGTATTCAGAAATTCTGTCTCCCAGCAGGGGATTTGAATTTCCAGCAAAAACTGACAACCCGCTCATAACCTATCTCTTTTTCTTATTAGAATCATAAAAAATATGGCTGGGGCGAGAGGACTCGAACCTCTGAATGCAGGGATCAAAACCCTGTGTCTTGCCACTTGACGACGCCCCAGTACATCCACTATTATTGGTCTTCAACTATTTTGCAATGCGGTGACAAACAGGTTTTTCTCTCCGGCAGGCCATTGCCTGCAGAGCATTTCACGTCCCTGCAGTGCGTCTTTATGTTCCGCATACAGGGCAAAAAGGCAGCCACCGCTTCCAGACATGGTTACAGGTCTTTGCAGCAACCGTTCCATCTCCTCTTTTGTGGATCTGATTTCCGGGTATAACCTGAATGCTGATCCTTCCAGATCATTATGCAGATACTGCCCGATATCACCTCCCTGTCCCTGTAACAGCGCATCCGAAACAGATTGTATAGTATATTTCTTATGGGATGTCAAACAAAAATCATGGCCTTTGAACACCCTGGCGGTGGGGACTTGAATCCCGGGATCACACAAAAGCACGTGGCAGAAAGACAGATTGGAAACAGGGGTCAGTTTTTCTCCCACCCCGGTGGCCAGGGCCGGGCCGTGAAAAAGAAAAAACGGCACATCAGCCCCGAGACAGCGCCCCATCTGGACCAACTGCCCTTGAGAAAACGGCCGGCTGTACCGCTCATTCAGTACTGTCAATACAGTTGCTGCATTGCTGCTGCCGCCCCCCAGACCCCCGCCCACAGGGATCTGTTTTTTTATATGAATACAGACCCCTTCTCCGGGTACCGGTTTTAAAGCCTTTTCACACCATGCAAAAAACAGCGCGGCTGCCCGATGGGCCAGATTGGTTTCATCCCCGGGAACCGCTGGATGGTCACAGGTTACCTGTATACCCCGACCATGAAAGGCAATTGCCATATCATCTGCCAGACCGATTTTTGTCATCAGGGAGAACAGGTCATGAAATCCATCAGAACGTTTGTCGGTAACATGCAAAAACAGATTGATCTTGGCCAAAGATGACCGTTGTATCAAGCACTTGCCTCCACATAGGCTATCCGTATTTCGCTGAGAAGTGCCCGCAACAAATTTTCCTCATCCTTGTTCAAATTGCCGCGGGTTTTTTCCGAGAGCATGGCCATCATATCAATGGTGTGCTTGGCCATGGCCAGATTTTTTTGCATCCGGCCTGTGGAAGGGTCTTCCACCTTTCCCAGCTGCACCAGTCCAGAGGAATAAATGGACAGAACAAAACTTGAAAAATCAACCTTGGGAAAGGTGTCTTCTTTTGCTGCTTCCATGATAAAGCCATTTCCTTGGGGCATATGTTCCATCTCCTTCAATGGGTTTTTGCCTTGTCATCAAGCCGTATGATAATATCGGCCACGGTTGTTTTGCTGCCTGCTTCATGAACAAAAAGCGGGTTGATATCCAGTTCCCTGATCATCGGGTGATCGTCCACAAGGGCTTTTAAGGATACAATGTTTTTTTCGATCTCCTCTATATCAGAAGGCGCTTCCCCGCGCAGTCCTTTGAGAATCGGGTATCCTTTGATACTCTTGACCATTCGCCTGGCAACATTCCGGCCCATGGGCGACAACCGGAAGGCCACATCCTTGTAGACCTCCACAAATATGCCCCCAAGTCCAAACATCACCGCATGGCCGAATACCGGATCCCAGGTCACACCCAGGATCACCTCTTTGCCTGCCGGCGCCATCTTCTGCACCAAGACACCTTCCAGCAGGGCATCTGGATCATATTTTGCGGCATTTTCCATAATCTGCTTAAACGCTGTTTCAACGGCCCGGCCATTCTCCAGCCGCACCTGCACACCGCCGGCATCCGACTTGTGCAAAATCTGGGGAGATACAATTTTCATGACCACAGGATACCCCAGATCCTGTGCAATGTCTCCGGCTTCAGCTGCTGTTCTGGCCAGGGCCATGGGAAGGATGTTGAATCCATAGCACTTAAGGATTTCATTGCCGTCCAGTTCTCCCAGCACATAGCGGCCCTGTTCCAGGTACTGGTGGATTATTTTTCCGGCCGTTTCTTTGTCATATGTCAGGTTGTATTGGGGCAGAATCTTTCTGAAGAGCCATTTCATCCCTTCCCGCAATGCCCCCAGGGACCGGGCCGCACTCTCTGGAAACTGGTATACCGGGACTTTATGGGCCTGGAGCAGTTTAACCCCGTCCGATACATCCACGATCCCCATAAAGGCACACAAAATGGGCTTGAGCGTATTTCTGGCTATCCTGACAATAGACTCGGCCGTGCCAATGGCATCGGTCATGGACTGGGGGGTGAGAATAATCAGCACCGCATCCACCCCCGGGTCTGCCAATACCGTGGCCAGGGTGTTTTCATATCGGTCTTTTGCCGCATCTCCAATGACATCCACCGGATTATGAAAATTGGCTGTGGAGGGCAGATATTTTTGTAATTCATTTACGGTTTCCGCAGAAAACTGCGCCAGCCGCAGACCGGACTGTTCGCTCATATCCGTGGCCATGATACCGGGACCGCCGGCATTGGTGACAATGGCCACCCGGTCCCCTGTAGGGTATTTATTGGCAGCAAAAGCCTGGGCATAATCAAACAGCTCGTTCACGGTCTTGCAGCGCAGAATACCGGACATGGTGAACATCCCGTCATAAATCACATCCGATCCTGCCAAAGCCCCTGTATGGGAAGCTGCCGCCCGTGCACCTGCCGCAGAGGAACCCGATTTTATGGCAATCACATGGGTGGGGTTGGTGCCGGAGGTCATTTTCCGAACCTCGGTGATGAACTCCTCTGCGCTCCGGCTCAGCTCTTCCATATAGATCATGACCACATCCGTATCCGGGTCCTTGTGGTAATAGCGGATCAGATCCAGCTCATCCACATCTGCCTTGTTGCCGATGGAAATAAATTTGGAAAATCCAAATCCCTTGTCAGCTGCATAATCCAAAACTGCTGTACACAAAGCACCGCTCTGGGAAATGAAAGAGACATTGCCCGCCTCGGGCATACGTGCGGAAAAACTGGCATTCAATGATACCCTGGGAGATGGGTTTATCACCCCCAGGCAGTTGGGGCCGACCAGCCGGACCCCGGCATCTGCGCACAGGGTTTTGATCTGTTTCTCAATATCCGCACCGTCTCCTCCCACCTCCTTGAAACCGGCAGAGACAATCACAACACCTTTTACGCCTTTGGCGATGCATTCCTGCACCGATGCCAGTGCAGCCCCCGGCGGAAGAATGATCATGGCCAGGTCGATGGGGTCTGGAATATTGGTGATGCTGGTGTAACACTTTACGCTGAGCACGGACCTGGCCTTGGGATTCACCGGATACAGGGTGCCCTTATACCCGCCGGACAATATATTGGCAAATATATCGTGCCCCACTTTCCCCTTTTGGGTTGAAGCGCCGACAACGGCTATGGTCTGTGGTTCAAAAATTGCGTCCAGCTTGTCCATATATATCCCCCATTGTGAAATCCAAATATCTCCCATGCCCTGGCGGGCACAACAAAGTATGAAAGGTTTTTAGCTGTTAGCCGTTAGCCGTTAGCCGTTAGCTGATGACCGGGTACTGACGGCTGACGGCTTTCATATCAACGGCATCCTGCACGTAACCACATTTTGGCTACTGTAACAGTTGTATCATATGGCATAATTTTGACAAGTAAAGAAAAATATGAAAAATGACTTCGGGATGGGACATCAGGAAGGGAGAAAAAAAACAGGATCAGGCCCGGGATGTTTACAGGCCTGATCCTGGCATATGGTTATAAAAAAGGGCAACCCTTTTGCATCAGCTTAACCCAAGGTTCAGTTTGGCAGATCTGAGGGTATTTTTCATGAGCATGGCAATGGTCATGGGACCGACACCTCCGGGAACAGGGGTGATTTTACCGGCAATTTTCTTGGCTGCCTCAAAATCCACATCTCCCTTGAGGATGGCTTTTCCGGTTTCTTCGTTCATACCCACCCGGTTGACACCCACATCGATGACCGTGGCACCGGGTTTGATCCATTCGGGTTTCACCAGATCCGGTACCCCGGCAGCCACAACAAGGATATCCGCCCGTTTGCAGTGGGCGGCCAGATCTTTGGTCCGTGTGTGAACGATGGTCACAGTGGCGTTGGCACCAACCCCTTTCTGGGCCATCATCATGGCAATGGGTTTGCCCACAATGTTTGACCGTCCCACCACCACCACTTCGGCCCCCGCGGTTTCCGTACCGGACCGGACGATCATTTCCTGGATACCGGCCGGGGTGCAGGGCAGGAATTTGACTTCATCCCCGCCGATCATCAGGCGGCCCACATTCACCGGATGAAATGCATCCACATCCTTGTCCGGGTTGATGGCATTGAGCACTTTTTTGTCATCAATATGCTTGGGCAGGGGCAGCTGCACCAGGATACCGTGAATATCGGGATCATTGTTGTATTTGTCGATCAATGCCAGCAGATCGGCCTCGGTGATATCTTCGGGCTGGTCATCCTGAATTTCATGAAACCCCAGGCTGATGGCGGTTTTCACCTTCAGGGTCACATAACTGATGGAGGCCGGGCTGGAGCCCACAAGAATGGTCACAAGACCGGGCACCTTGCCGTGTTTTTCTTTCATCTGATCGACTTCCTCTTTGATCTCCCCGAGGATTGTCTTTCTGATTTCGGTTCCGCTGATAATTTCCGCTGTCATATTTTCTCTCCTGAAATGTCAATCAATGACGCTGTAACCGGCCCGGGCCTGAACAGCCACCCTGAACACCGGTTACAGGGTCTGGTTTGAATCAATATTTGCATCATGATGCAAAGATTTAGAACACACCTTCCACCTTGCCGGTTTCCACATCCACGTCCACCCGCTTGAACGCAGGATTGGACCCGGTGCCCGGCATGAGGCTGATGGCCCCTGCCACCGGCACGATGAAACCGGCACCGCCGTAAGTGAGGACCTCACGGATGGTAAGTCTCCAGCCTTTTGGCACACCCTTGAGTGCGGGGTTGTCGGACAGGGACAGATGGGTTTTCACCATGCACATGCCCAGGCCTGCCAGTTTGGGATCCGCCTGGATTCTGGCAAGGGATTTTTCCGCTTCAGCAGAATAATCAACGCCGTCCGCGCCGTACACTTCCTTGGCAATGAGTTCGATGCGCTGCTTGATGGGCATATCCAGCTCATACAGGAACTTGAATTCGGTTTTTTCTTCACACGCCGCGATCACGGTTTCAGCAAATTCAATGGCACCGTCGCCGCCTTGTTCCCAGTGGCGGGACAGGGCCACTCTGGCGCCTTCGGCTTCACACAGTTCCCGGACCTTGGCAATTTCCGCATCCGTGTCCGTGTAAAAGGCATTGATGCAGACCACGGGAGAGATACCGGCTTTTCTGACGTTTCTGATATGGTGAATGAGGTTGTCGCATCCCTTGGCCACCCATTCCACGTTTTCCGTGGCATATTCTTCGGGCATGGCTTTGCCCGGTACGGGCACGGGTGCGCCGCCGTGGCATTTCAGGGCACGGATGGTGGCCACCACCACGGCACAATCCGGCGTGAGCCCGGAATACCGGCATTTGAGGTTCCAGAACTTTTCAAACCCGATATCCGCGCCGAACCCGGACTCGGTCACATGGTAATCCGCCAGTTTCAGGCCCACCTTGTCGGCAATGATGGAGCTCTGGCCGATGGCGATGTTGGCAAAGGGACCGGCATGTACAATGACGGGCTGTCCTTCCAGGGTCTGCATCAAAGACGGGTTCAGGGCATCCACCATCCAGGCGGTCATGGCACCGGCCACCTGCAGGTCTTCCGTGGTCACGGGTTTGCCTTTTTTGGTGTAGGCCACAACAATCTTGCCCATTCTTTCGCGCATATCCTTGAGATCATTGGCCAGAGAAAGGATGGCCATAACCTCGGAGGAAACCGCAATACCGAACTTGGATCTCATCATGAACCCGTCCGCCTTGCCGTTGACCCCGTCAATGCCAATGATGATGTTTCTCAGGGCCTGGCAGCAAAAATCGATGACCCAGCCCATCTCCACGTTTGTGGGATCGATGTCCAGGCGTTTCATATTGGAGAGCCTTTCCAGCTGCTCGTCCGTGTAATTTCTCTCATGCTGCAGGCGGGAGGTCAGGGCCACCATGGCCAGGTTGTGGGCATTCATGATGGCGTTGATATCACCGGTGAACCCCAGGGAAAACGGGGTCAAAGGAATGCACTGGGCCAGTCCGCCGCCGGCGGCCGATCCCTTGATGTTCATGGTGGGTCCGCCGGATGGCTGCCGGATGGCAGCACATACGTTTTTGCCCAGTTTTCCAAGGCCCTGAACAAGTCCCATGGAAGAGGTGGATTTTCCCTCTCCCAGCGGGGTGGGAGAAATGGCAGTGACATCAATGTACTTGCCGTTGGGTTTGTCTTTCAGACGTTCCATCACTTTTTTGAAATCAATTTTGCCGATGTAGTGGCCCTGGGGCAGCAGTTCTTCTTCAGTCAATCCCAGCTTCTCACCGATTTCATAAATCTTGAGCATGGATTTTTCCGCATCCTGTGCAATTTCCCAATCCTGGTGTTTGGTTGGATCTAATGCCATGGTTCACTCCTTTGTTGATTTTGACTCTGAACGAGCCGATGATAAAAAATTTTATAAAATAAAGCCTTACGCTTTTTGATGCCAGAGACCTAATGGTTTTACGTAGCTGTTAGTTTATCTAACTATATAAATAAACGTAAAAAATCAATAGATTTCCCACCGTATTTTTTTGTTTTTAAAACATTTTTTCAACACAGGGAAATCAGGCATGGTCATTTCTGCATTACCGCAGTCCCTTTCTCATGGCATCAAAACCTTGTGCAGCCAGTCCGGCAAATTCAGAAAACAATCATATATTTTATCGGAAAAATCAATATTTTTCTTTGAAAACAATCAAATTTTAAAAAAAATGACGATTAACTGCAAAAATCGTGGATTTACAAGCTATTGAATAGACCAAAAATTTTTCGCTTGTGCGATTTTCATTTATAAATTAATTCCCATTCACCTGAAATCACCAGATACCATCTAAAACACAAGATACCAAAATCAAAAGATATTCTGTATGCAGCCATTCTGGTCAATAAATTCATTCATCTATTGACAAAAAATGGTACAAATTATAAATCATATGCTGGCATCATTAATATTAACCTGTAATCTAGGGTATGGTGAATGGGCAAACGACGCAAAGTTAAAAGCCAGGCATGTAAATTCGTCATTCCCGTTGCCATTTATCCTGTCATAGTAACGTCACACTTTTTTACCGTTAACCCCCCCTCAACTCATAAACTTTTAAATACTAGGAGGTAGACGTGGGATTCGAAATAACCAAAGAAACATATGCCGGCGCCATTAAAGGCATCACCATTGGGAAAGGTGATACCGCCTTGACTGTCGGCGGCCAGACAAGTTATCCCTTTTACCAGTTTGAAGGAGAGATGCCCAACAAACCCGCCATTGCCATGGAAATCTGGGACATGGAACCCGAAGACTGGCCGGAATCGGCCAAAGCCCCTTTCAAGGATGTACTGGGTGATCCGGTGGCCTGGGCCAAAAAATGTGTGGATGAATACAAGGCCCAGGCCATTGTACTTCAGCTCAAAAGCACAGATCCCAATGACAAGGATGCAAGTCCGGATGATGCAGCCCAGACCGTTAAAAAAGTCAGCGATGCCATTGATGTGCCCCTGATTGTCTGGGGCTGTGCCGTACCGGCCAAGGATGCTGATGTCCTCAAAAAAATCAGTGAGGTATGTGACGGCCACAACCTGGTCCTGGGACCGGTGGAAGAAAAAAACCACAAGGCGATCGGGGCTGCGGCCATGGGATATGGGCACACCATCATTTCCTCTTCTCCCATTGATGTCAACCTGGCCAAACAGGTGAACATCCTGCTGGAAAACCTGGGGGTTTCCCTGGACAATGTCATTGTGGATCCCACCACCGGTGGTCTGGGGTACGGCATGGAATATTCCTACTCGGTTATGGAACGTCTGATTCAGGCAGCCATGACCCAGGGAGATGACAAACTCCAGAACCCCATGATCAACAATCTGGGCAACGAAGTATGGAAATGCAAGGAAGCCAAACAGCCGGTTGAAGAAGCCCCTGAACTAGGTGATCCGGAACGCCGGGGCATTCTCATGGAAGCCGTGGGTGCGGTAGCTTATCTCATGTCCGGTTCCAGTATCCTGATCATGCGGCATCCGGAATCCATCAAACTGGTCAAGGCGTTTATCGAACTTGCCTCCGGCGGCGGTTCCGCCATGGATGTAGCCCCCATCACCAAACAGCTGGATGATGTGGACATCGACTTTGCCGCTATGGCACCGGCTCCGGATCTGACCATTGAAGAAGAAAAGAAAGCCCCGGCCAAAAAAGCGGCACCAGCCAAAAAAGAGGAGGCCAAACCAGCGGCCGCACCAAAAACGGAAGCCAAGCCAGCGGCCGCACCCAAACCGGCAGCAGAAGCTGCGCCGGCCCCTGAAGCCAAACCGGAACCGGCTGCGGCAGCCCCTGATCCGGAAGCAGAAGCCAAGGCAAAAGCCGAAGCGGAGGCAAAAGCAAAGGCAGATGCCGAAGCCAAAGCCAAAGCCGATGCAGAAGCCAAGGCCCAGGCGGAAGCCAAGGCAAAAGCCGATGCACAAGCAGCTGCCGAAGCCAAGATCGAAGCCGAGAAAAAAGCACAAAAAGAGGCTGCTGCCAAACTGGAAGCGGAAGAACAGGCTTTGCGGGAAAAAAGAGCGGCTGAAATGGCCAAACACAAAACAGAAACTGCGTCCAAAAAAGCAGTCCCCATGACCGCAGCCAAAATCCAGAAAAACCAACTAGAAAAGATTATTGAAAACCTGAACCGAATTCACAAACGTGCGGTATAACCGCAACCGATTGCTCCCGGACCATTACTACCGGGCAGCTGTTTACACCCAAAATAATAAGAGGAGGAACCTCTGATGGCAGAAGTAAAAAAAGCAAAAGCAGCCAAAGAACCCAAACTGGCTGATCCCATTGAAGCATCATATGAAGTATCCACCCAGGAAATGATTGAAAGATCCCACAAGCTCGGTGTTGAAACCATTTTTGACCGGGCCGTGACCATGAAACCCTGCAACATCGGCATCCAGGGTATCTGTTGTAAAAACTGCGCCATGGGTCCCTGCCGCCTGCCCCTTCCCAAAGGCGGCATCGAAGGTGAAGATACCAGAAAAGGCCTGTGCGGCGCCACACCCAATACCATTGCGGCCAGAAACTTTGCCAGAATGGTAGCGGCCGGTGCGGCTGCCCACTCCGACCATGGCCGCTGCGTGGCCGAAGTGTTCATGTCTGCGGCCAAAAAAGAAACTGAGGCCTACCAGATCAAGGACACCCAGAAACTTTTGGCCATTGCCCCCCATCTCAATGTTGCCATAACCGTGGAAGAAGATGGAGAAACCAAAGACAGGGACATTGATGAAATCGCCCTGGAAGTGGCGGAAGTTGCCCTTAATGAATGGGGAAAAGCTGATGGAGAGCTGCTGTATCTGAAACGGGCGCCCAAACCCAATTATGAAAAATGGGAAAAACAAGGGGTACTCCCCAGAAACATCGACAGAGAAATCGTGGAGATCATGCACAGAACCCACATGGGCGTGGACCAGGATTACAAAAACCTGATCAAGCAGTGCACCCGGGCGTCTCTGGCTGACGGATGGGGCGGCTCCATGCTGGCCACCGATCTTCAGGATGTGCTGTTCGGCACCCCGACACCGCTGCAGTCCGAAGCCAACCTGGGTATCATGAAACCAGACCATGTGAACATCATTGTCCACGGCCATGAACCAGTTCTCTCTGAAGTAATTGTGGCGGTTGCCCAGTCCGAAGAGATGGTCAACTATGCCAAAGAAAAAGGGGCCGCCGGCATCCAGCTGGGCGGCATCTGCTGTACCGCCAATGAAATGCTCCAGCGGCACGGCATCCCCACCGCCGGTAACTTTCTCCAGCAGGAACTGGCCATTATTACCGGTGCCTGTGATGCCATGGTGGTGGACATCCAGTGCGTGATGCAGAACCTGGCCAATGTGGCAAAATGTTTCCACACCAAACTCATCACCACTCACCCCATTGCCAGGATGGAACAGGACAATGTGATCCACATAGAGTTCAATGAGCACTATGCCCTGGAAGATGCCAAACGCATCGTAAAAATGGCCATAGACAACTTCAAGAACCGTGGATCCGATGTCATGATCCCCCATTACAAAGCTACCCAGATCGCCGGTTTTGGCGTGGAATCCATCCAGTATCACCTGGGTGGTACCTTCAGGGGCACCTACTACACCCTGAACGACAACATCATCAACGGCCGTATCAGGGGGCTTGCCGGTGTGGTGGGCTGCAACAATGCCCGTTCCCGGCACAATGAAATGCACATCAAGGTGATCAAGGAATTGATCAAAAACGATGTACTGGTACTCACAACCGGCTGCGATGGCATCACCGCCGCCATTCATGGGCTGCTCACGCCTGAAGCGGCCCAGGTTTACTGCGGTCCCGGTTTGGCTGAAATCTGTGAAACCGTGGGCATTCCCCCGGTCCTCCACCTGGGATCATGTGTGGACAACTCCAGAATCCTGCTGGCAGCCACGGAAGTCATCAAAGCAGGCGGTATGGGAACCGATCTTGCCGATATCCCGGCAGCAGGCTCCGCACCTGAATGGATGAGTGAAAAAGCCATTTCCATTGGCCACTATTTTGTCACCTCCGGTGTGTACACGGTATTTGGCGGCACCCTGCCCACATCCGGTGCACCGGTGTTCCATGATTACATTTCCAAGGAACTGGAAGGGATTTACGGCGGCAAATGGGATGTGGAAGCGGACCCAATCAAACACGCCCAACTCATGATTGCCCACATTGACAAGAAAAGAAAAGCGTTGGGCATTGACAAGGCCAGAGAACGCGTATTGATGGATATGACCGACCGCCAGCAGCTGGAAGCCTGATAAAACCGAATATATCAGGACCCATGATACAATAATTGTAAACAAATAATTACCATAAATCCTCAACGAAGGAGGAAACAAAAATATGTCTAAATTAATCGCATTTGCTGCCATTCAGGGTGGCTACAAAGTGGTTGCACAGGTAGAAGGTGAACTTGAAAGAGCACTTCAGACCTATGATGCCAGCACAAAAGTGGGATTTCCCAACACCGCGTATTTTCTGCCGGTCATCTATTCTCTGACCGGGCTGAAATGTGAGACCCTCGAAGATCTGAAAAAGCCCATGGAATTTGCCAGGGGCCTGCTGCCACCGCATATCAAGCTGAAAAACTGGCTCCCGTATCTGGGGCCACTCCTGGATGCGGGTATGGCCGGCATCATCTCCTATGAAGTCAAGGAAGCACTGCGCTATCTCTATGAGCCGGATTTCTATATCGCCCAGGAAGATCCGGACATTGAAAACGGCAAACTCTGGGTAGGGGCAGCCGATGATACCATCCTGAGAAAACGCGGGGTGGAGTTTGTCGACGGGTCCGCCCCGGGCTTTGCCGCCATGGTGGGGGCAGCCCCCAACAAAGAGATCGCCAAAATGATCGTGGAAGACTACCAGAAACGGTCCCTGTATATTTTCTGTGCTGCCAACCACAATGGCAAAACCCTGATCCAGCAGTGCCTGGATGCCGGGATGCAGATCGGGTGGAACACCCGTATCGTGCCCTTCGGTCCGGACATCTCCTCTGCCGTATTTGCCCTGGGGTTTGCCAACAGAGCGGCCATGGCCTTTGGCGGTGTGAAGCCGGGTGACTATAAAACCATCCTTAAATACAACAAGGACAGGGTGTTCGCCTTTGTCAACGCCTTAGGAGATGTGGGCACCGAATGGGGCGTGGCCGCAGCCGGATGTGTCAACTGGGGATTCCCCACCATTGCAGACACGGAAATTCCGGAGATTCTGCCCACGGGTATCTGTTCCTATGAGCATGTGGTGGCCCCGGTGTCCCACGAAGAGATGGTCCAGAAATCCGTGGAGGTCAGAGGACTCAAGGTCCAGGTATCGGAAATCGATATTCCCTGCGCCTTCGGCCCGGCCTATGAAGGAGAGCGTGTAAGAGGAGCAGATCTGTATGCCCAGTGCGGCGGGGGCAAGACCCAGTGTACCGAACTGGTGAAAATGGCGGACATGAATGCCATTGAAGACGGCAAAGTGGAGATCGTGGGTCCGGATATTACCGATGTCAAGGAAGGTGGCACCTTCCACCTGGGCATTTTTGTCCAGATTGCAGGCAGAGAGTTCCAGGATGATTTCGAACCTATCATGGAGCGTCAGATCCATCATTTGATCAACTATATCCAGGGCATCATGCATATCGGACAAAGGGATATCTCCTGGGTGCGGATTTCCAAGGCTGCCATTGAAAAGGGATTCACCCTCAAGGATATCGGCGTGGTGCTCCATGCCAAGTTCCACCAGGATTTCGGCAAGATCATGGACAAGGTCCAGGTCACCCTGTACACCAACAAAGAAGATGTGGACAAGATGACCGAAACAGCCAGAGAAAACTACCTGGCCCGGGATGCCCGTGTTGACACCATGCGGGATGAAGACGTGGAGACCTATTACTCCTGCACCCTGTGCCAGTCTTTTGCCCCCAGCCATGTCTGCTCCGTATCCCCGGAAAGAACCGGTCTGTGCGGTGCCTACAACTGGATGGACTGCAAGGCCTCCTACGAAATCAATCCCACCGGCCCCAACCAGCCCATAGAAAAGGGCGAGTGCCTGGATCCCAAGCTGGGACAGTGGAAAGGGGTGAATGATTTTGTATACAAAGCCTCCAGGGGTGCGGTCACCCATTATAACTTTTACTCCATGGTACATGATCCCATGACCACCTGCGGTTGCTGCGAATGTATTGCAGCCCTGCTGCCGCAATGCAACGGGGTTATGACCGTCGGGCGTGACTACTCAGGCGAAACCCCCTGCGGCATGAAGTTCACCACCCTGGCAGGCGTCATGGGCGGCGGGGCGTCTTCTCCGGGATTTGTGGGCCATTCAAAACACAACATTACCCAGGGAAAATTCATCGTCGGTGACGGCGGGCTCTTGCGGATGGTATGGATGCCCAAGATGCTCAAAGAAGAGCTCAAGGACAGAATCGTTGCCAGAGGCGAGGAAATGGGTGTACCGGATCTGTTTGACAAGATCGCCGATGAAACCGTTGGCACGACAGAAGAGGAGATCCTTTCCTTTCTCCAGGAAAAAGGCCATCCGGCCCTGAACATGGACCCCATTGTGGGATAGGTAATTTAACACAAGGGCGGGGCAGTATTCCACCAGATATCAATCTGCCCCGCCTTTACCATAGGTTGATAAACTTTTAAGGAGATTAACATGGCATTAACCGGTATACAGATATTCAAACTCCTGCCCAAGACCAACTGCAAGGAGTGTGGCGTTCCCACCTGCCTTGCGTTTGCAATGAACCTGGCATCGGGAAAAGCGGAACTTGACGCCTGCCCCTATGTGTCGGATGAAGCCAAGGAACAGCTGGCGGAAGCATCCGCCCCCCCCATCCGCCCGGTGGCACTGGGAAAAGGGGTCAGAAAAACCGCCACAGGCGGTGAAACCGTTCTTTACAGACATGAAAAGACATTTTTCAATCCCACGGTATTGGCGGCCGCGGTGGCCTCTGACACGGATCTTTCCGACCTGGACAACAAACTGAAAATTTACAACGCACTCCAGTATGAACGGGTCGGGCTGAACCTGCGCCCGGAACTGCTGCTGGTCAAGGATGCCGGCAATGGTGCGGATGCGTTTTCCGCTGTGGCTGAAAAGATCGCCAAAGAATCGGAATTCAACCTCGTACTCATGTCCGATGATGCCGCTGTCATGAAGGCTGGCATTGAAAAAGCCGGTTTCAAGCGGCCCCTGCTGTATGCAGCCACAGAGGCCAATGCAGATGAATTCGGTGCGCTGGCCAAGGAAGCGGACCTGCCCCTGGCAGTCAAAGCCGATTCCGTGGAAGCGCTGATGCCTTTGACGGAAAAACTGACCGGCATGGGTCTGAAGGATCTGGTCATCGATTCGGGTGCCCGGGAGATTAAACAGGCCCTGGAAGACCAGGTGGCTATCCGCCGGGCTGCACTCAAGGCCGGCAACAAGGCCCTGGGGTTCCCCACCATCACCTTTCCCTGTGAAATGGCCGCAAACCAGGATATGGAAACATTGGTCGCGGCCATGTTCGTGGCCAAATACGGCGGCATTGTGGTGTTATCGGATTTTACCACTGAATCGCTGTTCCCGCTGCTGCTGGAACGGCTCAATATCTTTACCGATCCCCAGCGGCCCATGACGGTTACGGAAGGTATCTTTGAAATCAACAATCCGGACGAGAATTCACCGGTACTGGTCACCACCAACTTTGCCTTGACCTATTTTATCGTGTCTGGTGAAATCGAAGCCAGCAAGGTGCCGGCATGGCTGCTCGTCAAAGATTCCGAAGGTCTGTCCGTGCTTACGGCCTGGGCTGCCGGCAAATTCGGCGGGGATGATGTCGGTGTGTTCGTGAAAAAATGCGGTATCATGGACAAGGTGAAACATACGGAACTGATCATCCCGGGCTATGCAGCCGCCATTGCCGGTGATGTGGAAGAAGAGCTGCCTGGCTGGACCATTACGGTGGGTCCCAGGGAAGCACCCCATTTGCCGGCCTTTCTCAAATCAAAAAAATAAAATCAGGGCCGGGCCAGGCAAAGGCTTGTCCCGGCATTTCAGTGTCAATCTTACATTAACAAAAGGATAAGAACATGGAAAACATGATCCTGTTTGGTGAAAGCCTGAACGTCATTTCCCGGGTCATCGGAAAGGAGTTCAAGGAGGCGGATCCTGCCAAACGCAACCCTGAGCCCATCCAGGAAGAAGCGGTACGGCAGAAGGAGCTGGGCATGGACTATATCGACATAAACCTGGGACCGGCAAAAAAATTCGGCACCGAACTGATGCCCTGGGTGGTCAATGTGGTCCAGGAGGCGGTCCCGGGGATGCCCCTGCTGCTGGACACCTCCAATATCGATGCCATCGAGGCCGGTCTCAAGGTGTGCAAACCTGCTGATGCCCCCCACATCATCAACTCCATCATGGCCAGACCGGAACGGTATGAAAAAATGGTGCCCCTGGCCGCGGAATATGATGCGGATTTCGTTGCCCTGATGTGGGGACCGGAAGGCCTTCCCAGAGACGAAAACGAACGGGCCGCCCTGGCGGTGGAACTGATCTATTTTGCCAACGAAGCCGGTATCCCCAATGAAAAAATCTGGGTGGACGGCATTGTCACCCCGGTGAACATCCAGCAGCAGCAGCTCATGAGCCTGCTCAATTTCCAGATAATGCTCGAAGAAATCGCGCCGGGTGCCAAATCCACCTGCGGGCTGTCCAACATCTCCAACGGCCCCCCGGAACACCTGCGGCCGATTTTAAACCAGACCTATATGGTCATGCTGTGGAAGTACGGCATGAGAGCCGTCATCTCCGATCCCCTGGACAAACAGCTCACCGCCATTGCCAAAGGCCAGCGTCAGGACATCATAGACCTGATCTGGGGCATGATGGATGGCAACATGCCGGATATCGCAGGGCTGGACAAAGAGATGGCCGATTATGTCAAAACCTTTAAAGTGATTATGGGCGAGACCCTTTATTCAGATTCATGGCTTGAAATATAACCGGTATTTGTTTAGTTTCGTTTCAAAGGCCCCTGTACCGATATTGTCAGGGGCTTTCTCATTTCTACATGTAAGCAGATAACACCGATTATCTTTGTTGTTCTTCCCTTTATTTTACACAATTCACCCTTATATTCAAAATACCATAACCTCTAAAAACAAATGGACTGATAACATGGATAACACAAATATTGAAGATAACTGGTACTATGTAATTGTTCAGAATCCCGAGACAGCATCTGAAAAAATACTGGGATTCAGTGATGAAAAAACCAGCAAAAAATTTCTCCCGGCTTTCAAAACCAAACAGGATGCCCAGAAATGCTTTCAAATGCTGCCCAAGGATTTGTTCAAAGATAAATATGACATCCACGCCATGATCGAAGAAGATGTGCTGACAACTGCAGAAAAAGAGGGGCATCAGGTGTTTGTGCTCGATGAAACCGGACAGGTTCTCAAACCGTTACACTAAACAAACAGGAGCATTTTTCTCATGAGCTTGAAACTGGCATTCGGCGGCAAAGGCGGGGTGGGGAAAACCACCATCACCGCCCTTATCGCCAGAAGTATAGCCGCCCTTGACAAGAACACATCCGTCATTGCCATTGATGCCGATCCTGTCGCCAATCTGGCGGCAGCCCTGGGCATTGATGAAACCCGCCCCATCACCCCGGTGGCGGAGCTGTCGGATCTGATTGCTGAACGGACCGGGGCCAAACCCGGCACCATGGGGGGATTTTTCACCCTCAACCCCAGGGTGGATGATATTCCGGACCGGTTTTCCCTGGGAAAAGACGGGGTAAAGCTGCTGGTAATGGGCACGGTGCAGCAGGGCGGCTCCGGGTGCATATGCCCGGAAAGCACCATTTTAAAGGCCCTCATGAACCACCTGGTGCTGGCCCGCAACGAAGTGGTGGTCATGGACATGGAAGCCGGGGTGGAGCATCTGGGGCGGGCTACTTCCGGGTCTGTGGATGCCCTGGTGGTGGTGGTCAATCCCGGCAAGCGCAGCCGGGTGGCAGCGGACCGGATACGGAAACTGGGACAGGATATCGGCATAAAAAAAATCCTGATCCTGGGCAACCGGATACGGTCGGAACAGGACAAAACATTGATCGCAGAGAATATGCCCGACTATGAAATCCTGGGATTTTTACCGGAAATGGAGGAAATTGTTCAGGCGGACCGGGACGGCACACGTCCCTTTAACGATGCCCGGAACATCCCGGAAGCGGTCAAAACCATCACCGAAAAACTGATGGCCCTGGAAAAATAAAGCGCCCAAAAGCTGTCGGCCGTATGGCAGAATGCCTGCCGGTTTCAGGCATCCAGCGCAGCAATGGTGGTGTCCAGCATCCGGTTGGCATATGCCCATTCATTGTCAAACCAGGCCTGAATCTTTACCAGATGCCGGCCCGACACCCGGGTCTGGTGCAGGTCAATGATGGCGGATCTGGGGTCGTGGTTGAAATCACAGGAAACCAGCTGCTCATCACTCACCCCGAGAATGCCGGACAAATTGTTTGCAGCAGCATGGGTCAACAGCGCGTTCACGGCATCAGCATCTGTTTTTTTGTTCAATGATACGGTTATATCCATGATGGACACATTGACGGTGGGAACCCGTATGGCAAGGGTCTCAAACCTTCCTGCCATATGGGGCAGAATCCGGGCAATCCCTTTTGCAAGAGAGGTGGAAACCGGGATAATGGACTGCAAAGCCGACCGGGTCTTGCGCAGATCCTTGTTATACGCGTCAATCACCGGCTGGTCATGCATGGCGGAATGAATGGTGGTGGTCACCCCGCTTTCAATGCCCAGGTGAGAATCCAGTACATGCAGGATCGGAATCAGGCAGTTGGTGGTACAGGATGCATTGGAAATAACGGCATGCTCTTTTTTAAGGGTATGGTGGTTCACCCCGTACACAATAGTGGCATCCATTTCATCTTTGGCAGGATGGGAATAGATCACCTTTTTTGCGCCGGACAAAAGGTGCAGTTCAGCTGATTCCCGGTCATTATACACCCCGGTGCAGTCCAGGACCACATCCACTGCCAGGTCCTTCCAGGGCAGATTGACAATGTTTTTTTCCTGGAGCAGGTCAACGCGGTCCGTGCCGATGGCCATCCGCTGCCCGCTTTTTTCCACAGATCCGGGAAACCGGCCATGGGTGGAATCATGCCGTGTGAGGTGAAAAATGGTGTCGGAACAGGCGATCTCATTGATGGCGGAAAGATGCAGCCGCCTGTAAAACCGTTCTGATTCGTATAAGGCCCGAACCACGCACCTGCCGATGCGGCCGTATCCGTTTATTGCAATATTGTGTCTCATGTCTGTTTTCTCTGCCTGGCAATGGGTTTGGTATATCACCAATGTGATGTTATACCACAGCCTGACCCTATACCACAGCAGGACAGACAAGTTAAGCAAAATGCTGGTTTACACAGCATTTGTAAAAAAAATTTTTACAAACACCATGATCATTTTCCGGAAGCAGTCACCGGGAAGCCCTGCTGCCTGATAATCTGCAGCAACGGCTTCCCGGTGATATTTGCAGCAGGGTTGTCATTTTACAAGGCCCCACTGATTTGAAGGTGCCAGCACAGGGCATACAGCATCAGGCAAAGTCATTGAGCTGCTGCTTTACAGCTGCCAGTTCCGCTTCCAGCCATTTTGCCCGGGCCTGCAGGTCATTGCCGGCTTCCGGTGCTGTCTGCCATGGCATCATTGGGCCCCTGGGGCCAAAACCAAAACCGCCCTGGCTCCATCTTCTGCCCCGTCTTCTGCCAAATCCCATGCCGTACCCGAAACCAACTCCCTGGGCAGGATCTGCAGCGCCTGTGCACATTCCGCGCCCGCGCCCTGTCATGGGTCCTTGATTCTCCGGTCCTCTTCTGTTAAATCCAGGCATGATAACGCCTCCTTTTGTCTCGTGTTATGGGTTGTTCCTCCTGTGGCCGTGTCCACGGCCGCCCCCGCCTCTGCGGCGGCGGTGCCGTCCCCGGCCGGAGATGGTTTCATCAATTTCATAGCATCCGCCGGACAGTTTCAGCCGGCATGACGCCACAACTGCCTTTGTCAGTTTGAACCGCCCGGCTCTCAAAATCCTGCCCACTGTCTGACGGGAAACATTCATTATGCCGGCTGCCTGTCCCTGGTCCAGACCATCATAATCAATGAGGCGCACCGCCTCAAATTCTTCAAAGGACAATACCACCTCTCCTTTTTCCCGGCCCTCTTTGGGACCAAATTCTGTCACAACCGGCGGTACGCCTATACATCTGGGTCTTTTGGGCCGAGACATGGGCATCTCCTTTTTTTTGGTCATTTGATCATAATTTACCACCCTGATGTTGTTTGTCAAGGAAATAATGATCAGAGTTTCAAATTGACAAAAACCGGTATCTTGCATATAAAAAAGCATACCCCCTGAAGATAGTGTCAAACCCTTGACGAAGTCCGAAAAAAGTGCAACCATTTTCAATATGACAAAAAGGGGCATATCATGAAATATTTACAGATTATGTTTTGGGCCTGCGTGTTCGGCCTGTTTTCCGTAATCCCTGCATCTGCCGAATCAGATGCCATCACAGGCATACAACTGGCCCGGGATGTTTTTCACCGGGACCGGGGGAAAAATTCTGTTATCACCTCCCAGATGGTGCTTGTGGACAAAAATGACAACAAACGGGTCCGGCAGTTTGCCAGCAAACGGATTCGGGACGATGCGCTCGAGCGCCAGATTATCAGGTTCACGTTCCCGGCTGATATTGAAGGAACCGGTTTTCTCACCATTGAAAAAACGGGTTGGGAAACCGAGCAGTTCATCTACCTGCCTGCTTTGAGAAGAACCCGGCGCATTGTAACATCCCAAAAATCCCACCGGTTTGTGAACAGTGACTTTACCTATGAGGACATGGAGCGTCACCCGGTTGACGATTACACCTACAAGATCACCGGATCACAAACCATCGGCGGTGTTGCCTGCCATGTCATGGAAACCCGGCCCAAAGCGGGGGTACCGTCCCAGTACAGCCTGACCAAAAGCCTGATTGCCAAAGATTCCCTGGTGCCGGTCCTGGTAAAATACTTTGACAAAAAAGGCCGTCACTTCAAAACCTATAAAGTGCTGAAACTTGAAAAAATCCAGAATATCTGGACGGAGATGATCATCAGCATGGAAGACCATGAAAGAGAGCACAGCACCTTTTTGAAAATTGAAGGCATCACCTACAATACCGATATCGATCAGGCAGACGTATCCAGAAACCGCCTTGAAAACTATTAAAACGGTATATTTTTTGCATTCTTTGAAATAAACCATTTCAAAGGAGACAGCAATGTCAGGAAGAAACAGGGCAAAGTGTTGCCTGGTCATCCTCATATTCACCATTTCAGCAGGCTTGATGCTTCCGGAAAAAAGCTTCAGCCTGCCCGGCAACAAGGTTACCGCCATTGCTTTTGACAAAAACCGTGCAGCCCAAACCGTTGCCGTCTTTCTGACCAAACCCTTTGAACCCCGGCCTTTTGTTCTTCACACCCCTGAAAGAATCGTCATAGACATTGCCGATGCGTTTGTTCCCGGGGTGCGCATCGATAAACACACAGATGCCGACCTGGTGACATCTGTCACTGTTGCCCAGAACCGGAAGGATACCGTCCGGGTTGTTCTCCACATTGCAGACAATATCCCGTATCTCTACGACATCTCCCAGACAGCCGACCAGGAAAATCACGGATTCAAAATTGCTGTTTTTTCCACCCTGCAAAAAAAAGTCCCGGAAAACCCTAGTGATCACCACCAAGAAACAATCCTGACAAACGATCTTCCGGATGACCTGGACAGCGCAAAAATTCCCCCTGCAGCTTTCAAAAAAACCCCATCTGATCCGGATGCATCTGTGCTGCTTTTTGATGATGCTTCCGGGACAGATATTTTTGAACAAACCGGTTCCAAAGAAAAAAAAGGCGCGTTTACCCTGTCCGGCATTGTTCAGATCAGAACATCCCTGGATACAAAAAATAACGATCATATTGAAAACCAGACCCATCTGAAAAACCGGATACTGTTAGAATCCAGATACAAAAAATCCGCCAGGGTATCTGTTTTGTCTGATTACCTGTATTTCGGCAATGACAATGAAACCGATGAATACAACCTGGATCTGCATGAAGCGGTTTTTTTCCATAACAACAGCCGCATCGATTTTTCCATGGGCAAACAGATTATCCGATGGGGCAAAGCCGATCATATCAGCCCTGTGGACACCATTAACCCCACAGATGCAAGAGAGTTCATCCTGGCGGATTATGAGGAGAGCAAACAGCCGGTGTGGATGGCCAACCCCAAACTGCTTTTTGAAAACTTCACCCTCGAAGGGGTCTTTGTCCCGTTTTTTGAAGAAGCAGAACTGGACTATTTCGGAACAGACTGGGCAGTTTTCACCCATCTGAAAAAAGAGATTGGATCATCACCTGTTTCCGAGGATATCAAACACTATTTCAACCGCCTGGCTGTAGAGAAACAGGACCCGAACACAGAAGCAGAGTTCGGGCTCCGCCTGGCCACAACAGTAAAAAAATGGGACCTGGGTGTATCCTGGCACCATACCACCGAAGACCTGCCATATTTTGCAAGTTTTCCTGTCAAAAATATCCATGTGGACGGCTCCCTGAACCGGGAAGACCTGGGAAAATCTCTGGAAACAGCTGTGTTAACCGATGAGAACATCATGGTGGAATTTCTAAGAACCGATATCATCGGAGGGGAATTTGAAACCACCTGGTCAGGTTTCGGGTTCAGAGGAGAGGCAGCGTGGTATGAAAACCAGTCATTGCTCACCGCTTCCCTCACCTCTTCGAAAAATGCCACATTCACCTATACCATTGGAGCAGATTACACCACAAAATCCGATATCTACCTGAACCTGCAGTTCACCCACCAGTATATATCCGGATATACGCCTGACATTCTGTATTTCAAACAAAACAACTATTCTCTGTCAGGGGAAATCAGCCGTGATATTTTCGTGGACTGGCTGGAGGCATCAGTGCTATATTCCATTACTTTGAGTGATAGCGCCTGGTATTTGTCCCCGCGCATTACCCATACCTATGTCACAAACCTTGACCTGGTCGTCGGGGCTGACATCTTTTCCGGGGACAAGGATACCTGGCTTGGAAGGTTCAGTGACAATGACCAGCTGTTTATTGATATATCATACCGGTTCTGACCAATGATAAAATATTTTCCGTTCAAGATTCTGATTTTGTGCATTCTGCTGCCCCCTGTTTTGTATATCCTCACCATCCAGGTGCTGGAAACCCATCTGGAGACATCTGTTAAAAACGCACTGGAAGAGATCTATATTGGTGACAGCGCTCCTTTGCTGGACGGAACCCTGGAGATCGAACAGGCGGTCGCCCGGAATATCAATGCGTTTTTGCAACAAAAAAACCTGCAGACCTGGGGAATTCAGACCAGGGTCTCTGTCACAACCCGGCAGGGAACCCTGCTGTACCCCAGAACGTTTGATCTGGATGACCAGGACACCGCTCTGCCGGAAATTTCTCCCATGGAAACCGCTGCCAGAAACTACGACCTGCTGAACCAGGGACTGGTGCTGGAATTTGACCTGGCAATCGCCCATGCCCGTCTGCTCAGCGGTCTGATTCTGGGGTTGTATATCCTGGGTGCCCTGGGCATGTTTTTGTGGTTTTACCGCATCGGTGCCACCAAATCCCGGTACGATACCCTGCAGCAGGAACAGGAGATCGCACACCTTCAGGACCTTGAAAAACAATACCGGAAAAAACTGGTGCACCTGGATCAGGAACAAAAGACATTGTCTGCTGAACTTGGCCAGGTGAAACACCATTTTGAAGGAGAAAAAAAGCGGGCATCCGTCAATGAAGAGGAGATGATTCAGGAGATCATCCATCTGGAAGAAAAACTTGCGGCAAACCTGGCCCACCAGCAGCAGCAGCGGCAGGTCATTGATGAATTAAGCGACAAAATCCAGCAGTTTGAAACCGGCAAACGCAAGACCCGCAAAGAAAAAACCAAGGAAGAAGAGGTCTTTCAAAAGCGTTTCTCCACCCTGTACAAGCAGACAATTGTTCACACAAAAGCCGTGGACGGGTTTGCCGGACTGACTTCCGAACTGCAGTTGAAAGCCGAGGAGATCATCCATCAGCTCAACCAGGATCCGGGCCTGGTGCCGGTCAAG
>DATFJY010000203.1:0-4587 GCA_035268905.1 Desulfotignum sp.
CAGAGCGGAATAAGCTGCCTCATGAAAGTCAGGCTCTGCATCGTCGAACGGCCCGTACTTGATACCGGGATCATCTTCTCCATAGCCCGGTTCCAGGACAAGCCCGTTATTGTACATCTGTTTGACCTTTACAACAGAATGGCAGTAATCGCACTGGATGCCCCGGGCCGCAATGTCCGGGGTTTTTGACAGGTCATCGGAAAGCTTTAAAGGAAATCCCGTGATATTGCCCACAGGGGTGTGGCATTTCACACAGGATTCTGCCTCGTCGATCTCACCCTGGTCGGTGAGACCCTGGCGCAGAAACAATGCCACCCTGGTATACACCGGATCTTTATGGGACAGGTTGTGCAGGGAATTGTTCCATTGTTCAAAAATGTCATAATGGCAGCCGGAACAAGTGTCGGGATCGATGAACCGGTCCAGTGCAAATGTTTGCGGGGTATCAGACATGGCTGCAGATCCCCATCCCAAAACAGCCACTGCCAGGGCCAGGGCTGCAAGTACATGCCAACGGTTCTGCGGTTCTTTTTTCATGAAATGTCTCCTTTATATGAAAGCTGTTAGCTGTTAGCTGTTAGCCGTTAGCTGTTAGCCGTTAGCTATTAGTACGCAATTATTCGCTTCCAGTAAACAAAATTTTCCCTGTTGTTACCACCGGCTAACGCTATCATACTTTGTTGTACCGTCAGGGCATGGCCGCTACTTTACAAGTCCCCGGGGAAATTGCCTGACCCTGCCTTCCCGGGTCAAAACCATCCAGTTGCCGTTTTCCTCTTTTGCCGCCACCAGGCAGTCCAGACAGGTGCCGTCATTGAGGGTGATACTGCAGGTTCCTGAGTCATCAGGTGTATCCACCCGGGAAAACTGTTTGTCCCGGGACAGGGCCTTGAATTTTTGGGTGCCTTCTTCTATGGCCAGAATCTGGTCATGGGCGGATGGATCCAGGCCTTTGATTTCCCGGCGCAGATCCTGAACCTGCTGTTTTTTGTCGGCTATGGTGTGCATCACCTTTTCCATTTCATCTTTCTGGTCAGATGGGATGGAAAAAAGGATTTGTTTGTGCAGCTCCATGTCCATTTCAATGTATGATATTTTCTGTAAAATACGCTCAACCTGTGGGTGCATGCATTCCCCTGATAATTTTTCGACCCGGCCGCCGGCCGGTTACTTTTTACGGATTCAGGACGGACAAAAACTGCCGTCCCGGGCTGCTTTTTCATTGCCTTTTATGAACCACTGCAGCAGCCGTTTGAACAGATTTTTTTTCTTCTTCTTTTTTTCAGACATGATGTTTCACCTTGTATATAAGCAGGAGATGGCCGTTGCCAATTTCCCGGGAAGCCACCAATTCCAAAGACAGGTCCAGATCAGTATTGAACAGAGACAGGCCCTGACCGAACACCACCGGCACCAGGGTCACATGTATCTGGGTGATGAGATTTTCCTTTGCAAACAAAGAATTCACAACAGATCCGCCGATGAGGGCCACCTGGTCAAATCCCTGACGCTTCAGGTCCCCAAGAATCTGCTGGGGTCTCTGATCTGTAAACACCAGGTCTTTGTGGTCACTTGTCCGGGTTTTGTTCCGGGTCATGACAATATTTTTACGTTCCGGCAGGGGATGTCCAATGGTATCAAAGGTCTTTGATCCCATCACCACCACCCCGGCTTTGCGGGTGACCTTTACAAAATACTGCTTGTCCTGCTTCCCGGTCCAGTTGATCAGCTCTGAGTGGCTTCTGGCAATTTTCCCGTCCAGGGTCATGGCCATCAGTAAAATAACATCCATACGCTTGTCCGCCGGTCTAATCAGATTCCGGCCATTGCCGCCTGGTTTCTTCCACCAGATAGCAGAACCGGCCCCAGGTCAGTTCTTTTCCTGATAAGGGGCAGCGCAGTGTCACTTTATGCTCTGTAACGTCTACCACCTCCCAGTCACCGGAACGGGGAGAATCCTCAATTCTGATTTTTTGTCCAATCGCAAAGGCATAGCCTTTAAACAATGCCACTTCATGTTCCATGATTTCCCCCTTTGGGTCCAGCGGTTCCGTGCCAACATTTCCAATCCATTACTGATTGAACCATATCTGCAGGGCTTTTGAAACCTAAAAAATACCGCCACCCCCTGCCTGCAACCAGATCCGGCCCTTTAAAACGGACGGGTCATGGCGCTTGGATCCACGAGTTGATGAAATGCTTCTCTGGTCAGATATCCCAGATCACAGGCAGCCTGCTCCAGTGTGATATCTTCTGCATGGGCTTTTTTTGCTATGACCGCAGCCTTGTCATACCCGAATTTCGGGGCCAGGGCCGTGACCAGCATCAAAGAATTTTCCAGGTGGGCCTGGATGTTTTTTTTGTTGGGAACTAGGCCCTGGATGCAGTTTTTCTGAAAAGAGGCGGCGGCATCCCCCAGCAGCCGGGCAGACTGCAGAAAATTATACACTATCACCGGTTTGAACACATTGAGCTCAAAATGCCCGGATGATCCAGCCACAGACAGGGTGGTGTCATTGCCCATGACCTGGGCACACACCATGGTGACGGCCTCTGCCTGGGTAGGGTTGACCTTGCCCGGCATGATGGAGGATCCCGGTTCATTGGCCGGCAGCTGCAGTTCGCCTATGCCGCACCTGGGTCCGGACCCCAGCATCCGTATATCATTGGCGATCTTCATGAGGCTCACCGCCACGCTTTTCAAGGCCCCGTGGCATGCCACCAGGCTGTCATGGGCTGCCAGGGCGGCAAATGTGCTGGCAGCCGGTACAAAGGGGTGGCCGGTAAGATCCGCCAGCTGTGCCGCCACCCGGACATCAAAGTCTTTCGGGCTGTTCAGGCCGGTACCCACCACTGTTCCGCCCAGGGCCAGCTCCCGCAAAAGCCCCATGGTCTGTGTTACCTGGCTGATGCCCCGGTCCAGCATGGCGGCATATCCTGAAAATTCCTGTCCCAGGGTCAAGGGCACTGCATCCATGAAATGGGTCCGCCCGATCTTGACGATGGATTCCCATTCCCGGCTTTTTTCTGCCAGCCCTTTCTGGAGGGCCTGCAGGCCCGGAACCGTGATATCCGCCAGCATGGCATAGGCAGCCATGTGCATGGCCGCGGGAAAGGCATCATTGGAGGACTGGGATTTGTTGACATCATCATTGGGATGCAGCTGGGGCAATTCCCGTTCAGGGAAGGTGCAAGACAGGGCATGGGCGCGGTTGGCAATCACTTCATTGACATTCATATTGGTCTGGGTACCGGATCCGGTCTGCCAGACCTTCAAGGGGAAGTGTTTGTCCAGCTTTCCCTGGATGATCTCATCGCACACCTGTACGATAAGCTGTTCCTTTTGGGAAGACAGCAGCCCGAACCCCCGGTTGACCGTTGCGGCCGCTTTTTTGATATAGCCGAAGGCATGGATAACCGGCAGGGGCATTATCTCCCCGCCGATGACAAAATTCTGTAACGACCGCTGTGTCTGAGCCCCCCAATACACATCCGCCGGTACAAACATTTCTCCCATGGTATCTTTTTCCGGTCGTCTGTCCATCACACCTCCTTTTTTCCAACCTGAAGACGGGGGACATTCTTTGAGCCGACAGGATTGCGGTCAGGAAATTTCAAAAAACTTCTTCCCGGGCACACTGCACACAGGGCACATGTCCGGCACCTGGCCTTCCACGGTATTACCGCAGACCGGGCACACGAAAATGGCAGCACCGGGCAGGTCTTTGCCATCTTTTACCGAAGCCAGGGCTTTTTCGTATAAACTGTGATGAATTTCTTCCACGGCCAGGGCATAGGCAAAGGAAAATTCCGCCTTTTTATTCCCCTCTTTTTTGGCCTGTTCCAAAAATTCAGGATACATTTCCATGAATTCATGGTGTTCCCCTTCAACAGCGGTCTCCAGGTTTTCCAGGGTTGTTTTTACCCCGTCCATGGCCCGCAGGTGGGCATGGGCATGAATGGTTTCCGCTTCAGCGGCTGCCCGGAACAGCTTTGCGACCTGGTGCAGGCCGTCTTTTTCCGCTTTTTGGGCAAATGCCAGGTATTTCCGGTTGGCCTGGCTTTCGCCGGCAAATGCAGCAGCAAGGTCGTCCATGGTGGTCATCGGTATTTCCTCCTTAAATGTGATAGGTTATACAGGCACCATAAATACTATTTTCTCCGCATCAATGCAAGTACAGATCCGGCAGCGGATCTGGATATTTGCCATAGGCATGCCATGTTTTCGATCGTTCTATCCAGCACGCTTACCCGGGCCCCGCCCCTGTTGGTGTCCTGTGCCCGGCCCGAGATCTGCGGGGCCTGTCTGCATAAGAACAATTAAGTGCAGCCACCCGCCCTTTTTTTGGGATCATCCCGGCAAATTTTACCAGGCCCCTCCGGATCTGACGGTCCGGGCACAGGACACCAACAGGGGCTCCCCATAGCGGGTACGCTGCTATGGCAAATATCCAGAGCGGATACTTCACCTTGACCAGTGGAAATAAATCCCTATAATTACAGGATACATAAACTGTACCCCCGCGGCTGACCCGGAAAAGGAGCCATCGCATGACACAGACCGTTCAGCATGACAAGGATGCAAAA
>DATFJY010000204.1:0-8386 GCA_035268905.1 Desulfotignum sp.
GGCCATAACCCGGTGGAGTTTGGGCCGGATGGTCCGGGCCGCATATTCCGCCTTGTTCGAGGCCGCAGCTACCGGCACCACCACATCGGTTTCCACCTGGATGACCGGGCAGCGGGCATTTTGTGCCACCTTGCGCCGCCATTGCCGCTGATGCCGCAGGTATCCTGCGTCACACACAATCAGGGCGGCCTGTTTCCCCAGGTCCAGAGCAACATCTGGCGGAAGTCCTTTTCGTACCACAAACTGGATGCCCCGGTCCGCCAGAGCCTTGCCGGTTTCTGCCAGCCCTTCCAGCATAAAAGTATAGTGCCGCAGGTTGGCCTCGGGATAGGCATCGGTGAGGCCGAATCCCACCACCAGGGGCAGGTTGTCCTCATTGGCCTGGTCAATGGCATATTCCAGGGCATGGTTCCAGTCCGCCCGCTGGGACTGCTGCATCCAGTAGAGCACATAATCCCCTTTCCGGATCGGGGTGTCATTCAATCGCCGTATGCGTGCCGGATGGATGCTCATTCAAATATCTTTTCATCGGCTGCCGCCGCTTCTGCCGCATCCGGTTCCATGTCCCGGATTCTGCCGGCTGGTTTGTCTTTCCAGTAGGCCTTGTACCACTCATTGGCGATGATCATGGCCATGACCTCATTGGTGCCGGTCCAGATGGAGGCCAGGCGCAGGTCCCGGAAGATCCGTTCCACAGGATAAATATTGGTGTACCCAATGCCGCCCATGACCTGCATGGCGTTGTGCACGGCTTTCTGGCAGGATTCGGTGACAAATTTTTTGGACTCCGACACCAGGCGCCGGATCTGTTTGTCATGGATCTGTGCATCCACTGCCCGGGCTGTGGTGTAGATCATGGACCTGGCGGCATCCAGCAGGGTCACGGCTTCCGCCACCTGAAACGACACCCCCTGGAACTGGGCCACAGGCTGCCCGAACGCCTTGCGTTTCGATGTATACCCGGTGGCGATATCCACGGCTGGCACAGCCGCGCCAATGGTCATGGCGGCCGTGCCCAGGCGCTCGGGAATCATCATGGTGTTGAACACCTTCACCCCCTGGTTACGTTCTCCAAGAAGATTTTCTCTGGGGACCTTCACATCCTTGAACACCATGCGGGCGGCTCCGCCGCCCCGGCATCCCATGAGCCCGTATAGGTATTGGGCATCAACACCTTCTTTTTTGTCCACGATAAAGCAGGAGATACCGTTGCGGGGATCGGCATCCGGGTCGGTTTTCGCATACACCAGAAAATAATCCGCCCCTTCACCACCCACAATGAACCGTTTCTGGCCGTTGAGGACAAAATGATCCCCCTTGTCAACCGCCGTGGTGGTGGTACCGAAAAAATCCGACCCGCCCCGGGGTTCGGTGAGGCATTCCGCCGCAAACATCTCGCCTCTGAGCAGGGGTTTGACATATTTTTCCTTCTGGGCATCGGTGCCGTGGCGGATAATGGCATCGCACACCAGCTCCGCCCCCACCCCGAAGGTGCAGGCAAAGATATATCCCAGCACCCCGATCTCTTCCATCACCATGCAGGTGGAAACCCAGTCCATGTCCCGGCCGCCCCATTGTTGAGGATACCGGCATCCCATCAGGTTGCGGCGGCCGGCTTCCTGTAAAAACGCTTTGGGGAACCGGATTTTGTCCGCATCCATATCCAGGATCATCTGCCGGGGGATGGTTTTGACAAATTCTCTGGCTTCCTGTTTCAGCGCTTTCTGTTTATCAGTTAAAAGATAATCAAACATGGTGGTTTTCCTTTGGAAATTTGTGTTCAGATCGCATGAAAATCTTACTGTTAACCTGTTTTTTTGATGGTGATCTGGCAGTCGAGGGCCTGCAAAACCTTGACTATGGTTTCGAATTTAGGGGATCCTTTTGCAGACAAAGCCCGGTAAAGGTGTTGTCGGTTTAAATGGGTTGCTTTGGCTATCTCGGTCATGCCTTTGGCTTTTGCCACATCTCCGATGGCGGCTGTCAACAGTTCAGGGCCACCTTCCTCTAAAGCGGCTGTAAGGTATTCCTGTATCATTTCAGGGCTGTCCAGGTACTGGCTGGCATCCCATTTCTTTGTCGTTATTTTCATATCAGATCCTCCATAATGGTCCGGGCTTTTTCAATATCCTTTTTCTGGCTTGATTTGTCTCCGCCGGTCAAGAGAAAAATAATTTTGTCACCCTTGATAGTATAGTATATGCGAAACCCGGGGCCAAAGAAGAACCGGAGATCATATAAATGTGTATATACCATTTTATGATCTCCGAAGTTACCAATCTGGATACGTTTGATTCGGGCAAGAATACGTGCCCGATGTCTGGTATCCCTGATTTGTGAGAACCATTTGTCAAAGACGCTGGTTGTCTCTATTTCGTATATGATATTTTGGATTGTCGTTTAATAATGACATTTTGTCAAGGCGTTTTATCATTTCTGTCTGCCCGATCAGTGAAAAATCGGGATTTGACTTTTAGCCCGGTTTGGTGCAATGATTTGCCGTTTTGAGAATCCGGATACAAAAACAGGGAGATGTCATGCGGGAACCCATTGATCTGAATTGGAAAGAGTTCGGCAGTGCATTGCTCAATGCCACGCCCAACGGAGTGGCGGTGTTTGACAATAGCCTTCAGGCAGTGATCTCCAACCGGCTGGCCAGAGACAGCCTGGACCTTTATCCGGGGGCATTTTTGTCTGCTACGGTGCCGTCACTCATGGCGGCGGCCCGCCAGGTGCTGTCTGCCAAAACCCTTGAAAGCGGGATGGTGGTGAAAAAAAACAACAGCCGGTATTCGGTACTGCTGGGTCCCATCCGCCATGGGGATGCTGCCATAGGGGTGCTGGCGGTGTTTGAGGACATGACCGCCCTCACCAACATGACCAATAAAATGAAAGGGTTTCAGCAGCTGTCCATCGAGCTGGATACCATCATAGACAGCTCCAATGACGGGTTGTGGATCTGTGACGGCAACGGGGTGGTGGTGCGCGTCAACCCATCATCTGCAAAGATGATCGGTCTTTCTGCAACAGAAGTTGTGGGCAGACACATGTCGGAACTGGTGGAAAAAAAACTGGTGGACCGGTCTGTGACCCTGGAGGTGCTCAAGACCCGAAAAAAAGTGTCTTTGATTCAAGAAACCCGTATCGGCAGACAATTGTTTTTAACCGCAACCCCGGTGTTTGATAAAAACGGGGAACTTTTCCGGGTGGTGGTCAATGAGCGGGATATTACGGAAATTACCCGGCTTCAGGAACAGTTGAAAGAAAATGCCGCGCTGACCGAACGATATAAACGGGATATCTTAGAAAAACAGATCCAAGAAACCGAATACCGCCAGATTGTCGCCCAGAGCGCCAATTTTCAAAAAATCATCCAAAAGGCCATAAAGCTGGGGGAAGTGGATTCCAGCGTGTTGATTCTGGGTGAATCCGGGACAGGCAAGGGGGTGATTGCTGATTTGATTCACAAATACTCCTCCCGGGCCCATCATCCCATGATCAAGATCAACTGCGGGTCCATTCCCGAGACCCTGGTGGAAAGCGAGCTGTTCGGGTATGAAAAAGGGGCATTCACCGGTGCCGGCCACAAAGGCAAATCCGGCAAATTTGAAACCGCAGACAAAGGGGTTATTTTTCTGGATGAGATCGCTGAGCTGCCACTGGCATCCCAGGTGAAGCTGTTGAGATTCCTTGAGGACGGGGTGATATCCCGGGTGGGCAGTACAAGGAACCGGCCCGTGGATGTACGGATTATTGCCGCCACCAACCGGGATCTAAAAGAGATGATTGAAAAAAAACAGTTTCGAAGCGATCTTTACTACCGGCTTAATGTGATTCCTGTAAAAATCCCGCCGCTGCGGGAGCGAAAAGATTGTCTGCTGCCTTTGATCAACCATTATATGGATTTTTTCAGTGACAAATATAAAAAGCCCAGAATGGTATTATCCAATGAGACCGTGGATGCGCTTTCAGCGTATCCTTTTTTGGGCAATGTCAGGGAATTGATCAATATCTGCGAACGCCTGGTGGTGATGGCCACAGACCGACAGGTCCGCTATGAGGATCTTCCCGGCAGTGTCCGCAAGGCCCTCTCTCCCTCTCGGCCTGTCGGCACATCCTGGCAGCCGGGCCAGACCCTGGAGCAGCTGGTCGGGGACCTGGAAAAAACCGTGCTGAACCAGGCCTTGAAACATGCCGGCACCCAGGCCAGGGCTGCCAGGTTTCTGGGCATCAACCAGTCCACCATTGCCAGAAAATTGAAGAAATACGGGCTGACTAAACCTGTTTTGGAACCGGAGATGGCGGAGAGGTCTTCAAAGTGAAAAAGTCTTTGATTAATCCCAGAAATCATCTTCATCTATTTTAAATCGCCTCAAAGCGGCTTTGATGACCGGAATATGAATTATTGTTTTTTTACCGTGATTTTTTATCGGGTATTGTGCTCCCTTCAAGGATCCTTCAGAGCTGGGTTTCAGTAAAATAATTTCAGAGCCCTTGCCGCGGCTTCTAGACATGGTCACCACACCAAAATTTTTGAGTTTCTTGAGAAAGTCTTTAAGGGGTAACGGGGTGCGGTTAGGCATATGTGGGTGGGTTGACAGTCTCGCAGGTTTTTGTGATCAGCCAGGGAGGAATTATTTTATCTGTGTCGGTTTTGTTTTTCATCAACGAATTGATTTCATATTTTCTTTCAACCTGTTCGCTGCATTTATAAAATTCCTGCCATGTTTCAGGCGGGGCAGGATGAAAAAGATTGTCAATATTATCATTGCAAAAGGCATAATCTATCTGAGCACATATAAGTGAAACGATTTCACGCTGCACCATGTCAAGAGATTCACCTACGGCAACAACATCAAGCTCCAGGCAATGGGCGATGAATACCCCATCATCTTTTTTGATCAAAATATTGGTTGTAAAGGAAATGTCTTTGCTTTTTTTAAAAATGTCAGACATTTATTCCTCCAAAAATCTATGGTGATTTTTTTAAATATATGTATCACCATAGATTCCATTCAGTCAAGAAAATTATCACCTGCGCATTACACAACCGGGATTCCGTTTTCATCCCATCCCCTGAGGCGGTAATAATCCTGGACCAGTTGGGTGAGTTCGGCTTCTGTGATGCCGTTGCCATCGGGCAGTTTTTCTGTGAGCAGTCGTTTGGGCAGAAAATCATCGGTTTTTGTCAAGCCTTCCTGCAGGTTGAACCGGCGGGTGAGGTTGGTGACCTGGGCAGCCATGGCCGTCAGCTCTTCTTTGGACAGATCCATGCCGGTGGTCATGGACACCAGGGCGGACAATTCCTCCCAGGGATAAAAATCCCTGTAAAACCGGCACAGAATAAAGGTGTCGAACAGGGTACACCGGTCCTCGAAATCCAGAAACATTTCCGCCTTGCCTTCAATCTGATCCGGGTCGATCATGCCGGCCAGCTCAGGCTTGTAGAACGTACTTCTCAAATGACACGCCCCACGGGGGGAGACTGCATAGGCCAGTCCCATGCCTTTGAGGGTACGGGGATCATACCCGGCCGGCTCCATTCCCTTGACATGAACGGCCATGTCCGACATATCCATTTCAGGGGCCGCGGTTTTGATGCCATCGGCCAGAAGACCGCCGATCCCCTCCCGGCGTGCGATTTTTTCCAGCAGATCTGCCACGGCATCAGCATCCCCGTATGTCAGGTTTTCTGAAATTTTCTTTCGGCCGGAGGCTTCAATGGCCATGGCCGCAAGGTTCCCGGCGGTGATGGTGTCCATCCCCAGGCGGTCACAGATATCATTGAGCCAGGTGATCTCTTCAATGTTTTGGATCATGCACAGCCCGCCGAATGCAAAGATGGTTTCATACTCCGGTCCTTCCAGTTTCAGTCCGGCATGACGGCCTTCCTTGACCGTGACCAGTTTGCCGCATCCCATGAAACAGGTTTTGCAGGACCGGGGCCTTGCCCCCAGTTTTTCGGACATGGCTGCAGCATTGATCTGTTCATAATGATCACAACTGCCCTGGGACCAATATCTGGCTGGAAACGCACCGGCCTTGTTCAATCCATCCACCATGACCGGGGTGCCCTGGCCCCTGTATGTTCGGGTAGCCGGGTGTTGGTTCAGTTCTTTGGCCATTTTTCTGGCATATTGTTTCATGGCATTTGGATCATGGAAGATTTTTTTCTGCTCCCCATGGAACACCAGTGCCTTGATATTTTTGGATCCCATTACAGCGCCCATGCCGGTGCGGCCGGCGGACCGCCAGTAATCGTTTTCTATCACGGCAAACTTCACCTGGTTTTCACCCGCCGGACCGATGACCAGTGCAGCGGCATCTTTTTTGCCGCACAAGCCCTTGACCATGTCTTCGGTTTCATAGGTATCTTTGCCCCATAGATCCCGGGCATCATGAAACACGACATTGGTGTCGCTCACCTCCAGCCACACCGGACCGGCTGCCGCACCTTTCAAGAGCACGGCATCGTACCCGGCACCGCTGATGGCAGTAGCAGCCCGGCCCCCGGAATAGCTTTCCGCATAGAACCCGGTCAACGGTGATTTGGAAAAGATGCCGTACCGGCAGCTGCCGTAGACCGGGCTGTCGGTCAACGGCCCCAGTCCTAAGATGAGGTGGTTTTCCGGTGCCAGTGGATCCACCCCGGGCGGATTGTATGTGAGCAGGAGATGGGTGGCCAGGCCTTTACCCCCCATAAACTGCGTGAAAACCGCATCATCCAACGGCACGACCTGTGTGGTGTGAGAAGTGACGTCAATGATGAGCATGCGGTTGAAAAAACCTTTCATGTCAGCTCCTTAATACCGGGTTTTCCGGCAGTTGTATTGTTGCCGGTTTTCAATTTATGGGACCGGCAGGGTCATTTGCAGGCCGGTCCGGTTATTTTTCCAAAGCCTTGAACCCATCTTCCAGGATGGACAGGCCTTTGTCTAGTTGCTCATCAGTGATCACAAAAGGCATCAGGGTCCGGATGACATTGCCGAAATTGCCGCAGGAGAGGATGACCAGCCCGTTTTCATAGCAGATTTGGACGAGTTTCTTGGCTTTTTCGGTGGCCGGCTCCTTTGTCTGACGGTCTTTGACCAATTCCATGGCCAGCATTGGGCCCTTGCCCCTGATCTCACCGATGATCTCATGGCGGTCCGCCAGGGCAGTGAACCGTTTTTGCAGAATCGCTCCCAGTTCACGGGACCGGTCCAGCAAATTGTCCTTGAGCAGGATTTCCAGGACTGCCAGTGCCGCCTTGCAGGACAGGGGGTTGCCGCTGTAAGTGCCGCCCAGGCCCCCGGCATGGGGGGCATCCATCAGTTCTTTTCTTCCAGTGACCGCACTCAGGGGCATCCCGCCGGCCAGGCTCTTGGCCTGGGTGACAATATCCGGAGCTATACCCCAGTGTTCAGATGCCAGAAATTTGCCGGTTCGGCCGGCCCCGGACTGCACCTCATCCATGATCAGCAGGATGCCGTGTTTTTTGGCGATGGCAGCCAGTTTTGGAAAATATTCCGGGGGCGGGGTGATAAACCCGCCTTCCCCCTGGATGGGTTCGGCAATGATGGCGGCACAGGATTCCGGGTCCACATGGGTGATGAAAGACGATTCCAGCAGATCGGCACAGGCGATATCACAGGACGGATAGGTGCATCCCAGGGGGCACCGGTAGCAGTAGGCATAGGGTATCCGGTACACCTCCGGGGCAAATGGACCAAAACCGTATTTATAAGGTTTGATCTTGCTGGTAAGGGTCATGGTCATCAGGGTGCGGCCGTGGAACCCGTTTTCAAAGGCGATAACCGCCGGCCGTTTGGTGGCGTAGCGGGCTACCTTTACGGCATTTTCAACCGCTTCCGCCCCGGAGTTGGCAAACATGGTCTTTTTGGGAAAATCTCCAGGCACCAGGGTATTCAGCTGCCGGGCCAGCGCGATATAGGATTCATACATGCCCACATGAAAGCAGGTATGGATAAATTGGTCTGCCTGTTCCTTGATGGCCTTGACCACCTTGGGATGGGCATGACCCACATTGTTCACGCCGATACCGCCGGCAAAATCGATGAATTCTTTGCCGTCCACATCCGTCATGACGGCCCCACAGGCTTTTTTGATGACCGCCGGGGTGAGATTGGCCGGTCCCTGTGCCACATGTTCCTGCCGCAGCTGGTTGTAATACTGGGTATTGGTGGAAGTCATTTTTATATCTCCAAAGATTCGGGTTGATGGTTTCCTTGCTATTATTGAGAACATAGCAAAACATATGCCAGTGCCAAATTTTATTTGAAAACCGGGCATAGGAAGGCGCGTTCAGATGCTTTTGCGGATTCTCAATCCAGGTGGGAATCCGGGCAGGGGATGGCAAAACCCCTCAGATCTGCATAAATATGCA
>DATFJY010000205.1:0-7167 GCA_035268905.1 Desulfotignum sp.
CGCCGGCAGCCCCCATGACAGCAGTGGAAGCCCCGATGGACAAAAGGGCATTGCCATGGAATCCCGCATTGATCAAATTGCCGCAGGTGCCGGCAAACAAGAGGAAAAACGGGCCGGTGCCGTATCCGGACAGACGGATCACAGGGCCTGCCAACAGGAGAATACCGGCCAGATTTCCCAGAAGATGGGCCGTGTCTGAGTGCAGAAACAGGGCAGTGATGGCCCGGAAGGTTTCACCCTGACGGATGAACATGGAAGAGGCACCATAGGCCAGGATATGGTCCCATCGGGTGCCGGTCATCTCAATGCCCATGTGGATGGCTGTCAGCAGGCCCATGATGACAAAAGCGGCCGGGGTCGTGAAACCGGAAGGTCCGGCCGGAAGAGCGGGCAGGGGATTGCGGGTGGTGCGGTTTTCTCTGAAATACGCGGCCACATGGGATCTGGCTGCTGCCGCCTGTTCAGGGGTGGTCAGGATGTCTACTCCCCGGGAAGTGTAATGTTTTTGGGCAGCAATATTCTGGGAAGCCAGTATCAGCAGGATCAGATCGGCGGAAGCAGCAGACCGGCCCGCAAAAATGCGTTTCATTTTTTCCCGGTTTTGTGGTACATGGGTATGCATGAGCAACAGTCTATCGTAAGTGCAGGAGAAATAAAAGCATGCAGATCATTCGGTTCAGAACGGCGGACAACCAGTTGTGTCTGGGAACAGGGTATGATGGTACCACTGCATCGGTCCTGGAAGGGGACCTGTTTTCCGGGGTGACAGACACCGGCAAGCGGGTGGGTGTGGCAAAAATTGATGTGCCGGTGACGCCTGCCGCCATTTTCTGCATCGGCCTCAATTACCGGGGCCATGCAAAGGAAACCGGCATGGACCTTCCCCGGTATCCGGTGGTGTTCATGAAAAATCCCGGGGCGGTGATTCCCCACAACGGTGAGATTGAGATTCCGGTTTCCTGTCTGGAAAAACCAGAGGTGGATTATGAAGCAGAGCTGGGGGTGGTGATCGGTCGCCCTGCCAAACATGTGTCAGAGGCCGGGGCCCTGGATTATGTGCTGGGGTATACCTGTGCCAATGACGTGTCCGCCCGTCGGTGGCAGAAGCATGCCGGGGGCGGGCAATGGGTGCGGGGCAAAAGCTTTGACACCTTCTGTCCCCTTGGGCCGGTTCTGGTGACACCGGATGAGCTGCCTGATCCCCAGAACCTGGCCATTGAAAGCGTTCTCAACGGGCAGACCATGCAGCAAAGCAATACCAGGGACATGATTTTTTCCGTTGCCGCCCTGATCGCCTTTTTGTCCCAGTCCACCACCCTGGCGCCGGGTACCCTCATTCTCACCGGAACTCCCGAGGGTGTGGGGTTTGCCAGAAAACCCCCGGTGTATCTGATGCCGGGAGACCATCTGCAAACCCGGATTCAGGGGATCGGCACCCTGGAAAACCGGGTGACGGCGGAAGAAACAGATGCCCTGGAATCCTGATATGCCGAATTCCAGGGCATTGTCCGATGGTTGATAACAGTTTTATTGAACCCGGATTTGGCCTCCTGGCAGTGCTGCCGGATGTCAGGGCCAGGTCGGGTGTTTTAATACCGGTTCATGCCCCGGCAACCGCCATGCCGGCGACCCTGATCCTGGTCATAGCCTTTGCCGGAAAAGCCTTTCGGACAGTTTCCACTGTTATAGCCTTTGTGGTATCCTTTGCCCATACGTTGGCCGAACCGGAGCTCAGGCGCTACTTTTTTGGCTGCCAGCATGAAATCGATCCGGTTTTCCTGGATCTGTCTGGTGATGTCTGACAATTCTTCTGTCAACCGGGTCAACGCTGCCCGGTCCGGTGCAGAGGTTTCCATGAGCAGGCGGATTTCATTGTGTTTCTGCATCCTGGACACCCGCATCTCATAGGTGTCATCAATGAATTTCTGATGGATGGCGGACAGTTCATCCTGCTGGGGTTTGGACAGATCCTGCCAGCCACCCCGATCGATGCCGGGGCAGTTTGTGCCATGACCATATCCGCCCATGCGGTTTCCCTGTCCCCAGGAAAATGCCTGGGTGGCCATAAATCCCGTAACGAGTAATGCGGTAATGAGTATCAATGTCTTTTTCATGATCAAGTCTCCTTTTTGGTACATTATTGTATTGGTTGACGGTTTCAGTATCCTGTTATGGTGATACCTTTTTGCCTTGGTAATAAATAGATAGCAAAGGATGTGCCATGCAGCAAAAAAAAATATATCATTCTGAAATGATTGGAATAAATGCCTTTCTATTCCTGTTTGGCGGATATGGGATGCCGGGGATGACTGTATCCTTTATACCCAGACCCTGTATCCAGTTGGGTATTTATTATACATCTTTGCCGGTATTCGCCTAACAGCTACCAGCTTTCCTTTTCTGTTATGCCGCCAGCGCATGTCCGTTTTATAGGAAAGCTTTTAGCTGTTAGCTTTTAGCCGTTAGCGATTAGTATGCAATTATTCGCTTCCAGTAAACAAAATTTTCCCTGCTGTTATCACCGGCTAACGCTTTCATTCTTTGTTGTGCCCGCCAGGGCATGTTGGTTATATGAAAGCCGTCAGCCGTCAGTACTCTATCATCAGCTAACCGCTAAAAGCTAAAAGCTAAACGCTAACAGCTAACCGCTAACCGCTTTCATCCTTTGTTCTGGCCGCCAGGGCAGGGGGGTATTCAGAACCGGGTATGTGTTGCATCTGGTATGGTTTTTGCTGTACAATTAAGAACATGAAACAATATCTTCCCACATCCTTTTCCAATCTGATCTCTCCGCTCATGCTGGCAGGGGTGCTCCTGGTACTGACCCCAATTTTTGCCGTCATGACCCTGGACCGGATGGAGAAGCTCAAATCCCACATAACAGACCAGCAACTGGCCAAAGGGATCTCTTTGATACGGACCTTTGAGGCCGGCACCCGAACGGGTATGATGACCATGCACTGGGGGCTCCGGCGCATCCAGGACTTGCTCCGGGAGACATCGCTGCAGCCTGATGTGGCATATATCATGATTGCTGCAGACAATGGCACCATCCTGGCCCATAGCGACCCGGCACAGGTGGGCCAGATACTGACCGATTTTCCGGATACCGGCTCCTGGAATGGGAATGATGTCCGTCCGGCATCCCATCGAATTCGGATGGCGGATGGGGAAAAGGTTTTTGAGGTATATAAACGGTTTGCCCCCATGGAAAGCAGGTTCCAGGGTGGTCGCATGCACATGCGCGGCATGCATATGATGATGAAACGGCCGGAAACAGGGCCTTTGAATGGTTCTAAAAATGGTGTGGCAGGCAGTTTTGCCAAAGACAAAAACGCCGTGATCCTGGTGGGGCTTTCCATGGAACAGGCTGACCATGCCCGGGCCAGGCTGCTGCGACATGCCGTCAGCCAGGGGATTATTTTTTTTGTCATGGGGTGTGCCGGGATTTTTTCTCTCATCGTTTTCCAGGCCTATCGTACCACACAGGCCCGTCTAACCAGTGTCAGTGCCCTTTCCGAGCGATTGAAAAAAGAGGTGGAAACCACCCGGCACCTGGCTGCCGTCGGCAAGCTGGCAGCCGGAGTGGCCCATGAAATCAGAAATCCATTAAGTTCCATCAAGGGGTTTGCCACCTATTTTGAAAAACGGTATCAAGACAATCCTGATGATGTTGAAACCGCCCGGATCATGGTCCAGGAGGTGGAACGTATCAACCGGTCCATCACCCAGCTGCTGGAATTTGCCAAGCCCATGGCCGTGGAAAAAAAACAGGTTGATATCCGGGAAATGATCGCCCATTCTGTGAAACTGATGGCCCAGGATCTGGATAAAAAATCCATCACCGCCCAGGTGGATATCCAATCTGCCCGGTCCTGGTTTACCACGGATCCGGACCGCATGAACCAGATTCTGCTCAACTTGTATATGAACAGTCTTGCGGCCATGGATATCGGTGGCACCCTGACAGTGACGGTGATAGATATCTCGCCGGGCCAGGGCCTTGAAATCCGGGTGACAGATGATGGCTGCGGCATGGATGAGGCGGTTTTGTCTGATATCTTTGATCCCTATTTTACCACCCGGCCTGACGGCACCGGTCTGGGTCTTTCCATTGTGCACCGGCTGGTGGAAAAGCTGGGGGGGCAGATCCGGGTTCAAAGTGTCAAAGATGAGGGGACCACGTTTTTTATCCGGCTTTTCGATTCCCAAAAGGATGACATCCATGAAACATGATATACTGGTGGTTGATGATGACCCGGCCCATGCACGGATGCTCAAAACCCTGATAACAGACTGGGGATATGCGGTGCACCTGGCTGATGACGGGGATACCGGTGTGGAAAAAGTCACATCCCACAGCTTTGACATGGTGCTGCTGGACATGAAGATGAAACGCATGTCAGGCATGGAAGCGCTGGCAAAGATCTGTGAATTCAATCCATCTTTGCCGGTGATCATGATGACAGCCTATTCATCGGTGGATACAGCTGTAGAGGCCCTGAAGATTGGTGCCTATGATTATTTGACCAAGCCGCTGGACTTTGACAAACTCAAATTGACCATCGAGCGGGTGCTGGAACGGATTTTTTTGCAGTCTGAAAACAAAAATTTGAAAGAGCGGCTTAAATCCACCACCTTTCACCACAATATCATGGGAAAAAGTAAGGCCATGGCCGTGCTCCTGGACACCCTTTATATGGTGGCGCCCACAGATGCCAATGTGCTGGTGACCGGTGAATCAGGTACGGGAAAAGAGCTTGTTTCCGCAGCCCTGCATGACAACAGCCCCAGAAGGAATGGCCCGTTTGTGCGCATCAACTGTGCAGCCATCACCCAGACCCTTTTGGAGTCGGAACTGTTCGGCCATGCCAGGGGCGCTTTCACCGGTGCGGATACAAAGCGCAAAGGAAAATTTCTCCAGGCGGACAAAGGCAGCATCCTTTTGGATGAAATCGGGGAGATGAGCCTGGCCATGCAGGCCAAACTGTTGCGGGTGCTCCAGGAAAAAGAGATCACCCCTGTGGGAAGTGATGAAACCATCCAGGTGGATGTGCGGGTGATTGCCGCCACCAACCGGGATTTGAAGATCATGGCGGAAAAAGGGGAATTCCGGCAGGACCTGTTTTTCCGCTTGAATGTGGTCAGCCTGGATATCCCGCCTTTGCGGCACCGGCCCGAGGATATTCCGGAACTGGCGCTGCATTTTCTGGCGCATTTTTCCGAAAAAAACCGCCGGGATATCAAAGGGTTTGCACCGGATGCCATGGATGCCATGATCCGGCATGCCTGGCCGGGGAATGTCAGGGAACTGATGAACGCGGTGGAAAGGGCGGTGGTCCTGGCCCGAACCGATTATATTACCCGGACCGACCTGACCTTTGCCGGCAGGGATGCAGCACAGGATACCGCCTTGTCTTCCCCGGATTGCAGCCTGGAAAACATCCCCCTGTCCAGCATTGAAAAAGAAGCTGTTTTGTCCACCCTGGCCGCAGCCGCCGGCAATAAAAGTGAAACTGCCCGGCGGCTGGGTATCACCCGCAAAACCCTGTTAAAAAAACTCAAAGCATATGGAAAACACACATGAAGGGTTCTGTGTGATTTGTATCTCACATCTTGACAATACCGTGTCATTTGCATACAAATGCCAGACTACATCCACATAACCTGATGAACAGATTCTATCAGATGCCCTGAACGTTTTCGGGTATCTTAAGGAGGCGTTTTATGACAAATCCACGGCATTACCTGTTTCTCACCTTTATCTATCTGCTGGTGGTGACCGGGGTCTGCCTGTTGCTGATAGTACCTCTCAAGGCGGCCTTTATGGCCAACTGGGGATTCAACCTGCTGATACTGGCAGCCCTGTGCGTGGGCATTGCCATCAATGTGTTCCAGATCCTGCGCCTGGAACCGGAAATAAAGTGGATCAAAAAATTCCGCACCGGAGACCCTGGCCTGTCCACTGTTGAACCGCCCACCCTGCTGTCTCCTCTGGCCAAACACCTGGAAGAGATCCACCGGGACCGGTTCCGGCTGTCAGCCGGTTCCATGAGCACGGTGCTGGACGGCATCCGGGGACACCTGGATGAGGCCAGGGAAATTTCCAAATATATGATCGGGCTGCTGGTATTCTTAGGGCTTCTGGGGACCTTTTGGGGACTTTTGCAGACCATTGGTACCGTTGGTCAGGTGATCGGCGGTCTGGAGGTGGGTTCCGGAGATTTTGTGAATCTGTTCGAACGGCTGAAGCAGGGGCTGCAGGACCCGCTTCAGGGAATGGGTACGGCGTTTTCTTCTTCCCTGTTCGGTCTGGGGGGAAGCCTTGTCCTGGGATTTATCGATATCCAGGCCGGACATGCCCAGAACCGGTTTTTCAATGAGATGGAAGAGTGGCTTTCCGGGGTTACCCGGCTGGTGGATACAGATGAGATTCCTGATGAAGGTCCGGCCGCATCTGCGGAACTGCTCCGGGGCATAGACAACAACCTGCGGGTGCTGGTCAACCAGATGCACAAAAACAACCAGGCCATGTCGGTGCTGCTCAAACAGCAGCAGAAAAAAACGCCGGATTCATCTTCCGACCACGGAACCTGACAGGAGACAGCATGCTATCCAGAGCGCGGCGAACCGCAAGCCCCATAACAGCCTGGCCCGGATATGTGGATGTCCTGTCAGCCCTGTTGATGGTGGTGATTTTTGTGCTGATGATATTTGTTGTGGCCCAGTTTCTGCTCAGTGAGGTGCTTTACGGCCAGAAAAATGAACTGGCCCGGCTGCACACCCAGGTGAATGAACTGGCGGAGATGCTGGGACTGGAAAAGGAAAAATCCACCAGGCTGACGGCACAAGTGTCCCGGCTGTCTGATACCATCATTGGACTCTCTGAAGACAAAGAGATCCTCATGTCCCAGGTGGCGGATTATTCGGCACAATCAGAACAGGACCGGGCCAAAATCAAACAGCAGATGCTCACCATTGCCAGCCTGAATGAAGATATTACCGCACTGCGCCAGGTCAGAGACAAACTGGAACAGGAGGTGGGGGATTTGGCGGCCAATCTGGCCGCCAGGGACCGGGAAGTGTCTGTGCTGCGGGATCGGTCCAAACGCCTGGCAGCGCGCCTGGCTGATAAAACCGAAACAACCCTGCTGGCCCAGGAAAAAA
>DATFJY010000206.1:0-6338 GCA_035268905.1 Desulfotignum sp.
CCCCTGCCGCTGCTCTCGGTGCCGGAAACCGAAGTGGTAAGGATCCATGCCTCTTCAGGCACCACAGGCAGGCGCAAGGTTCTGGCCTATACCCAGAAAGATATCGACGACTGGATCGATATGTTTGCCAGGTGTTATGAAATGGCGGGCCTGACCCCGGCAGACCGTGTCCAGATCGCGGTGGGATACGGGGTGTGGACAGCGGGCATGGGGTTTCAGCTGGGATGCGAGCGGCTGGGGGCCATGGCCATTCCCATAGGGCCGGGCAACATCGATATGCAGTGCCGGTTTCTGAAGGATCTGGCCCCCACGGTTTTCTGCTGTACCGCATCCATGGCCCTGCTCATGGCGGAAGAGGTACACAAGCGGGGGCTCAAAGACCAAATCAAATTGAAAAAAATCATCTTTGGTTCCGAGCGCAGCTCGGCAGCCATGCGGGAGCGGATCAAGGACCTGCTGGGCCTGGAGGACATGTTCGACATCACCGGCATGACCGAGCTCTACGGCCCTGGTATGGGCCTGGACTGCGTGAAACATGAGGGTATCCACTACTGGGCGGACAAATATATCCTGGAGATTCTGGATCCGGATACCCTGACCCCGGTGGCGGACGGAGAGGTGGGAGAGATGGTGGTGACCACCCTGTGCAAAGAGGCGGCCCCTTTGATCCGGTACCGGACAAGGGACCTGACCCGGAAAATGTCGGCCCCCTGTTCCTGCGGCAATCCCCTGTTCCTGCACGACCGTATCATGGGCCGGTCCGACGACATGATCATCCTCAAGGGGGTGAATGTCTATCCGGGTCAGATTGACGAGGTGCTTTCGGAAATTCCGGGCACCGGCAGTGAATACCAACTGCACCTGTCCCGGACCGGGGATGGGAAGGAAACCATGGCCATCAAGGTGGAGGTCGCCAGCCAGGGGGGTGCGTCGGATGCCGATGGCATCCGGGACCGAATCCGCCATGCGGTACGGTCAAAGATCATGGTGTCCTGTGATGTGCAGGTGCTGCCTTACGGTGAACTGCCCCGGGTGCCGGGCAAGGCCCGCCGGATTTTTGATAACAGAGGGTAAGGAAAGGAAATTATATGAAACCATTTACATACCTGACACCCGCCACTGTGGCAGAAGCGGTGGCCCTGTTCGGGCAGCACAAAGAAACCGCCCGTTACATGGCCGGCGGGACAGATGTGATCGTCAAGATCAAGGACGGATGGATGGCACCGGATTATCTGATAAACCTCAAGCAGATACCGGGCCTGCATGACCTGGATAAAAACAGGGCCACAGGCGAGCTGACCATCGGGGCCATGGTGACCCATGCCATGCTGGAGCAGTCCCTGCTCATCCGCAATGAATATCCCATCATTTACGATGCGGTCTCCAATATCGGGTCCCTGCAGGTGCGCAACATGGGCACCATCGGCGGCAACCTCATCAATGCGGTTCCCTCGGCAGACGGGGCTATCCCGCTTGTTGCCCTGGACGGCAGGGCCCTGTTGGTCGGACCTGATGGTGAGCGGTCTGTCATGGTAAAGGATTTGTTTGTCAAACCCTATGAAACCGTGCTCACCCCGGGAGAAATTCTGACAAAAATTACAATTCCGGCCCAGGTGCCCCGCACCGGCAGCGCCTATATCAAGTTTGGACGACGGGCCGCCATGGAGCTGCCACTGATCGGTATCGGCGTGCTCCTGGTGGTGGATGAGGACCTCTCCACCTGCACCCGGGCCCGGATCTGTCTGGGGGTGGCCGGTCCGACTCCCCTGCGGGCGCAGAAGGCGGAACAGCTGCTGGAAGGACAGCCGGTGACATCGGACCTGCTGACCGAGGCCGGGAAGCTTGCGGCCGAAGAATCACAGGTCAGAGACAGTGTCCGGGGCCAGGCCTGGCACCGAAAAGAGATGATCCGTGTCCAGGTGCGGCGCATGGGGCTCAGATGCCTGGATATTATCAGCCATAAGGCCCGGCAGGCATAACCATACAAGTGACCATGAGGAGTGACCATGACAAAGACCATATCCTTTATTTTGAACGGGGATGAGATTTCCTGTGATATCCAGGACCACTGGACCCTGCTGCATTTGCTCAGGGAAGAACTGGGCCTGATCGGCACCAAGGAGGGCTGCGGCAACGGCGAATGCGGTGCCTGCACCGTGATTGTGGACCAGTTGGCCGTCAACGCCTGTTTATACCTGGCACCGGATGTCCAGGGAAAGCAGGTGCAGACCATCGAGGGTCTGGCCGTGCATACGGGCAGCCTCCATCCCATCCAGCAGTCGTTTGTGGACAACGGCGGTATCCAGTGCGGGTTCTGCACCCCCGGCATGATCATGTCGGCCAAGGCCCTGCTGGACAAAGATCCCGAAGCTGACCAGGAGGCAGTCAAACATGCTCTGGCAGGCAATATCTGCCGGTGCACAGGCTATGTCCAGATTCTGGATTCGGTGGCAGCGGCCGGAAGACAGATGGCCGGCAAAAAAACAGACAAAGCGGCAGGATTCAATGATCCAGGGTCCGTCACCCGGCAGCCGGGTGACCAGACGGCCGGGGAGGTGATCAGATGAAAGACTATACCGTAGTGGGACAGCGGGTCCCCAAACTGGATGCGGCCCAGAAGGCCATGGGGAGGGCGGAATATATCCAGGATGTCAGACTGCCGGGCATGTTGTACGGCAAGATTCTGTACAGCAGCCATGCCCATGCAAAGATCACGGCCATGGATATCTCCAAAGCCCGTGCCCTGCCCGGGGTCCATGCCGTGCTCACGGGAAAGGATATCCCGCCCAAAATGCGCATGGGATTTTACAAGGACAACCCGCCGCTCAAGGCGGACAAGGTGTGCTGTTTCCGGGATGAGATCGCTGCAGTGGCAGCCGTGTCAGAAGAAGTGGCCAAAAAAGCGGTCAGCCTCATTGAAGTGGAATATGAACCGTTGCCCGCAGTGTTCGACCCGGAGGCAGCCATGGAAAAGGATGCCCCCCTGGTGCACGAGGCCCACAAGGGCAACGTGCTCAAGCTGCCCTGGAAACTGCACTACGGGGATGTGGCGGCAGCGGAAAAAGAGTCCGCCTTTGTGGCGGAAGACCGGTTCACCACCACCTGGGTCACCCACTGCTGCCTGTCCACCTCCGGGGCGGTGGCCCTGTTCGATGCCTCGGACAACCTGACTGTCTATTCCAACACCCAGATCCCTTCTCTGGCCCAGAAGGATTTTCTGGAAACCCTGGGGGCCATGGGGCTGAAGGGCAAGCGGGTCCGGGTGATCAAACCGGTCATTGGCGGCGGGTTCGGCTCCAAGCTGGACACATATGCCTATGAACATATCGCCATTCTGCTGGCCCACAAATGCAGAAAACCCGTGAAGATCCTGTTTGACAGAAAAGAGGAGTTCGAGGCCACCTCCACCCGCCAGCCCACGGTGATCTATATCCGCCAGGGATGCGACAAAGAAGGCCATCTCACCTTCCGGGACATCCGCATGGTCCTGGACAACGGGGGACGGACCTCCTGGGGGGCCACCACCCCCACGGTGATGATGATGCCCATTACCTCCCTTTACCGGGTTCCCAATGTGCGGTATGATGCCAAATGCGTATACACCAACAACACCTATGCCCAGGCCATGCGGGGATACGGCAACCCCCAGGCCACCTTTGCCATCGAATCCTGTATGGACATGCTGGCACAAAAGGCGGGGATCGACCCGGTGATGTTCCGGCGTATCAACCAGAATGAACCCGGTGATGAAACCCCCCAGGGGTTCAAAATCACCTCCTGCGGCCTGGGCCAGTGCATCGATGCCGTGGAAAAGGAACTGACGGCAGATTCGCCCCTGGCGGACGGGGAGGGCATCGGGTATGCGTCTCTCATCCATGTGGGGGGCGGGGCCCGGATCTACAAGTCCGACGGATGCGGCGCCATCCTGAAGATGGATGATTTCGGCAAGGTAGATATCTTTACCGGCGGCACGGATATGGGACAGGGCCTGGACAACATGATTGCCCAGATCGTGGCCGAGGAGCTGGGGCTTTTGGCTGAAGACATCAATGTGAAGCATTCCGACACCGATGTCTGTCCCTGGGATGTGGGGGCCCATGCCAGCCGGTCCACGTTTGTGGCGGGCAATGCAGCCCTGGGGGCGGCCAGACGGGTAAAACAAACCCTGCTGGCATTCGGGGCCCAATTGTTTGATGTGACACCCGAAGACCTGGTCATGGAAAACCGCACCGTGTTTGTGAAAAATGATCCGGAAAAAACCATGCCCGTGGACAAGCTGCTGCGCAAGGCCCATTTTTCGCCCGGCGGCACCATGCTCATGGCAGACTATTTTTATGATCCCCCCAATGAAAATATGGGCAAGGATTTTAAGTGCAACCTGTCGGTGTCTTACTCATTCGGCGTGCACGGGGTGCGGGTCCAGGTGGACAAAGAAACCGGCAAGATCCAGGTGAAAAACTATGTGGCAGCCCATGATGTGGGCCGGGCCATCAACCCCATGCTCCTGGAGGGCCAGGTCTATGGCGGGGTGATCATGGGCCTGGGCTATGCCCTGTCCGAGGAGGTGATGATAAAAGACGGGCAGATCAAGAACCCCAATTTCAGGGATTACAAATTGTTTACCGCCAAGGATGCTGTCCCCATAACGGCCCCGGTCATCGAGACCCATGATCCGGATGGCCCCTTTGGTGCCAAAGGCATAGGAGAACCCGGGTGTGTGCCCACGGCACCGGCCGTGGCCAATGCCATTTACAATGCCGTGGGCGTGCGCATCAAGGACCTGCCCATTACCCCGGAGCGTGTCCTTGCAGCCATAAAGGAGCGACAATAGTGCGGGTGAGAAACGGGGGTGGTCAACTGCCATCTCCTTTGTCACCCGAAGACCACAATGTTTCATTTTTTTGGAGGTGAAATCATGATCAAACGAACCATGCTGTTTGGCACAACCTTAATTTTCGTTATCGTCACCTGCCTTTCCCTGTTTGCAACTGTTGCCGTGGCAGGCAAAATCACCCTGAACTACGCCAATTTCCCGCCGGCCCCCACCTTTCCCTGTGTGCAGATGGAACGGTGGAAAGAGGCGGTGGAAAAACGCACCAATGGGCAAGTAGAAGTCAAAACCTTTCCCGGCGGCACCCTTTTAGGGGCCAAGGAGATGATGGACGGTGTGATTGCCGGCCAGGCCCACATCGGCAATATCTGTATGGCCTATCAGCCCGGCAGGTTCATTGTCACCAACGCCACCAGCCTGCCCCTGGGCATTCCTGATGCCAGGTCCGGCTCCATCGCCCTGCTCAAACTGTATGAAAAATACAAACCCCAAGCTTTTGAAGATGTGGTGGTGCTCACCATGTTCACCAATGCACCGGGCAATATCATGTCCAAGCAGCCGGTGCGGAACATGGCGGACCTGAAAGGCATGGATCTGCGGGCCTCGGGTGACTCTGCCACCATCCTCAAGGCCTGGGGCGCCAATCCGGTGGGCATGCCCATGCCTGCCACGGTGGAAGCGCTGCAGAAAGGCACGGTCAATGGATTGTTTTCCTCCCTGGAGGTGATGAAGGATTTCAAATTTGCCGAGAACTGCAAATACATCACCATGGTGGATGCCGGCATCTACCCGTTTGCCGTGATCATGAACAAGGATGCCTGGGCCAAACTGCCGGCCGATGTGCAAAAGGTGATGATGGACCTCAAAGAAGAACAGGCCATCTGGACCGGAGAATACATGGACCAGCAGATCAAGGATGCCGTGGCCTGGTCCAAAGAGGAGCAGGGCGTGGAGGTGATCACCCTGCCGGCGGATGAAAAAGCCCAATGGGATGAAAAGATCACCTTCATGGTGGATGACTGGATTGAAAAGGCCAAGGCCAAGGGGTTTCCGGCCGAGGAGATTATCAACGACATCAAGGCGTTCATTCAGTAAAGTTCATACCTTGAGGGTTACAGCAAATCATGAAATGTTCAGACAGGTTGCACGTTAATGGTATATAAAACCTTTCATCCGGGTCAGAGCCCTTGCCGGAAAGGCCTTGCAGGTAATACCTTTGCCTGGCAGGCCTTGCGGGGCTCACCCGTCTGCCCCGGTTGACAGGGTGTAGGGCATGGCTGCGCTAAACGGCAAAAACTGCGGGCAGGTATGTCCTCAAACAGTTTGCCGTTCTTAACGCTTTGCATGCCCAACACCCTGTAACAACCCCCATGCCCTGACGAGCACAACAAATTATGAAAGTTATGAGGGGTGAGTTATGAGTATTGAGAGAAGCTTATTTGATATTTTTTTCTCACTACTCAAACCTCATATCTCACTACTTTCATATAAAACCGCGGCAGAATGG
>DATFJY010000207.1:0-4382 GCA_035268905.1 Desulfotignum sp.
GGGTGTCCAAGGGGATTTCAATGAACCGGGGCCGCAGCCGGGAAATGTCCGGCAAAAGAAACAGGCGCACCACCGTGATATTGGCCACAATCACATCGGTCAAAAAGGTGATGAAAAAAAACCGGAACAGCAGAAACGGTCGTGCAATCTTCGGCCGTTCCGGCCAGAACCGGTTGGTGAACCAGGGAATGGCAATGCCCAGCAGCGTGCCCAGCAGCAGATGACCAAAGGTGATGGTATTGACCAGAAGCAGCCAGATAATGACCAGCACCAGGGTCATCAATGGATGGGGCAGCCACCGGTTCCCGGGGATGGGGGATTTTCGGTATGCGGGCATTATTCACCTCCGGAAGAAAGCAGCAACGGAAATGACCGGTCCGGTCCCAGTACCGCTTCGATATAGTGGACCGGGTTGATGACATGGTCGGCGGCGGCAAAGGCAAATTCCGTGATCATTCCGCCGAAAATGACCAGCAGCGGGCTGATGACCAGCAGGGCCGCAGCCGGGAACACATCTGCCGTCGCATGGACAGGTACAGGGGCATGTGCGGTTTTTCGGGCGGTTTCCGTGTCATCAGCCGGCAGCAGTTTCCAGAAGATGACGCTGCCGGTCCGTCCCAGGACAATCAGGGTCAAAAGCCCCCCTCCCAGCACCAGTCCCCAGATCCATGGGGCTCCGGCACTGTCTTTGACTGTCGTGAGCATCATCACCTTGGCGACAAATCCGCTCAGCGGCGGCAGGCCGCCAATGGCCACGGCAGCCATCAAAAACAGCAGTCCCAGCAGGGTGGGCTGTCCCACCGGCCGGTCCGGGACCAGACCGGTGCCGGCATAGGGCCGCTGCCGTCCGATCAGGTCTGCCACCAGAAACATGGCCGCGGTCATGAAGGTGGTATGGGGCAGGTACACAATGGCGGCGGCAATGGCCTCTCTTTGAAACGTGCCGATGACAGCCAGCAGTGTGCCCACGGACATGATGACCAGATAAGCGGTGATCCGCCGCAGGTCCCGGCTGCCTGCCACACCGGCGGCCCCGGCCGCCAGGGTGATCAGGGCAGCGGGCAGCAGCCAGGTGTTGAGCAGGCCGGCCCCGACCCCGGCAAAATCACTGAAAATAAGGCAGTACACCCGCAGGATCACATACACCCCCACCTTGGTCATGACGGCAAACAGGGCCGCCACCGGTGCACTGGTAAATCCGTAGGCATCCGGCAGCCAGAAGCACAGGGGCAGCAGGGCCGCTTTCAAGGCAAACACGGCAAACAGAATCAGGCCGGCCGCCTGGAGCAGGGCCGCGTTTTCAGCCGGGGCCAGGGCCATGCGCACTGCCAGGTCCGCCATGTTGAGGGTCCCTAAAAGGGCGTAAAGGATCCCCACCCCCACCAGAAAAATGCTGGAGCCCACCAGGTTGAGCATGACATAATGCATGCCGGCCCGGGTCCGGAGGCCCCCGCCGCCATGCAGCACCAGGCCGTAGGAGGACAGCAGCATGATTTCGAAAAAAACAAACAGGTTGAAGAGGTCCCCGGTGAGAAAGGCCCCGTTGATCCCCAGCAGCTGGAATTGAAACAGGGCGTGGAAGTTTTTTCCCTGCCGGTCGGTTCCCCGGGCCGCATACGCCAGGCATATCAGGGCCAGCAGGGCCGTAATACACAGCATCATGGCGCTGAGCCGGTCCAGAACCATCACAATGCCGAAGGGGGTGGGCCAGTCTCCCAGCACATAGGTCTGAATGGGGCCTACCGTACTTTGAAACAGCAGGATAATCGAAATGACCAGGACCGCCAGGCAGGAACAAAGCCCCAGGATGCGGCGCCGGGCAATGGGCTGGTTGGTGTTCAGGATAATCATGGTCCCCATGAACAGGGGCAGCAGCAGGGGGCCGACAATCAGATGATTGATCATGAGGGGGGCTTCTCCTTGTGTCCGTCCACATGGTCGGTGTCCAGTTCACCCAGGGCACGCAAAGACAGCACCACCACAAACGCGATCATGGCAAACCCGATGACAATGGCGGTCAGCACCAGGGCCTGGGGAAGGGGGTCGGCGTATTGGGTCTGACTGCCGGAAATAATGTCGGGCAGGTTGGTGTGCAGGCGGCCGGTGAGAAACAGAAACAGATTGACGGCATACCCCATCAGGGTCAGGCCCAGAATCACGGGAAAGGTGCGCGCCCGCAGCACCAGATAGACCCCGCAGGCGATCATGACCCCGAAACATGCCGATACAAGCCATTCCATCAATGGGTCTCCTTTTTAAGGGGGTTGCCTTCCAGGGTGTCATTTTCCAATTTTTCATTCACAAGGGCTGAGGTGGATACGGTTTGGGCGTCCTCGGAATTGATGGACCCCAGCTTGACCAGCATCAGCATCACCGATCCCACCACCACCAGATATACGCCCATATCAAAGGCCATGGCGCTGGCAATTTCAAATTTTCCGATCAGCGGCAGCTTGAAATATTCATAGGTGCTGGTGAGAAACGGATAATTGAGGGCCCAGCTGGTCAGGCCGGTGCCCAGGGCCAGGGTCAGGCCCAGGGCCATGATCACGTGGTTGTCAAAATGAAACCGGGGCCGGGTCCAGACAATGCCGCTGGAAATGTACTGCAGGGTCAGCACCGTGGCGGTGATCAGTCCGGCGATGAAACCGCCGCCGGGGTCGTTGTGGCCCCGCAGGAAAATATAGGCGGAAAACAGCAGGGCCAGCGGCAGCAGGGGCCGGGTGATATTGACCAGGATCATGGGAAATCGGTCTTTGGTCCAGGGACGGCCCATCTCATCGGTCACCGGGGCATGGCGTTCAAATTTATGCAGGAGCGCGTAAATGATCAAACCGGCAATGGCCAGTACCGTGATCTCCCCCATGGTATCAAACCCCCTGAAATCCACCAGAATCACGTTCACCACATTGGTGCCCCCGCCGCCGGGAACGCTGTGGGCCAGAAAAAAATCAGAGATGGTGTCATAGGGACGGGTGAGGATGGCCATGGCCAGGGCTGCCGCACCGCCGCCGGCCAGCACCGCCAGGAAGCCGTCCCGCCGCCGTCTGGTTCTGGAGGATTCCACGGGCGTGGTGGGGGGCAGCAGGTGCAGGGCCATCATCAGTAGGATAATGGTCACCACCTCCACCGAGATCTGGGTCAAGGCCAGGTCGGGTGCGGAAAACCGGGTGAATGCCAGGGCCACCACCAGGCCCACTGTGCTCAGCATGATGATGGACAGAATCCGGTTCCGGTGGGTCTTGACCGTTGCCACGGCCCCGATGATCAGAATCAGCCCCATGACCAGGGTGACCGGATCCAGGGGGGTTGCGGCAACCGGCCCCAGAAGCGGGGTTTTGGAAACGGCAAACGGTACGGCTCCCAGAACCAGGGTGGCAGTGATGAGGACAAACAGATAGCGCTGCAGTGAGCCGTTTTCCAGAAACCGGATGACGTGGTTGCCAGCCTGAACCATCCTGGAAATCAGGGATTCAAACAGGGTTTTGCCGTCCAGGTATCGGGAACACCACACATGGGCGTCAAACAGTCTGTGCCGGTACCGGTAAAACACCACACCCCCTGCCAGGGCGACCATGCTCAAGACCAGGGCCATGTTGAATCCATGCCAGACCGCCAGGTGAAAGGCCGGCATGTCCGGACCCAGGATGGCACCGGCCCCGGCATGGACCAAAGGACCGGCAAAAAAGGCGGGAAAAATCCCCACCAGGACGCACACGGCCATGAGAAACGCCGGTGACAGCGTCATGCCCATGGGTGGTTCATGGGGGGACCGGGGCAGGTCTTGTGCCGGCTTTCCCCAGAATACGCCCACCAGCATGCGGATGGAATAGGCCACGGCAAAAACGGCGGCCAGGACCGCACCAACAGGCAGAATCCAGGACCAGGCCCCTGTCAGGCCGGGGGCAAGGGTTTCTGCCAAAAACATCTCCTTGCTCAAAAATCCGTTGAACAGGGGCACCCCTGCCATGCCGCCGCACCCGATGAGGGTCAGGACAGCCGTCATGGGCATGGCCTTTTTGAGCCCGGACAACCGCTGGATATCCCGGGTCCCGGTTTCATGGTCAATGATCCCGGCCAGCAGGAACAGTCCGGCCTTGAAGGCGGCATGGTTGAAAATATGGAACACGCCGGCAACCACCGCCATAGGGGTGCCGATGCCCAGCAGCAAAGTGATCAGCCCCAGGTGGCTCACCGTGGAATAGGCCAGCAGGCCTTTGAGGTCGTCCTTGAACATGGCCATGTAAGCGGCAAACACCAGGGTGATCAGGCCGGTGGTCGTGACAATGGTGAACCACAGTGTGCTGCCCCCCAGCACCGGAACCATCAGGGCCAGTAGAAACACCCCGGCCTTGACCATGGTGGCGGAATGCAGAAAAGCG